>JAIBCI010000003.1 GCA_019694255.1 Saprospiraceae bacterium
TATTTTTTGAACCTGATCAGGGTAATGCTAAAACAAAAGAAACCTGGCTCATCACAACACTGTGCATTTCGTAAAATGCTTAACCTACATATTTAATAAGCTTGCTATATTGAATATCAGTACATTTAAGATATCAAATCCGGAATTGATCACGCAACTTCGCATGCCTGTATAAAATACCCAACGTATTTTTCAGGTCTCGAAATAGAATGGGTTTTCAATAGTATATCTCCGGAATTCACAAAAGTATTATTAATACAATGGCATGTGCCAAGGCTTCAAATTAAAACTCCTTACTCAATAATTCCTGATTTTTTCACAATACTCCTAGAAGTAGAAAAAATAAGAAGGGCCTTCACCAAATTTTTTCCTGCAACGCAGAATACTGAAGCTCAAATTATTTTTTTACAAACTCAAGTACGCTGCTGTTACCTTCCTTATCATGCAAGACCACCTGATAGTATCCCGATGATAAATGCTGAATATTAAATCGAAGCGTTTGGTTACCCTCACTGAATTTACTCTGCCGTGTCAGAATTGAATTACCCGATGCATCGACTATCGTGCAGGTCAGTTCTGTGGCTGAGTTAAACCTGATCTCGGTCACAAGTTCGTCCTCTGCAGGATTTGGGTAAATAAAAGCTGACTGGACACCACTCTTTTCAGTGACTATTGAAGTGCCCTCCGGTAAAAGATTCGCTGCCTGAAAAACCTGCTTATCCAATCCCTGAATCCACGCAACAACATAAAGATTATTAAAATCCTCAACGCTGTGTTCTTTGGTATGGTCTATGATGTTGGCGGTTTGGCCATCCGGTGGAAGCCTGTAGTCGCCGTTGAATGTATAGCTAAAATTATTGCTTCTGCTTGAAAGGGCCGGAATTGTTGGTAAAATGGTACCAGTTTCGCTGGGCAACATCTTTTTCATCACATGGTGAAATTCAGTTTCCCCATTGGTTGCAACATTGTAATAAGTAATTTTTTCCAATATTGCGATGTAAAGCTTGGCTCCCGTAGCTTCAAAAAGTGGTGAATAATTAATGTTCGCTGTGACTTTTTTACCTTCGACCTTGTACGTTCCATTTAATGCATAAAATGCCGGAACTTTTGCAGCTGCTGCGTAAACTTCCTCGCTGAAGAGGTTACCGTTTTTGTCCCAACCTCCATCGATTTCTGTCCTTGGAATTGAATTAATAAAGTAATACCCTCTGCGGTTAATGGACTCCGTTGTGGCATAAGGATCGCCATTGCCGGGAAAGTTTTGTTGAAATTTTATGCTGACATAATCGGCTGGATTTTTATTCTCCAGCACGCTGAGATATTTTTCATTGGCAGGCTTACATGGCGGACAGGTAGAGCTTGAATACACTTCAAACAGCGGTGTGCGTGATTCTAAACGTTCCATGACATAAATTTTCTTTTTCTTTTTGTCATCCACTTGATTTTCATCTGCATTTCCACCATTGATATCATCCGCAAACACTTCCAGATTATGTGTTCCGGATGCCACTTCCCAGGGAATGATGTGCGAGACCGTATCATAGTTAAATGTTGCAATATTCCGAACATTTTTTACATCTCCTCCCGAAGCATTGTTATCTCCCACGTAATTAATACGAAGTGAATTGACATTTTGCGTACCCAGATTCCTGAAAATGGCAGTGACAACCACCTTTCCCGCTACCTGATAGGGCGATGTGGTAATATCGACAACCGTAACGTCATACTTTCCCTGATTGCCCTGAACAAAGCTATAATACTGATTGTCAATCGGCCCGTCAGACGTCCCGGCTTTAGATAAAAGATCCGGAGACCCCTTAATCATAATTGCGGTTGAGGCATTAATTTGAAGGCCTACTGATACAAGCTTTGTGGAAGCGTATCCACCTGTTCGCTGATCCACAATATGAATCCTGTTGGATGTTTCTTCGAGCACGATGCTCCAGTATGCATAGTTTGAGCCGTCAGAGGGAACACTTCCGTAGCCATATGAATTGAACTGTATCCAGAACTGCCTGTTGGGTGCGGTGCCAAAAGTCTTTGAAATAACGATGTCATTGCTGGCGATTCCCGTCAATCCCGTTATGCATACAGAACGGTCCGGAATACTTGCATTGGGGAGGGAATAACGTTGAAATCCCGGAACCGTTGTTGCATTCACGTCAAAAGTCAGTACCCCAGAATTAGATACCTTAAAGTTTGTCACCGGCTGATTGTTAAAACTGAAGGCGAACGGAATGGATTTGCTGGCAGACCAGACAGGTGATGTGGCCGCATTCAGAATGACTGTCCAACCGCCAGGTAAGCCTCCCCCACTGGGTCTTTCGGCATCCGCATTCAGATCGCCAGGATTACGATTGGCTGCATCATTGGGAATATACCAATACTGAGCTGAACAAAGCTGAATAGCTGAAAAGATAATAAGGAGTCTGAGAATTGCTTTCATTGGATTCGTCTTTGTCACGAAAATAAGCAATTCCTTCTTTGGCGTAACTATTTCAAGAAATAAAAATAATTTGCTGGCAATGGTTGCAAGCTGGATAGTACCTTATATTATTCAATATGACGTACGAATCAACGCTATACCGTCTTTGCTTTAAATGGAGATCGGGGCTGCCATACTTCGACCGGTTTGAGCATCTCGAGTATTCTAGGTACCAGGTGATTTACGAACCTCGATCCATGTGAAAGGTAACAATAATAATCCACTGGACTTGCTCCCAGTGAGCTCTTCATTTCCAAAGCCGTACGAGCGAATTCAATGTTTTGGCATTTCAACGCTATCGCATCCTTGAGATAATAAAGCAGAATATTGTGATAGAGATGATATTGCTTGTTCAGGTTTTTCCGGTATCCCACAAAGTGAGCATTCATATATCCCTTATCATAAAAATAGCTATAAAAACCGATCAATTGCCCCTTTCCGAAGATTAGCTTAACTGCAAAAGAATTACCAACTTTTCTCTTGATCCCGAGTAAATACTCCGGATGAAGGTCCACAAGATTAAATCCTGCACTTTCAGCAACTTCCCGATAAAGTGCATAAATTTCACTGTTGTATAAACTGATCACATCAACATCTGCGTCGACAACTTGAAGGTCTCCAGATTTGGTAAGGGCATTCCGTATTTTAAGCCTGTACTTACTTTCAAGGTCATTGAGGTAACGATCCATATTATCCCATGAAGGTTCAATTCTCAGGCACATGGATGGTTGTATTGTAAACTCATTTAATCTGGAATAAAGCTTGCAATTCGACCCCGGAATCCGACTACTGGAAGGCAGGTCCTTTATGACAACCACCTGGGACTTCCTGAAAATTGTATTATGATCCAATACGACCTTACATAGTTCAACCATGATCCTCGATCGTTCCGCCTCGCTGATCTCCGGAAGAAAATAAAATCCATAAGGCCCTGCAGTCATCAGATTTCCAATAATAGCCGCATAAACCTTGACTTTTCGCGCCACAAACAATTTGATTGCCAGCGCGATTTTATCACTTAATGTGGCCGCCTGTCCGGTTTCAATCTGAATCTTGAGGCGCCTCTCGGCATCAAAACCAATTACCTGACAAAGGACCAAGCCAATTATTTTGTTACTTTTAACGATCAGGCCGTAAAGCAAATCCATACCTTCCGGCTTTGTTTCTGCCAGACCTTGCAGATAAGGCAAGCTCATCAAAACCGGCTGATCATCTGATATACTCCATTGACTATCAATTTCTTGTAAATTGTCAGTCCACTTAATAGTGACTTGGTCAAGGGATATATTAAAAACTTCCAAACAGGTCATTTGAACGTTTAAAACGCCTTTCTCATTAAAGAGTTGTAGCGGAAGTCAAAAGAAGGGATAAAATTTTGGTATAATAATTGGTTGTAATTCTTATTAGAATGAAATTCAGTAATTTAGTTGCATTTTTAGGGTTGATATTACTGCTGGGGTCATGTAGCAGTGGCAAGATCCGTAGTGCAAATCTGAGAATTGCCTCGCTCGAAAATGAAGTCCAAAAGTGTCGTAACCTCGACTCTTTACGCAAAGTCGAGGCTGCCGAAAAGCTCCATATCAGTCGTCAACTTGATAAGACAGAAAGGGTCCTGGCACAGCTTTACCTCCAATTGCCTGGTTTATCACCTAAAAATTTAAAAGAAAGCACTAGTCAGAACCTGAACGCTGACATCGCCCAGCAAAATATCATGTTGGTTATTGACACAACCAGGCTACGTCGTGAGAATGATTCACTCCGCAAACAAATTGAGAAATCCACTGAAACTACTGTTGTATCCTCAAACACCAAAACAAAAGTAACAGGAACCAAATCTTTTGATTCCCAGAAAAAATATATCGAGCAGCTTGAAGCGAGTAACAAAGCCGAAACAGACAAGAATAATCAATTGCAGCGATCGCTCAATGCCTACTCTCTTAAGCTCGAAATTATGGATAATGAGCGGATACATGCTATCAATAATGCCCGACAGGAAAACGCCCGCAAAACGGATTCTTTAGAACATGTCATTGCCGACCTTCAATTAGCAAATGAACAATACAGAACTTCTCTAGTCGCTTTGAAAGATAAGCCAACGCCAGTCAAGGATGATAAAAAATCCCAAAAAGAAGAAGTGAAAAGACTAAATCTTTTGCTAGATCGAATGCGTGATGAGAACAAATTGCTCAGTGAATCGAATAAGCAACTCAGTACACAGTCAAATCAATTAAAGCGTGAGAATGAAGGTTTGAATAATAAAATTCAGACACTGACGCATGAATCAGAGGAGATTAGAAAAAATGTACTACTTGATTCAAACACCAATACACAAAAGGTAAGTGCGCTTGAACAGACATTAAAATTAAATCAGCTTCGGATAAAGGAACTGGAAAACTGTACCTTGTCAACCCAGTCTGAAAACAAGACCCTGCGCGAACAAATCAATTTACTCAACAGCAAAGCCACTGAGTATGAAAAGAACAACCAGGCAAAGGAAAATCACGAAGTGCAGTTAAAAGAAGAGATCAGCAAACTCAGGGAGCAAAACATTCTTACCGAGAACAAAATACAAACGCTATCGGAACAGAAAAAAGAATTAATGTCACGGATTGAAGAACAGAATCAGGTCATTGTCCGTCAGCAGGAACAAATACTCGATCTTAGTAAAAAAGCCAGTAAAAACAAAAATACTGACAACCTCACATTAATCATTGACTCTCTCAGGAATAAGAATGCAATGATCAATCAACTGCAAAAGCAAATTGATTCTATCCGACAAATAAATACTGAAAAGTCTTCCAGCTACCAGACCCTGCTACTGGCCAAAGATCAGCAAATTTCAGCACTCGAATTACAGAAATCAACACTTGAAGCAAATGTCAATGCATTAAATAAAAGAAATGCTGTTTTGGAGCAAGATCGAATTGCTGCGAATCCTGACAACCAAAAAACTTCTAAAAAGGAGGTCGAAAAAGAAAAAAAGCCATCACCGGCAAAAGACAAAACAGCGTCCAACTTAACGGATGAACGCCTCCTTACAAGAGTTCGCGAATTAATCTCCGAAGTCAAATGGCCGGGAATAACTGCTGTCAAAACTGAAAAGAAAATTATCCTGACGGTACCCCAAAGCGCTATGTTTCTCAATGAAACCTCTGCTCTGACTTCCGGTGGCGCTACACTCATTCAAAAACTTTCTAATATTACCCATCCTTTAGGGTCTAGAAAAATAGATATTATTTCCTTCAGCGACCCTGGGCAGGAAGAGGATGAACTTAATCTAAAGAGATCAAATACTATTGGCAAGCTAATGATTGCCTACGGATTACCTGCAGCTTCACTTAACTTTGGCACTAGAAGTTACCACTCCGAGACAGATACAAAATTATTCAGCAAGGGAACAGAAATAATAATCAGTACAGAATAATTGAAGCCAGCATTAGAAACTATGTACTTTATCAAATGAAGCGCTAATTATTCCTGTCTACCATTAGGTTCACATACATTTAACTTTATCTTGAACACCCCTTATGATGACAGTTTTATCTTTGCTCCAGGCATCAACACCTATAGACGATATATGAAAAAGCCACGCTTCATTTTTATTTTGGTAGCCGGACTGTTAAACCTGCTACTTATGAACTGTAGTAAAAAGGTCACCCCAGCGATTAGTCAGAACAAGTCCATCCATAAGCTGGTCTCACTCAGCAAATCCTCTTGTTTTGGCAAATGTGCGGTTTATAATCTGACAGTTTACAATGACGGATTGGTAATTCTCGAAGGCAAAGCCAATCTTGACAAACTGGGTGTCTATCACACGATGCTCAATACATTGGAATTTGACAAACTGAATCACACCATTCAGTCACTAAATTGGAAAATTTACAAGCCAGCATATCTGCGTAATATTCCGGATCTGCCGATGTCGACAATCACTTATTACAATATTGCCGATACCGGCAGGATCACGATCAAATCCAATTCTACCCTTCCTGCTGAGCTGGAAGATCTTCACAAGGTACTGATGGAACTAACCAATGGCAAAAACTGGATTCAGGCACTCAAGGAAAAAGAAGTGAATGCTAAGGATATTATTTCGAATGAACTACAAATCGACATGGATTCAACCTTGAGCACCTCTAGGATGGAAGAAATTTTTAAGCCTTATGATTTCAAAATGGTCAACCGGATTAGCCAATACATGAATTATTATCTTTTCACTTTTGATAAGGACAAAATATCACCGGTTGAAATGGTTGTTCTGGTTCGACGTACCAAAGGAGTCCGTCTTGTTCAATTTAACAAAAAATTATCCCCTAGGGATGATTTTTAAAGTACGAATGATTTTGCTTTTTCAAGTTCGTCCGGGTATAATACTTCTCCGGTATTAAATTTACGAAACCAGGTAATCTGCCGCTTGGCATAATTGCGCGTGTGTTGCTTAATCTTATTCACCGCTTCATCTAAACTACACTTTCCATCAAGATACTCAAATAATTCGTTGTATCCTACGGTCTTCAAAGCCTGGCACTCTCTGAAGAGGATTAGTTTACGCGCTTCATCCAGCAGCCCTTGTTGCATCATCTGGTCGACTCTTTGATCAATCCGCGCGTATAATGAAGTCCTGTCCAAAGTAAGATTAATCTCGGTAACAATCGCATCCTTGCCTGGAGCTTGAAACCCTTTGCGAAAGTAACTAAAGGGTTTGCCAGTCTGCCGGATTACTTCGACAGCACGTGTTAGTCTTCTAATATTATTAAGGTCTACTTCATTAAAATAAACCGGATCATTTTCCTTAATAAATTCCTGAAGAAAGCTGATGCCCTGAGCTTCAAATTCTATCTGTACACTTTTCCTGATTTCGTTATCCGTTGCTGGCAAATCATCAAGGCCGGAAGTAATTGCACGGAGATATAATCCGGTACCTCCACAAATTAGTACATGCCTGTAGACGCGCAATAAATCTGTGATGATTGCACTCGCTTCTGCCTGATATTGCCCTGCACTGTATTGTCCCTCAACTGAAATATGATCAATAAAGTAATGCTGAACCTCCTGAAGCTCTAACTTAGTAGGCTTGGCGGTGCCAATATTAACCTTTTCGAATATCTGACGACTGTCGGCGGATACAACGGGCACTTTCAACCACCGTGCCAATTGGAGGGCCATGGTAGTTTTACCCGCTGCGGTTGGACCTGAAATAACAATGATCTGCTTGGTCATGTTAACACAAAGATAGCGAGCAGGGTCGCTATTTCGGACAGAGGAACGGCTGATTAACCTTCAACATTCATACCTCCTGCCTTTTCACACATTTGATTAATTTTGCATTATGCTGTATGCCATTTTCAAAGTGCTGATGCGCAATGCCTTTAAAAGTTATTTTAGAAGGATCAGCATTTATGGGGCAGAGAATATTCCCGATTCAGGTCCGGTCATGCTCTTATGCAATCACCCCAGTTCCTTTACCGAACCTATGCTGCTAGCATGTTTTCAGCACAGAATTCTCAATTTTTTAGTCCGGGGAGACATATTTGAGAACCGCTTACTCAAACCATTACTGGAATTAACCCATCAAATCCCAATCTACAGAGCAAGAGACGGATTTGAAAACCTTAGAAAAAATAAAGGAACCTTTGAACGCGTCTATCAAAAACTTTCAGAAAGAGAATGTGTATTGATTTTTCCGGAATCTACGACGCAGCTTGTCAGGTTTCTCCGACCCTTGCAGAAAGGAGCCGCACATATGTGTATCGCCAGTGTAAAGGAATATAATTTGACTGAAATGGTTGTCGTTCCATGTGGAGTAAATTTCACCAATTTACTCAAGGCCGGAAGCGATGTCAGCATTAATATTGGCAAAGCCATAAAGATCAAAGAATGGATAGAAGCACAGGGAGAAGGAACCGATCTTCCGTCAAGACTTACTGAACACTTTTCGCAAGCAATGGACGAGGTAGTCTTTTCAATTCCAACGCACTTGTCTCCTTCTTTTTGTGATCAGCTTAGTTATGTGGCAATTCATCCTGACCAGCCTCTTGAAAAACGTCGGGAACAGCATCGCCGTATCATTGATGCCATGAATGAAAAAAGGGATGAACTTGAAGCGGCGTTTAGCTCCTATGCCATGCCTCACTCCAAGGTTGAATTAAATGAAGTTATTGTTACCCAATCTATTTCAAAAAGGTTATTGATATTCTTCACCTTGCTTTTCTGTATGATGGCAGGTAGCTTGGCTGCTGTCTTTTATTCAATTCCGCTTTACCTCTCACGCAGCATCGCTTTTCACACGGTCAAAAATGAATTCAAAACCCCAATACGCATCGTGCTCGCCATCCTGATGATTCTTTTATTTAACATGATTGCATGGATTGTTTTGTGGATCAAATCAGGATTCATAATATCAACGCTAATCCTAACTGGCCTATGGTTATCATTCCGGCTTTATCTTTTCTTTTATTTCAGAAGACAATTATTATCACCGGCGCTCATTCTGACAGGTTCTTCCGGAATTGAATATCTCCAAAATCAACGACTTTCACTCAAGACCCTTATCAATCGGTTCAAGGATTCCGCCTTACAAAGACATTAACAAATCAATAAGATTGAGCTGGTCAATGCGCCGTATGTCCTCCGCTGCAAAGCTTTAACTTTGCAATTAACTAACATAGGATGGAAAACAGAATTTTAATTTTTTTTGCTTTTTTTCTTACAGGCAATCTAATCATGGCACAACCTAAAAAAATAACGCCGGCACCACTCATTGATCGGGAGATATTTTTTGGAAATCCTGAGATTACAGGAGCACAGCTTTCACCGGACGGCAAATACCTCAGTTTTATTAAACCGTATAATGGCGTCCGAAATATCTGGATAAAAAAATTATCCGAGTCCTTTGAAAAAGCCAGGCCGCTTACAAGCAATTCCAGGCCGATAAGCAATTATTTCTGGAGCCGAAACAGCAAATTCATCCTTTTTTTCCAAGACAAGGGAGGAAACGAGAATTTTCAAATTTATGCCGTTTCGCCTACCGACAAGGCCAATCCTTCGACCGGTGTTCCTGATGGCAGAGATTTAACCAAAAGTGAGAATTCAAGAGCGGACATTGTCCATTTGAGTAAATCCAATCCTGATCAGGTATTTATTGCACTCAATGATCGCGACGCATCCTGGCATGATCTCTATGATCTTCGCATCAGCACCGGCGATCGAAAACTCATTTATAGGAATACTTCCAGAGTTGTCTCCTGGGTATTTGATCAAAAGGATAAGCTCAGGCTGGCTGTAAGAAATTATCCTGATGGGAGTAACGAACTACTTAGAATTGACAATAATTCAGAAGAAGTGATTTATCGATCAACTGTTCTAGAAGACTTCACACCATTAAACTTTCACACCGACGGAAGCAATGTATACCTTTTGTCCAACACGGGCCTCAAAAGAAATCTCACGCAACTAGTCCTTTTGAATATCAACACAGCCGCTGAAAAACTTATTGAATCAGATCCAAAGAAAAATGTTGATCTGGATATGGCTTACTTCAGCGAGATTGATAACAGCCTTTTGATGACTGTATATAAAGATAACGTGACGCGTATTTATTTTAAAAACAAATCATTCTCGAAGGATTATGATTTAATCAGAAAACAATTCAAGGGGTTGGAAGTATCTTTCAACAATTCAACCAAAGATGAAAATCTCTGGCTCATCACAGTGTATTCCGATACAGACCCCGGAGCAGTATATTTATTCGACAGAAAATCCAAAAAATCAACTTTCCTGTACAGGCCAAGACCGAAACTGCCCATTGAAGAAATGTCCCCAACGCAGATCATCTCCTATAAATCTGAAGATGGCTTGGTGATTCCAGCTTATTTGACCATTCCAAAAGGCAGCACCGGAAAAAACCTTCCATTAGTCGTTAACCCTCACGGAGGACCTTGGGCGAGAGATAACTGGGGATTCAATTCTCTGGCGCAGTTTCTGGCAAACAGAGGTTATGCAGTCCTGCAAATGAATTTTCGGGGATCTACAGGATTCGGAAAAAAATTTATTGACGCCGGCAATTTGCAATGGGGAGACCGAATGCAGGACGATATTTCCTCTGGTGTAAATTATCTTGTAAAAAAGGGTATTGCTGACCCCAAGCATGTAGGAATATACGGTGGTTCCTATGGAGGATATGCAACATTGGCTGGTCTGTGCTTCACACCGGAATTATATGCCTGCGGGGTATCAATGGTAGGACCATCCAGTCTGCTGACACTTCTCGAGTCTTTGCCTCCCTACTGGGAAGCTGGTCGAAAAATATTTTACACCCGTATGGGCGATCCGACCAATGCAGATGGTTACGCTCAGTTGAGAAGACAATCACCTCTTTATTCAGTAGACCGAATCATCGCACCGTTAATGGTGGTCCAAGGTGCCAATGATCCACGTGTTAAAAAGGCAGAATCTGATCAGATTGTCATTGCCATGAGAGACAAGAATTTGCCGGTAGAATATCTCTGCGCCAATGATGAGGGACACGGCTTTGCCAATCCTTACAATTCACTTGCTTTTTATGCAGCAATGGAACAATTCCTGAGTAAACACCTGGGAGGACGTTATCAAACCGACATGAGCAATGCAATCCAGGAGAAACTCAAAGCAATAACCGTGGACATTGCCAGTCTGAAAAAAAGCATAGCACCGGGTACCGAAATTAAAATAAACTCAATATCTTCTCATGATCTGGAAGAAGGAAGCATGGTCTATAGAAGTAGTACAAAATTTCTTGGAGAAATAGTACAAGGCTCAGAAACCATTGAAATCAAATCCAAAGGAGACAGTTGGGTCATTAGCTCTTCACGGGAACTTCCGATAGGCTTGGTGAAGGATGGTGGCAAAATACATAAAGAAAAACTGACTAACTTTACCAGAGATCTGGAAATCGCCAATACATTGTATCAGATTGGTTATACAGATAATCAGATTACCGTACGTAAAACAGAAAACGGAAAGAAAACAAGCTATAAAATAAAAACATCGGAAGCCTGTTTCGCCGACGGTCCCCTCGCCGCGCAACTGATATCTTGCTTGCCACTAACTGATACATTTCAGCGCCAGGTCATCAATATCGATCTTGAAAGAGCGATACCCGTAAAACGAAGAATTGAAGTTAAGGGTATTGAACCTGTAAATGGTACCGATTGTTTTAAAGTCATTTACCGGGATGAGAATGATTTAACGCCTATTATTGTTGCCTGGGTAAGCATTTCAGATAAACCGAAGACACTAAAATATATTTTAACCGATCAGGAGCTGTCAGAAGAACCGGTAGAATTTGTTTTACAGAATTAATTTTACAATCACAGATAATATTTCAATATGTTTAAAATTCCAGTACCAAAAAACGAACCTGTACTTTCCTATGCCCCGGGCAGCAAGGAAAAAAATTCCGTAAAAAATGCCCTTGCTGATTTGCGCAGCAAAGAGCTGGATATTGCAATGATCATTGACGGCCGGGAGGTTCGTACTACGGACAAACACCGTATTCATCCTCCTCATGAGATTGCACACACCTTAGGCTATTACTACAAGGGCAATATAACACATGTTCAGAATGCGATTGAAGCAGCATTACGCGCCAAGTCATCATGGGAGAATATGGCCTGGCAGGAACGAGCAGCCATATTTTTAAAAGCTGCGGATCTTATCGCAGGGAAATATCGCGCCCAAACCAATGCAATGACGATGCTCGGTCAATCCAAAAACATATATCAAGCAGAAATTGATGCCGTCTGCGAGTTCTGTGATTTTCTCCGATTTAATGTTCAGTATATGACTCAGATATACGATATACAACCCAATTCTGCGCCAATGATCTGGAATAAGTTGGAATATCGTCCACTTGAAGGTTTTGTATTCGCACTTACGCCGTTTAATTTTACATCTATTGCGGGGAACCTGCCCTGCTCCCCTGCGCTGATGGGTAATACAGTTGTCTGGAAACCATCAGAAACACAGATTTATTCAGCAAGCCTGATCATGCAAATCCTGATTGAAGCCGGACTTCCGCCTGGTGTCATCAATTTAGTCTTTGTGGACGGCCCGACTGCGGGAGAAGTGGTATTCAATCATCGCGAATTTGCAGGTATACACTTTACCGGATCAACGGGAGTATTTCGAAAGATTTGGGCTACAGTTGGAAATAATCTTGCATCCTACCGTTCTTTTCCTCGAATGGTTGGAGAGACCGGCGGAAAAGATTTTGTATTGGCACATCCTTCTGCGGATGCCAAAGCAGTCTCTGTAGCGCTTTCAAGGGCTGCCTTTGAATTTCAGGGTCAGAAATGCAGCGCGGCTTCTCGTGCTTATCTTCCTGAAAGCCTTTGGCCAACAATACTTCATAATTTGAGTGAAGATCTCGCAGCTATGAAAATGGGCAATCCAGAAAATTTCGAAAATTTCATCAATGCCGTTATCGACGAGAAGTCATTTGATAAAATTACGGGTTACATTGATGCCGCCAAAACTTCGACTGAAGCAAAAGTCATATTGGGAGGACATTACGACAAATCAATTGGATACTTCATACAGCCAACTGTAATTCAGTGCGACCAGCCGGATTACGTCACCATGCGTGAAGAATTATTCGGGCCTGTCCTCAGCGTATATATTTACAAAGATCAGGAATACGCGCGTGTTTTGGAACTGGTTGACAATACCTCGGATTATGCACTCACCGGGGCGATCTTTGCCAGAGACCGCGATGTTATAATAGACGGTGCACTCAAACTGAAACATGCTGCCGGAAACTTTTACATCAATGATAAGCCGACTGGCGCAGTAGTGGACCAACAACCATTTGGTGGAGCACGGGCCTCCGGCACCAATGACAAGGCGGGCTCAGTGCTAAACCTTTTACGGTGGGTTTCTCCGCGGACTATTAAGGAAAATTTTGACCCTCCGCATGACTTCCGTTATCCATTTATGACTGAAGCCTGAACATGATCGCAGTCTACTCTCCGGAAGAGATCAGACGCATTGAGTTCATCTGCTGTCAGTTGCAACAGGTATCGATGATTGACCTGATGGAACGTGCAGGACAAGCTTTCACTGATTGGTTCCATCGCAAATTTGCAAACCACAAACATGCCGTGCATATTTTTTGTGGCAATGGCAACAACGGTGGCGACGGACTCGTTATTGGACGCCTGCTTCATCAGCTCGGTTATGCGGTCCGGATTTACCTAGCCGAAATCGCTTCCAATTCCACCCCTGAATACAATAAGAACCTCACCCGAATCAGGGACATGCATCTTGTAACCATTGCAATGATTCATCCCAATGAAAGTATTGCGATCGACATTCATGAAGAAGATATTTTAATTGACGCATTGTTGGGAATAGGTGCCAAAAGACCCTTGGATGAGCAATGGAAACACCTTGTTGAATCATATAATAACGCCAAAGCATACAAGATCAGCGTGGACATGCCTTCAGGTGTTCCTGCTATGGGATATGGTAAGGACGGATGCATTGTAGCAGATCTTGTTGTGGGTTTTGAGTATCCCAAACTCGCTTACTTTCTTCCTGAAAATGAAAAATTCATCTCGTCCTGGACATTAGCTTCTGTTGGCTTTCCTCAAAAGGAGGATCATCATCTTCAAGCCAGCTACTTTGTTACAGAAGCTAACGACATAGTTGGCATTTTGCGCCCACGAAAAAAATTTTCGAATAAAAACAATTATGGTCACGTGGCAATTATTGCAGGTTCACCAACCATGTGTGGTGCAGCGATACTGGCAGCACGAAGTTGTCTGCGTGCCGGGGCTGGACTGGTGAGTTTGTACGCAGACAATGAATGCAGATCGTCATACTTTAGTGAATCACCAGAGGTAATGCTACCCTTTCGAAATACGATCAATGCAGCCAGCTTAAGAAAATATTCTTCGGTTCTGGTCGGCCCAGGCATGAAAGATGTTCTAGATATCAACACCTATCTCAAGGAAGCATTTAATGCCGGTGTGAAGCTGGTACTTGATGCCGAAGCTATCAATGAATTATCCCACGACAGGAATCTTTTCGAAAGCATACCAAAAGGGACCATACTAACACCTCATACTGGTGAATTTGACCGCCTTTTCCAAATCGAAAAGCCTGACACTTTATTACGCCTTAAAGTTGGCTCCGAACTTTGCCGCCGCCTAAAAATTACGATCTTACTAAAAGGGGCTTATACCGCGGTAATAACTCCGGAAGGAACATGTATTTTCAATACAACCGGTAACCCGGGAATGGCGACAGCTGGAAGTGGAGATGTGTTGGCAGGCATAATTACTGCCTTCGTTGCACAAGGTTATTCTGATTATGAATCTGCCTTTATTGCAGCTTATCTTCATGGTTTGTCTGCGGATTTGGCGCTTATCAAGGAATCCCCTGAAAGCCTTGTAGCCTCGGATATTACAGCCTATTTGGGTGCAGCGTTCAATCATCTAATGCCGCACGGGCAGCATTGACCTGCGCCGTTGCATTGCCTATAAAAATCTGGTCGCCAATCACCATGACTGGTCTTCGTAAGAAAGTATAATCGCTCAATATTAATTTTCTGAAATCTTTTTCTGAAAGTTTTTTATCTTTCAGATTCAAAGTGCGGTATTTGACAGCCTTTCGCGAAAATAACAATTCATACGAGCCAGCCATGCGGGCCAAATCATCCAATTCAGCCTCACTGATTTTTTGCGTTTTAATTTCTCTGATCTCGCAACCTTTCAATGGCAAAGTCTTTAGTATGGTTTTACAGGTCGAACAGGATCCAAGATGGTAAATAGTCTTTCGTTTTTTTTCCTTTGAAGTCATGTCTAAAGCAAACTGGATAATCAATGCTGACCAATCGGTATATCACCTTGGCCTTCGCCCGGAAGAGATTAGTGATTTCATCATAACTGTTGGTGATCCTTCGCGTGTTGCGATGGTCAGTTCATATTTTGATACAATTGAAAGCCGCAATAGTTCAAGAGAATTTGTAACACATACCGGAACATTTCAGAAAAAAAGGTTGACCGTAATATCCACGGGTATTGGCACCGACAATATAGACATCGTACTCAACGAGTTGGATGCACTGTTGAATGTTGAGCTTACGAGTGGCATCCCTAAAGAAAAATTTACAAGGATGTGCATCGTAAGGATTGGAACGTCCGGCGCCGTCCTGGAAGATATTCCGTTGGACAGCCTGTTAATTACCCAAAAAGCCATCGGCTTTGATTCGTTGCTCCATACTTACACCAGAGAACCTAATGAAGAAGAATTGGATCTGCGCAAGCAGTGTATGCTTTGTATGCCATCATTGCCTCCTCCATACCTTGCTGAAGCGGATAGAAGTATGTTGCAACATTTTCAGGGGGATGATTTTATTGCCGGAACCACCGTAACGGCCCCTGGATTCTATGGTCCGCAAGGAAGAAAACCTCGCATTGGAATCCGTTATCCGGAGCTGATTCGCCAAATATCAGCATTACGGATTAAGAATTCATTTGTTACGAATCTTGAAATGGAGACATCCGGTATTTACGGACTGGCTGGACTGATGAGCCATCGAAGCATATCCTGCAGCGCGATACTTGCTAACCGGGTCAAGGATGTTTTTTCGAATCATGCCGAGCAGACCATCCGCAGGCTCATTGAAATCTGTCTTCAAAAAATAGTATCATTTGACAATATATAACAATATTTGTCTGACGAATTACTTCTAAGTTTTGTCTGCAGTTCTTAGTCAACAAAATATATTTCAGAAGTAGTGAGCCCAAAATACTTTTATCAAGATAAAAAATGGAATTATCTATTTTATCGTTGGGCACTTTGTCATAATTTAGTTATTAAATAAAAAAAGCCGGCGCATTTTGCTGCCGGCTTTCACCTAAAACAATTCCATTAAATTATTTTGAAAAAACCAGATCTACATTCAGATCAAATACATCATTGATTGCCTTGTCTCCGAGATTCTGGAAGAAAGTTCCTGATCCATACTTAATACCGAATTTCGTTCTGTCAATCATTATGTTGGCAGTTGCATGATCCATTTCAAATACTGCGTCAAAACTAACGGACTGCGTAATCCCTTTGATGGTTAGATCACCCGTTATCACAAACTTTTTAGGATCAGCCGTGGCAGCTGAATTTTTAAGAACAAAATTCGCCGTTGGATTATTCTCCACATCGAAGAAATCCTTTCCATTCAGATGTCCACGCAACTTTTCAGCGTATTCTCCCTGAAGGTCTGTAACTTTAATACTGTTCATATCCATTACCAAATTACCAGAGACCGGACGATTATTATCGAAGACGATAGATCCAGACTGCAATGACACAATTCCGCTGTGCTGGCCGGTTACTTTTTTGGCTACCCATCCCACTTTAGATTTGGCAACGTCAACTTTTTTTGTATTTGGCTTGGTAAAAGCAACGGAGACCAACAGTCCCGCAATCATCAAAAAGGATACATTCAATTTATT
>JAIBCI010000010.1 GCA_019694255.1 Saprospiraceae bacterium
TTTGGAGGTCTTCGCTTTGGCCCTTGCTTTGGCTTTGGCCTTCGCTTTCTTTTTGGCCTCTTTCTTCGCGTCTTCTTTTTTGCGCTCGCGTTCCTTTTTGACGCTTTTGGCATTTTTTTCCTTCAGCGACTTGCTGTTTTGCAAAATCCGTGAAGGCTGGTATTCGTTCAGGAGGAAATCATAGGATGCTTCAGCTGTCTCGTAGTCCTTCTTGACATACTGCGCTTTGGCCAGCAGGAAGTAACAGTCATCTGCCCAGCGGCTGTATTTGTGAATACTGATATCCGTGGCTACTTTTTCTATGGCCTTGTCCAGATTGGCTTTTTCACCACCCACATCTTCCGTCGCCTCATAGGGAAACACTGCCAGCACCTTGCTGTAATCTTCCTTAAAACCAGCCTCAATACGCGCGAGGCTGAGATTCATGAGCTCTCTGGCGTTGAAGTATGCATTATATTTGGCTGAAGTATTGTGGTAGAATTTGCTGAGGCCTTTATATTCGCCTTTCTTTTTCTGGCTGACACAGGACAGCACAGCAAGCAGTAGCAGGATAAAACCGGATTTTGGCGAATAAAAGCGCTTCATGGATGACTTCTTCCTTATAGAACTACCTATAACAGAAGAAGGCGCAAATTTATTTTAATATCAGCAAGGTAATATGGCTTTTGACTTTAAAAAAACTCAAAAAAAACTCAGGGAGCATCTGGCCAAGGCTTTTCTGTTTGTTATCCGGGATGAAAACACATTTGAGGAAATTGCCACATACAGACTGACCTTCCTGAATGTATACATCCTGTTGAGCACGGTCTTCTGTATTGCCGGCCTGCTGACCTTTCTGTTGATCACCCTCACTCCCCTCAGAAACCTCGTACCGGGATACGGTGATATCCGATTCAGCGGTGAGTATCAGCAGCTGACTTCAAGGCTTCAGAAGATTGAACAGGAAGTAGCCGCCCGGGATGTCTATATCGAGAGCCTCAGACGATTATTGTCAGGGAAGCCGGAGACCGTCAAGGATATCACCAAAGATGTTCACTTCAAACTCGAAAGTCCCGATCCGGTACAAAAAATCCGGGAGGATAGCCTGCTCAGAGAAGCTTTCGAATCCAGTAAAAAACAAAATGCCAGAGCGCCCGACAGGCCCAAGACCCTTGCAGACAAAGGCACTGCGCCTGTCTTAAGGAGGCAGCTCGAAGACATTGATTTCACCTGCCCTCTGCGCGGACCCATAGGTGCAGCATTCAAACCAGATAAGGATCATTATGGAATCGATATTATCGGACCAGAACACAGTCCGATCAAGGCTGTTTTGCCGGGCAGTGTTATTCAATCTGACTGGTCGATGGAAAACGGTCACACCATCGCCATACAACATGCCGATAATCTGGTATCCGTGTACAAACATAATTCAACACTCCTCCGCAAACTCGGTGCACAGGTCAGGGCGGGAGAGGCCATTGCGATTATCGGCAATACCGGTACTTTGACCCAGGGGCCCCACCTCCACTTTGAACTCTGGTACCAGGGACGTTGCATCAATCCGCAGGAGTACATTCGATTCAACTAACCAATATCAGACAAAAGGTACCCATCAGGCTTGATATTAGTTAATAACAGATTTTCATCAAGCATAATCTCTATTCATTATGGAAAGTATGTCCTATCTTTAAAAAGAAAGTAATTTTTATATCATCAACCAGAACCCCAACCAAAATGAAATCAGGAATAACATATTTATTCATTTTAATAATCTTGTCTATGATTACCTGTATTTCTAAAGCCCAGCCAGTGCGGGCAGTTCCCAACGTGGATCTCAACCGATACGCCGGCAAATGGTATGAGATTGCATCCTATCCTCAGCGCTTTCAGAAAGGCTGTAATTGTACTACGGCTGAATACACGCTGACTGAGGAGGGATATGTAGTAGTCGAAAACCGTTGTCGCAAAGACAGTATCAATGGTAAGATGTCCTATATTAAAGGAAAAGCTTTTGTCGAACCCAATACGGGAAATGCCAAACTGAAAGTGCAGTTTTTCTGGCTATTAAAACCCGGATTTTGCAGTCAGAAGCCTATTCCGAGACAAGCTGTCTTCAAAATCAAGACTTTGCACTTCGTTTGATTCGTCAGCATAGCTCCACTATTCCACCTCATCAAAAGCCCTGATTTTATTGCCATTTTGCCTCTCACTACGACTCCTAACTGCAAAATCCGGGTTAAAGGCAAATACTGGATCAACGATCTGGCTCCGGATTACAGCTATGCAGTCGTCGGTCATCCGAACAGGAAATACCTGTGGATTCTTTCGAGAACCCCGCAAATGGATCAATCCGTTTATGATGGAAAATTATAGCGGCTGGAAACACAATCCTTCGATCTGTCAAAGCTCCACACTACGGTTCAGACCTGCGAATAAACACATTCGAAGTCAAGAAATAGATCGACCCGTTTGGATAAATAAATTATTCATGGAAGAGAATAAACCACTTTAGTGTTTGAATTTGGCTAGGTATGGATTAAATTATAGATGAATAATTAATCCCTGAAAAATTTTAGCGATTGAAAACCACATGACCTTAAATAACAAGTAAGAAAGAATATTCCTTTCTGATCGAAATCCAGTTTAATTTCCATCGAAGTATCTGATATTTGGCTTTTGGTGAAATGGATATTCTGTCCTGTGGAATTGGTAATAAATAGTTTCAAATCTTTAGACATATCCATTGCGTCTGTACTTATTATTATCCGGTCATTCAATTGATGTACTGTAAAATCACAATCCCTTTTAACAGAATTGACAACACCATTGGGAAAACATATACTGGAATCGGCTCCCAGATTGTAATTGGGATAGCTTGGAATGTAATAGTAATAATAAGTGGGAAGGGTAATGGCACGTTGTTCAAATTCACAGTCCTTACCTTTTTTCTCTGGATGATTTATTACATGATAATATACCGACGTACCCCTACTTGCGACATAAATTTTTCCATCCGGCGCCCGCTGCATTGATCCAAACCGAGATCGAGGTATAGCCTGATCCCAGGTATCGATGAGAAGTTTGCTCGAGCTGATGGGTGAAACACTTAGATCTAACTGCCACAAACTATCAATGTTGGAGACATACAGAAATCTTGAATCATTGGAAAATTCACATTCTGAACTCAAGGTATTGATTTCATCAAAAGTAACATTCTCGCGATAACTGAAATTACCGCTACATCGATCGAAATTCAAAATAGTAGTACCCGCAAAATTATCTGAAATGGCCAGATACTTTCCATCTGGACTAAATTTTTTCACTCCGGAACCAAATGCCCATAAATTATCTGAAGTAATGCATTGATGCATGTAATTATAGAATGTATCATTTCTAAATAAAACAAGGTTTAAACAATTGAATCCATAATCTGGTATGACAATCCACCAATCCTTACCATTGGCATGCCTACACATATCAATACCATAACCTTCAAAGGCGCCTTGAATAATACTCTTCCCTTTCTTATGAACTATTCCATCCAAATGTTCCGGGTCAAAATCAATTTCTGAGTAATAATACTCTGTTACGCCAAAGGAAAGCTCACCATTGATGGTAAATATGCCAGTATTAGGATGAATAAGAAAATACTTATCTTCATGCAGACTGGAAGGAATGACCAACATTCCTTGCGAGAATGGTAAACTAAGATTTTTTTCGCAGTATTGTCCCCAGCCATTAACGATAAGACTGTCACCATTGGTCATTAACTTATGCTTGTTATTGAAGATCTGGCATCCGTTGGTATAGAATAATAGATTGCCATCCTTATCGCTTATAGCTAGATTCTCGTCCATTTCCATCTTGCTGTTGAATACATCGATATTCAGATTATTTTGTTTAAAGTTAAACCTTGTATGGCCATCATTGCCATCATAGCCAATTAACCAATTGTCATCGTACCGTAGTTCCTGTCCGAATATTACTAAATTAAAGCTTAATATGAATAAAGTTAATGTAAGCCTCAAAATAATGTTAAATGGAGCATTCATTATACTATTCAGCTTTGATCAGCTTAACGGATTTAACTAATTCATTTTTAGAATTATAGAATCTTACCAGGTATAATCCATCAGGAATATTCAGCGATTCTATCTGGAGGTTGCGGTATGGATACCGAACACTATTCCCGTTCATTGAAGATAAAATAAAGTATTCAATCACGCTTTGGGGTGAACCAATTTCTTGATAATTTGACAACACGCTTGATTGATTATGAGAGTTTACATTGGACTTGATTTGTTGATTATTATTGGAACCATAGCAAGTGTCCCAGTTTTTATACTCGTTGCATTGAATCAAAGAACGCGAAATATATACTCCATTCCCTTCAACTTCCGGACATTGATTGGCAAGGTCAAGAATAAAATTCATCTCAACACTTGTCAAATTTATTCCATTTTTTAGCTTCAATAAGTACTCCATCATTTTTAATTCAGTCGTTACATGTTCCTGATTGCTGCTATTATTCTGGATTTGGGCAATAATGTTCTGTTGGGCTTGTGAAGTATTTTGTTCAGCCTGTGAAAGTGAGTTTTTCAAAGTACGCAAAAGATTCATTTGTATTCCGGAAAGATCGAAGTAATCATTCAATTCCTGGGTATCTAATGGATTTAAGCTGGATGCCATGAGAATGTCTGACTGTTGTATCAGTGAATCTACCCATGCAATGGAATCCATTACGGAAGTAATTGAGGACAATAAAAAAGGATTAGTTTGTTCTGATTGATTAATAGATTGCTCAATATTTGCAATTTTACCAAATTCTGTAGAAGAATAATCGTTATAAAACGAATTTATGGAACTACTAAGACTTAGAATAGCTGTATTTTCGTAATGAATGGAATTATAAAACTGTCTTTGAAAAAATTCATTGGCCACCGTGGTATTATATACCGTATCCTGGTCGATAGTTAACATTGCCTCCAACGTATTAATTTCATCCGTTGAATTCTTAAAACCAGCAATACAACTTGGTACTTGATTAGCTATATATTCAAACCATTCATTATTTACATCGGGACTTACATGTCCCGGATGTGTGGCATGAAACTCCACGAGGTTGATTCCATTCCAAATGGTTTGGGTTTCGTGCATATTAAATTTTGACTGCTTAAGTGCGTCTCTCGTACAATTCAGGCACAAAGCGTCTTGTGTGCTATATTGAATGGGAGATACTTTGGGCCAACCCAACCATTGGTTGCTATTGTAATTTTGCGGAGTAATAAGACTATTGTTAAGCCTGAATATTTCATTGCCATAGAATTTATTGCAGCGAAGCTGTAGATTATTGATTCCACTGATATCCATTGAATAATTGCAACAATTTTGAAATTCATTTTCTGCAATATAAGCTGAACCGAAATTATTAATCTTAATACCAGAAGATGCCCACACTGTAAGATAACTGGGATTATAAGTTGTAAAATTATTTTTGGTAATAACATTATTTCCTCCGTTCATGCTACCATCTAAGAATATCCCAATTAAGTTGCTTGATTTAGGATTGCCAGAGCTATTAACAAGACCCCAAAAGTTATCGATAGTATTCTCGGTTATAGTGAAGTTATTCTTAGCGCCATTAATCAGACCAATAGCAGATCGTCCATCAACATCATTACCATTATAAATGTTAAAATATATTTGATTTAGTTTGATGCTTGTGGTACATGACTTTGGAAATATGCCGTCAAAAACAATCCCATAATAATACGCACTTCTTCCTGAAAGAATATTATTTTCTATTTTAATAATTGAACCATTGCCTATGTTATTTCCCTTTACTTCAATACTTTTATTTTTGGTATTTGGAAGGGGGTCTGCGGGACTATCGTCAAGACAGTTAAATCTATTATTGGTAATTGATGTTCGTGACTTTGGATTTAATGACAATATTCTTACAGACGTAAAATCAAAATTCTTGTATTTTGCATATGTTTTGTTATTGAATTCACAAAGTGTAATATTTGTGGATATCGTATTTTTAACGCTAACAGTTGTTTTGCCTCCGTTTGTAAAGAAACATTTATTTAATTCGAGAATTCCATTTTCAGTGGCAATAGAAGAACTAAAGTTGTCATTGAAATTTACATTATTAATATTAAGTATATTCAGTCCGTAGGATTGTATTCCAATATTCTGATTTCTTATAAAGTTCCTTACGAAGCCATTAGAGGTAATAATAAATATTGGTACATTATGTGTCAGTATTCCAAATTCAGACAATTTTGTTCCATCATTTATATTTGAAGTACAATCGATAATGAAATTATTTATTGAAGCAATTCTAGGTCCGGGGTAGTCATGAATAGGGTTACCTGGGGGGTGGCCATGAGGATCAATGGGTGACACATCGGCATATTCTAATTCTATCCCGGTTTTATTTCTATTAAATATGGAAGAGTTTAAATAAAGTGCAGCATAGTCATTATTTGAATAGATTACTTTCTCTGCATCTTCAATCTGAGAATAGTTTATTATAATTTGAGAGTAAGAATCCAAATCAATTCCATGCCACAACAGACTACAACAGAACAAGAATGAATAATTCAATGAAAGTCTTCTGTCAGCAATGATATAAATGTTAACACCCGGCTCAATTTTTAATGTGCATCTTTGAAATGTAAAATCATCATCTATATAAAGATCATTCTTTAGGTTGATTTTTAAGTCTGTCACTGAAGCTCCAAACTGGGAGCTGTAAAGTATGCCGTTCGTAGCAATGTTGTTGTCCCACACAACATAATCTTGTTGAGAACCGTACTTCTCACATAGTGTTTGTGGCGGATGAGAAGGAGGCAAGGTTGGAATAATTCCGTCACATTGATCAAGAAAGTTAACACTTTGCGACTTTAGTGAGGTTGTAATAGAATACATTAAGATAAATGTATATATATATATATATATGAATATCTTCTATTTATGTAAGTATTACATCTTTCAAGTGAAAAATTATAGTTCATCATAATTTTAGTTTTTACAAAAATAATTATTTTTATTTAGCAGCAAAATTTATGTTAATCTTATTCTGTAAATAATTTTATAGTAAGATTGGAATAAAGAAGGATTCGAACGGTCGCGAAATTGAACTCATCCGTTACGCCGGCAAATGGTATGAGATTGCATCCTATCCTCAGCGTTTTCAGAAAGGCTGTCATTGTACCACGGCTGAATATACGCTTACTGATCAGGGATATGTGGTGGTCGAAAACCGTTGCCGCAAAGACAGTATCAATGGTAAGATGTCCTATATTAAAGGAAAAGCTTTTGTCGAACCCAATACGGGAAATGCAAAATTGAAAGTGCAGTTTTTCTGGCCATTAAAACCCGGATTTTGCAGTCAGAAGCCTATTCCGAGACAAACTGTCTTCAAAATCAAGACTTTGCACTTCGTTTGATTCGTCAGCATAGCTCCACGATTCCTCCTCATCAAAAGCCCTGATTTTATTGCCATTTTGCCTCTCACTACGACTCCTAACTGCAAAATCCGGGTTAAAGGCAAATACTGGATTATTGATCTGGCACCGGATTACAGCTATGCAGTCGTCGGTCATCCGAACAGGAAATACCTGTGGATTCTATCAAGAACGTCGCAAATGGATCAATCCGTTTATGATGGAATATTAAAGAGACTGGAAGAACAATCCTTTACGCTGTCAAAGCTCCGCACTACCGTTCAGCGTTGCGAATAAGCTCATGGAAAATCTGTCTGGCAGTATCCTGACCCAATGTAATAATAAATTTAGCGGCACGGCTTAATTGAGAGAGCCCATTCTAACACAAAATGTTTTTGAAAATTATTTTGGTCAAATCGCTTGTTAGATTAATAATATTTTAATGTGCTAGTCCTTTTTCTTCCAGAGAATGTTGAACAAGACTACCGCGAAGATGAAGGTCAGGATTGAAAAGTACTTTTCAAAATCTGAATGTGCAAATAAATTACCCACCGTATTGAATGAAAAAAGTATAAAGAATATCCATAAAATGATGTCGATGGATTTGCGTTGATCACCTTTCGCTTTTAATGAAAGTGCCCAAATCAATAGCAAATTTAGAAATGTCGAAATACTTTCAAACCAATACATTTCTTGTTCGGATTGGAGCCGCCCTCCCCAGACCATGTTAAAAGGAATAATTTGGAATAATATTAGAACATGAAAAACCAATACGAATGCCAACAACCCAATTAAGACTCTTATTAAATTTTGTATTTTAGTCATATTCATTTATAATTTAACTGCGTTTATATTTTTTAGAGGACTGTATTAAATGTTTTTAATATTGCTCGTGGTGTTTTGGAGCGCCATCTTTTTAAGTGTTTCTGAACTTTTGGCACATGGTGCTGCAACGGATTTCAGAGCCCAGGCTTTTAACTTCCAATATACGGCTTAAGCTGATAACGGGGAGAATGCTTAATTAACTTCATCAAAAGCCGGATTAACAATAACATTTTTGTTACACATAATGGGCTCATTGGGTTGCTTTCTTGATGGCGTCAGCATATTTTTTCCGAATGGCGTTGTCTGGTTCATTTTGGCATAGGCTTTCAAGTTCGGGCAATAATTCCTTATTATGTTTGGTCTTGAGTTTGAGTATTTCTCCAAGCGCCCATGCGGAAGCCCAACGAACAACCGTGCCAGTATCTTGGGCGTTTGTCAGCAGGTAATGAATGGGTTTTGTAAGTTTTGTTGGGAAGACTTTGGCAATGTTTCCAATCACTTTGGCACTTTCCCATTTTATTCTCGGTGCTTTTTCGGTCAAAGAATTGGTTACAAAAGTGAATACGATGTCGTCTGCAATTGTTGCTTGCTGTCTGGTTGCAAATTCAATGGCTTCGATGCAAGTTCCTTTGTCCGTGTCCCTGGCATTTTCTGCAAATACAATTAATTCGTCTGTTGGTAATGAGCCGTCCAGCAACCATTGGCTAATGGTTACAACTTTCTCTTTCGTTTTTTTTGTTTTGTCGTTAAGAAGTTCTGCAATGGTCACTTAAGTCAAATTCTAATTGGCTATAAAGATAGTTGCGATGAATATTTTTTATTGTATTGAAGTGGGTCTTTTATTATCTCTGCTTCGCGCTGTCTTGTAGACTTCGTGATTTTTGGCCATGATGACTGTTTGGATCTTTATTGGCAAAAATCTTTTTATTCAAATTCTTTAAGTTTATTTTCAATTAATCGAAAGACGTTATTTTTATCGAGTTGCAAGATATCCTGAGTTAAACGCATTATTTCTTCATAGCCATCGGTCTTTCCCCGGGCCAATTTATTAATCCCCATATCGCCCTTCTGTTCATGGATCACTTCACATAGCAGGGCGCCGCCCGGATAAGCTACAGGATAGCCGTTCCATGCTGTTTGGTTATTAAGAATGTTTTCCAGGTTATAGGAGTCCCTTTTGTTAAAGTCTTTTGCCAGTCTCTCCATCATGGGAAGGTATTCCGTCAGTTCCTCTCTGGTTCCCAAAAAGCTCGCCAGCCCTTCTTCGATTACATGTCCCCTGGTTGGATTCTTTGGAAGTAATTTGTGGATAAATTCATGTGGATAAAATTCATCACCTTTGCTAGACAGAATCATTCCTTCTCTTGCCTTACCCGTCGTAACACCTGAGAATATGTAATCGAAATTCTCGAGTTCCCCCATTTCATCAATGCCGTTGGCCAGATAGAAACTGAAGGAATCTTTATATTCTGGGTTAAATCTGCTAATGATCTCCTGACAGAACTGCTGCGCCTTGTGCACTCTTTCAGCATTCAATTGGTGTTCTTCCGGAAAAACATATTCAATAAATCCTGCCTTGCTTCTGATCCAGTTTCTCGTTTTTTCGGGCAGTAGATTTTCAAGCTTCCAAACACCTTCTTCTCTTGCTGCATTCAGCTGATGAATGCACCACACCTTGGAACCGATATAGAGAGGGTCTGTGTCTGAATTGGCGTACAGGACCCTGATCTGATATTTTTGATTTTTGGGTTCTACGGAGAGCACAAAAGGCGCATAAACCCTCAAAAGCTGGCTGCTGCTTATCCCATTGTACATACTCCTTCGGGAGAAGTCGAAATCTTCAAATTGTGCCTTCTCTCTGCTATTCCAATAAGGATTGTCGTAAATGGAGTCTGGTTGTGACTGAATGTAATCCCCGTACAATTTGAGCACTTCTCTTACTTCAATCTTTGTGGTATCAACTCTGGAACTGATTTGCAGTGTTGATTTAAATCCGGTATTTTGGGGTATCTCAGTTACTTCACTTTCTGTTTTGGGATTCTGCATTTTACAACCAAATAGTATTACAACTATTAGTAAACGTATCATTTTATTTTTTTTGATGGTTGATAACGCCTTGCGCCATGACGATATTGCACTTTTGTACATCGCCATCCTTCCCGTTACTCAAAAGTCAAAATGGTGTACTAATCATGAATGTAAAGCGATATTCTCAAGTCATTCCCAATCGCTGCTAATCGCTGTCTTTCGATTATCCCGATGGTCTGAAGGGTTGGCTTGTTCAAATGATCAATTAACCTGATCTTAAGCCAACCCATTGTTGCACGCTACGGCTTAAAAAAGAAGAAGGTGTAGCTGTCAGCTTGTAGCATTACCCCATGGAATGCAGCGCTATTTTATTTCCTTCTGTGTCCACAATGTGAGCCATAAAGCCATTGCCGCCGATTGATGTTTTTGGTAAAAGAATTTTTCCTCCGGCAGCTTCAACTTTTGAAAGCGGGACGTTCAGATCATCACCGCCATTGAGATAGATTAAAGCTCCTGTCATGGATGGTTCAAAGCCTTCACCTTCCACAATTCCACCGGTAACCCCGTTTTGCATGTCACCTGGCAGGATGCCATACTTGTAAGCGGGATGAGGCATTTCCTGGATGTCTGCACCCAGTAGGGCGGCGTAAAAAGCCTTTGCTCTGTTGAAATTTTTTACTGGAATTTCAAACCAGTTGATTGAATTGGTCATGCTACTTTTTTTAAGTTTTTTATAAATTTATTTTTTCTTCTTTTTGGATGACTTTGCCTGTGTATTGAACGCTAAACAAAGATTAATCCAATAGTCAAATTCTTTGGAAGTTTTCATGCCGCTGTCTTCAACCATGATGTAACCTTTCATTGGTCTGCCAGTAAAGTCCATGATGCGACAGCCATTTTTTGCCAGGGCGGTTTCTTGCATTTCGGGGGCTATGCGGCACATCATTTCGTCTTTGATTATTCCAATGCACATTTTGTCGTTTACCATAAAGGTTAGGCCACCCATCATCTCCTTTTCAATCATGTTGGGCGTGTCTTTGAGTCGCTCGCGGATACGAGTGGCTAATTTTTCGTTGTATGCCATGTGTCAGGGTTAATGCGTTTCAGCATAGGATTTTAATCCGGCAAAAAATTTTTTGATACCAATGTCAGATTGATTGCGTATCATCAGGCGGTCGAGCAACTTGCCAAGCAAACCAAACTTAACTGTGTATTCCATGACCTGCATTATTTTGGTCTGATTGCCGATTTTCTCAAAACTGTAACTGTGTTTTAGCCCTTGGATCGGAAACGAACAGTCGGTTAGTTGGTAGGTCAACGACTCGTTGGGTTTGAATATTGTTATTTTTTCTTCAAACCAATTCTTGCCATCCTTCATCATTACTTTTCTTTTGGCTCCGATACCCGATTTCTCCGTTGAAAGTAATGTCGATTTCATTACAGTTGGGTCGTATCGGTCCAAGAGTTCAAGGTCAGTAAGTGTGGACCAGACTTTGTCTATGCTCGCGTTGACTTTGATTTCATTGTAGATTGTTGCCATGATGATTAATTCTCGGTTAATGATTTTATATTCAACAGAATTTGTTCCTGGGCCTTACTAATCATTTTTTTCATCATCAGCCCATTCATGATTTTTGCCATTAAATTCGCTGGTTGGTAATAGGTTTCATTGATGACTTTGGTTTTATTATCTTCAAGTTTTTCAAGATTGAAAACAAACTGGGTGTTTTTGAGCATATTACGCATACCCATCGTATCACTTTCGATCGTCCAGACTGTTTTCTTTTCAGGGATAAATTCAATAAGTTTTTCCGTCATGGTGCCTTTTCTGCCATTGTTGTCAATCTGGCACGTCCTGACATCTCCCAGCCTGTCCATTCTCCCCGATGCATGGATAACCCCGGGGTTGACTTTATGGAGAACGCTGATGTCCGTGATGATAGCCCAGATTCGGCTTGCCGGAGCGTGGATGATGGCTTCATTCCTTGCTTGTAATATGCTCATATTCAGTCTGTTTTAAATTTTACTTGCTATTTGAAAGTACAAATGTATGGCTAAACACTTGTAAAATGAAAGTGAATTAATAATTTTGTGTGGTGAAGAGTAAAAAAATAGCGTTCCGCTCAACTTGTCCGATAAGCACCGCGCTGGACATTTTTGGTGATAAGTGGTCGTTGTTGATTGTTCGTGATATGGTTTTTAAAGGAATGAGTACGTACGGTGATTTTTTGAATGGCGGTGAAAAAATTGCTACTAACATTCTAGCAGACCGATTAATGTTGCTGGAGACTGGTGGAATTATTACCAAGCGAAAGCATCCAGAGAGCAAAGCGAAAGTGCTCTACACGCTCACTCCCAAGGGAATTGATTTAGTTCCTGCACTGGTTGAGATTATTTTGTGGAGTGAAAAATATCATGATGTCCATCCCCACGCAAAGCAATTTGCGAAGCAGATGAGCATAGATAAAGAAGCTGTCCTCAAGCAGATTTTAGACGGTCTGAAATAGGATTGATTCCTCTATGGTGATTTCAAAGTAGTGTGCTGTGGTGATGCTGCTGATGACGATCCCAAGCAAGGCATTCTCATGGTATGATGACCGCCAAGGCTTCATCTGTTGCCAATGTCATTTGGATATACATAACTGTTGGTTTGCACAGCCTGGTCTGCTTTAACAGGATTAACCAATCTCAGCCATAACTTCTGTCATGGACAGGTATTATTGGGGTATCTTTTCTTCCAGAATTTTATTTCCAGCTTTATCGTAATACGTGCAGGTCATTTGGTCCATGGAGATCACCCATTTACTAATGCCCGTTGCGGCGCACATCTTAATGAACGTAAGATAGTCGGTCTTGCCCTGTTGATGAGCCAAAAGTTCGGCTTTGAATAGATCAGTGTGTGAACTGTCCGCAATGGCTAGGGGTTCATACTTCGCCGGCACTGTTGCGGTGAGGTCACTGCCACCGTGATAGTCCGTATGTCCGTCGGTAACATAGGCTTCATAATGCGTTACGCCCAATGACTTAATTTCTTGAATGTAGGCAGGGAAGTCAGCACCTGATCTGACTTTGCTGTGTGCTGCTGTGATTTGTTCTACTGTAAACATTTGTTTTTGTATTTGATGATTGTTAGACGATATGTTTAGTTATCATGCAATTCTCTTGTCTTTAACGGGTAAAATTGTTTCTCTGTATAGAAATCCAATTACAAGTCCGAAAGATAGAAGAACTTTAATCTCGGTTGGAAGGTCATTGTACTCTATAACATTATAATTTATCTAGTCCCTTAATTTTTCTATCAACCAAGGCTTGTCAAATTTCATTGGTGATTATCAAATTGCCTCAAACGAGACTTGGGGAAGCTGTTCTCTCTCTTTGTGGGGACTGTTGCAGGCAAGTCGCTGCATAGCATAGGGTGCTTAGGCAGCCACGGACATTTTACCTTTATTTTTCTAATAAGATGATCGTCAGCGTTGAGTAAGAATCAGGTTATGTCCCGGGCTGAATCGTTTTTAATAACCGTTTATTGATAGATCTTCATCTAACTTTGGCCAATGTATTCCATAACCTGATGGCGATAATTGATAATCCCGTCGATCTGCATCAGATGCATACAAAAGTTTACTGGATATTTTTTCAAGGTTCCAGGATTAGACCTTGTTATTATTGGTTATATTATGTTGTTTTCTATAAAATCAATTGAATTGATATTTATTTTATCTAATACTTCCATAATTATTTTTAAAATTATTGTTCCATTCTGTTATGATATAATCAAAATGTTCAAAAATAATCTTTCTAATTTCTCTTCACGAGGCTGGATTTCAATTATAAGAAAAGGCTTCTACCATTTCAAATGTTTCCGGATCCAACCAGAATTTACATACCATGTCACCCTTCTGATCGTGAACATGTAATGGTTCATTCCCTTCATTAGAATAAAAGAAAACGCTCTAACCTAGTATCCAAAGTGTTGTAGGCATGTGCAAAAGTTACAGTAATTCTATGATATTTTATTGACCGGTTATTCGGCAGAATGTGATGCTTGCTTAGGGAGGCCTCGATGAAATGAATTTGCGATAGCAATTTATTGTACGATATGCCAAACGCATGTCGCTACATGTATACATGCTTTGCGTTCGGGCGGTTTTCGGTGAACAAAATTTATTCCACCAAAGGCGGATGTGTCAATTTATCATAAAATTGATGCAAGTTAGTATGTATAATTAACTGCGCTTGGGGTGCCAAAGGCGCTACCATCTGCTATTGAGCCCAACGCTTGTGAGCGGGTAGTTATTCTTCGTCGTCTGTGGGTGTCGGTCGGTATGGTGAAATGGTGTCTCAGTTTGGCCCGGAATACTTAAAAAGTCTCATATTCAAGTCTTAGAGCAAGTTTTACAGCCATAAATTGTCAAAATTCACTTTTTTATCTGTTGAGGCAAGTGCTTTAATTATTCATATCCCCATCAGCATCTGATGTTGACAATAAGACTTATATATTTTCAGATTCGATCAATCGTGTTTTCTCCGAAAATGAATTCTTCGTCATCCCCGGATTAACTTTTGGGTACTATTCCAATTTGGACTTCCAAAGTGGACTCTTTACTTCGGATTTAGTGGTTACTAATGGGCCGGATTATGCAATCAAGTCTTTTTCCCTTTTCTGGACTTCACGTGTATCTTCTAATGATCTGATCAAGCCTAATGGATTTTGATCCTTATCACGTCCAAACACTGACCCACAATCTGGTGTACCAAGTTTTATATCGTACGTTTAGCCTAAATGGGGGCGTAGGCGCTGTAACTATTCAGAACCCTGATATTAAGTATTTATTAACCAACAATGGCCGTAATTTTGCGTTTTTGATGCCGTACCCATGACAAAGGCGATACAGTTTTGTTTACTCCTGGCAGCCAGCGCAGTCGCCGCTGGGGTCTATGCACAACAGGATACCAACATCATTGTATTGATCAATCCATCCTTTGAGGGCACGCCACAATGCTGCAACCCTCCCACCGGCTGGGTGGATTGCGGATGGCGGAATGAGACCCCTCCGGATATTCAACCTGCCGCACCGGGACAGAACCCGCTTTTTGGGGTGACCAAGAAGGCCTTTGACGGAAGAACTTATCTCGGCATGGTGACACGGGACAACGAATCCTATGAGCGGGTCGCACAGAACCTCTCCCAGCCTTTGCTGAAAGGGCGTTGTTACGCTTTCTCGATCTATCTCTGTCGCTCGGTGGAATACCTGAGTGCCTCCAACACCAATATCAACGTGCTGAAACCCTTCTCGACGCCGATCGTATTGCGCATTTATTCCGGCGACGCATATTGCCATCAGAAGGAATTGCTGGCAGAATCCGCCCTGGTCGAAAACACGGACTGGAAGCAGTTTAACTTTACCCTCAGTCCGACGTCGGATTGCCACTACCTTGAGCTGGAGGCCTTCTACAAAACGCCGGTGCTGATGCCTTACAATGGCAATATCTTGATAGACAAGGCTTCCGAGATCCGCCGGATCCCTTGCCCGAATGAGAAAATACCGGTGGTGGCGGACAAACAGAACCCTACCAAAAAACCCAAGGTCGACACCGCCAGAACGACGAAAGTTCAGGGCACCGACCCAAGAGAAAACAAAATCCTCAAGTCGCTGGACAAGGACAAGATCAAGGTTGGCCAAAGCATCCGCATTGAGAAATTGTTCTTCAAGTCAGACAGCTCCAATATCGACTCCTCCTCCTTTCAGGTGCTGCAGGAGGTGTATGATTTTCTGGTCACCAACCCCAAGGTCAAGGTCGAAATCGGAGGCCACACCAACGGTCAGCCACCCCATGAATACTGCGACAAATTGTCGGCATCCCGTGCACGATCAGTCAGGGATTTCATCATCGGCAAGGGGATCTCACCGGATCGTGTCACCTTCCGCGGTTATGGCAAGCGCTATCCGATTGCCACCAATGATACCAAGGCCGGCAGGGCGCTCAACCAACGCGTGGAAATCAAAATAATTAGCCTCGGTTAGAGGGTACAGCTTACCTTAGGGCTGCTTTTGGTAGTATGTTTCCCTTGAGATTCAGCACATTAATAAGGCGCTCTGTTCTGGGCCTGTTTATCCTTGTTGATCTTTTATCGTCGGCAGGTTATGAAGCGTTTGGACAATCCAATGAGGGCAAGGATTTTTGGTTCGTGTTTCTGGAGCATCACGACCGAACCAATAACCGCAAGTGCATCATCACCTCCAAATACAATACCACCGGTTACATCGAACTTCCGCTGACGGGCTGGCGGCAGGACTTTGCGGTCAATGCCAACTCCGTGTTTATTGTGGATGTGCCCGGACAGGCGGAAATGATCGGCTCGGGCGGGATCGTGGACCGGGGAGTGCACGTGGTGACCGCAGAGCCCAGCTCCGTGTACATTCATCATTATTTTGAGTTTCGCGCGGACGCCGCGCTGGTGTTGCCCGTCCCATCGCTGGGCAATAATTACTATGTGATGAACTACCAGGGTTACCAGACGAACGGGGTCTTTTATCCACCCGAATTTGCCTGTCTGGCCACGGAAGACAACACGACAGTGATCATCACGTATTCCGCGACGATCAGCGGCGGATTAAAAAAGAAAGGGGATAAGGATACTTTTCTCCTCAACAAGGGTCAGGCGATCCAGATACAGGCTAACTCCATTCTGGATGACCTTAGCGGCACCTATATCCACAGCGATCATTTTGTTGCGGTATTCAGCGGCAACAAATGGACCCAGATCCCGAATGGATTCGGCAACCGCGACAATCTGCTCGAACAAATGTATCCCGTCGAGGTTTGGGGTAAGCAGTTTATCGCCGTTCCCTCCAAGACTACTTCCGCCGACCGCTACCGAATCCTGGCCTCTGAAGACAATACGACGGTCACCCTCTCGGGTCAGGGCAGCATGCCAGGCCCTTTTACGATCAACAAGGGAGAATGGAAAGAATTTGAACTAAGGGCCAAACCCGCTTATGTCCAGGCCAGCAAACCCATTATGGTTGCCATGTTTCTGGTTGGCGGGACGTATAACGGGCGCTCCGATAATCTCGGTGATCCCTCGATGGTGCTGCTCAACAGCATCGAGCAATACCGGGACACCGTAACCTTGTATAATTCGCCGTATGAGAATATTACCGAGAATTACATCAACGTGATCACCACGGTCAAAGACACCGCTAGTTTTCGTCTGGACGGCCGTTCCGCAGTCCAGCTTAATCAGACTTTTCAGACCATTGGCCCCAACAATGAATTTGCCTACCTGCAGCTGACCGTCAATGAAGGCGCGCACGTGCTATCTACGGGGGTGTGTGGCCTGATCGCCATCGCCTATGGCTACGGATTTGCAGAATCCTATGCCTACGGAGGGGGTGCGAATTTTACGAAGTTCAACAACCTCCCGATACCCGATGGCTCCTGTCTGCATGATACCATTGATTTCAAAACCGGCTTGCCGGAAAGTCGCTTCGAGGTATTCTGGGATGCAGGGGACGGATTCCGGACCAGCATGCACAAATTCAGGCACACGTATGCCGACATCGGTACCTACACGGTCAAATTAATCTACCGGGATCTTTGCCGCAATGTCACGGACTCACTGACCAAAGAGCTTCAAATCACCCTCAGACAGCCCTTGCAGGCGTACCCCGATACACTCCTGTGCGAAGGAGGGAGCGTCACCCTGCGGGCCATCGATCGTCCGCAATCCAAATACAAGTGGACCGGGCCTGACAATTTCAGTTCGGAAGAAGCGTCACCGGTGCTCACCAATGTGGCACCAAAACAGTCTGGTACCTACCAGGTGACCGGTTATTATTTTGGTTGCCCAACCTATCCGAAGGAAGTCAATGTTGACATCAAACCTAATCCTCATGTTGAGCTAGGCCAGGATACTTTCTTTTGTCCTGCGCGGACTACCTTAACGCTCAGCATACCCTCCTATTCAACCATTCGCTGGGAAGACCAGTCCAACACGGTCATCCGTACGATTACCGCCGGCGGATTATACAGCGTACGGGTCATGGATCAATTCGGTTGTCCCGGAAGCGATTCCATCTTCATTGAAGAAAAGTGTCCGCTGATTATCCATATTCCGAATGTATTCTCACCCAATGGGGATCAGGTCAACGATATTTTCAGGCCTTCCGTGGAATATGTGCGCGAGTTCAAACTGGAAATTTTCTCGCGATGGGGCGAAAGACTGTTTGTGTCCAATGATGTGGCAACCGGATGGAATGGTCAGCTTGTGGATGGACAAAACGCTTTGCCAGGCGTTTATATTTATCATATTTTTGCGGAAGGTTATAACGAAAAAGGCGATCTGATCACTGAGGATTTTGCCGGTGACGTTACGCTCCTCCGATGATTAAATTGAATTAAAGTTTTTTAATAATTTTTTTCAAATGATGCGATACGGTATCCTGTTGGTTTTTGTTTTTTATTGCTTGCATAGTGATGCACAGAATGTGTCTCCGCGCGTACGACGTGAATTGGAAACGAAGCAGGAAGTGCCTGTTCTGATCGTCATGAAGCGCAAGGCGGACCTCTCTTCTGTAAATCCTGCTATGACTAAAAAAGAAAAAGCCCAGCTGGTGTTTCATTTGCTGCGCCAGGAAGCTTCACAGTCACAGCAAAACATCAGCCAACTGCTGCATTCGCTTCAGGTTCCCTTTCATAATTTCTACATCATCAATGCGATTGCCGCAAGGATCAATCAACCACAATTGACCTCGATCCTTCAGCATCCTGAAGTAGGTGAAATTCTCCTGGATGAAACCATCTCCCTCGAGCCGACGCAGGACCGCAGCGTCGTCAATCTACAGGCCAGAGGGCCCGTACTGACCTGGGGTCTGCAGCGAATCGAAGCGGACCAGGTCTGGCAAATGGGATTTGAAGGCCAGGGTGTGACGGTAGCCGGAGAGGACACCGGATACAAATGGGATCTCGATGGCATTAAAGAAAAATACCGCGGTTATCAGGGCGGCAACATCGATCATAACTACAACTGGCATGACGCCATCCACACCTGGAGCCATCTGAGCCCGGATTCCACGGGCAACCGCTGCGGCTATAATCTTCGCCAGCCCTGTGACGACAACGATCACGGGACGCACACCATGGGTACCATGGTCGGCAGCTCGGCAACGGATGCCTACGGCGTGGCGCCTAAGGCCAACTGGATCGGATGTCGCAACATGGAGCGCGGCAACGGCGCCCTGTCAACGTATGTTGAGTGCTTCGAATTCTTTCTGGCACCAACAGACCTGGACAACAAAAATCCTAAACCCGAGCTGGCGCCTTCGGTGATCAACAATAGCTGGTATTGCGCACTGGAAGAAGGATGTGACGCTTCCAATTTTGCGATCATGGAGGAGGTGGTAGATCATCTGACGATGTCCGGTGTTGTGGTGGTCGTATCCGCCGGTAATTCGGGCCAAAGCTGTGGAAACATCAATGCACCCGCCGCAATTTATGAATCCAGTTTTGTCGTCGGCGCTTTTGCACCGGACGATCAGATCAGCGGATTCAGCAGCAGCGGACCCGTGCTCAACTATAAGACGCATCGCATCAAACCGGATGTAGCAGCCCCGGGTTCGCAGGTCATCTCACGGATTCCTTCAGGAGATCTGGTCGCGTGGAACGGAACCAGTATGGCCGGTCCTCATGTGGCAGGACTCGTAGCCCTTGTCATCAATGCCAATCCTTCGCTGGACGGACAGGTGGATAAAATCAAGGATATCATCGAACGCGCCGCCAGACCCGCCGATGCCAATATTGACTGCCCTCCATTTGTCATGAATACGGTGCCTAATCATGTCTATGGTTATGGGAAGATCATGGCCAGCCGTGCGGTACAAATGGCCATATTGTTGGGCAATCAGGATCAATCAACCTCTTCTCTGGAGATCTATCCCAATCCAGCGACATCAGAACTGCTCATTCTGAATGCAGATAAAAATGATGCATTCGTTGTGACGGATCTTTATGGAAAAAATCAAGCGTGTCCAAGAAAAAATGACAACACCATAGATATCAGCAGGCTTACACAAGGTGTTTATATTATTTCTAATCCTGTCAGGCATTTGGAAAAAAGATTTATCAAGCTTTGAAATGAATAAGAAGTTATTCAATACCTTAAGCAAAGAAGAACTGGTCGCCAGACTCAACGAACATCCGCAAGACTACGTCACCATTTCTTTCTACAAATATCATCGCATCGATAACCCTGAGTGGTTTCGCGATTATTTGTTTTTGCACCTGAATGAAATGGGCGTACTTGGCCGTATCTACATCGCGCAGGAAGGAATCAATGCACAGATCACAGTGCCTTCCGCAGCGATCGAACAATTCAGAACATTCCTGTATTCGATCAGTTTTCTTGACCAGCTGCGATTAAATTACGCGATTGAAGAACACGGCAACAGTTTTCTCAAATTAAAAATAAAAATCAGAAATAAAATCGTCGCAGACGGTATTGATGATCCGACCTTCGATCCTTCCGATTGTGGCGTGCATCTGGACGCCAACGCGTTTAACAAAATCATTGAAGATCCGAATACCATTCTGATCGATATGCGCAATCATTACGAGAGCGAAGTAGGTCATTTCAAAGGCGCCATTACACCGGATGTGGTAACTTTTCGTGAGAGCCTGCCCATTATTGCAGAACAATTTAAGGATAAGACAGAGCGTCCCATGGTGATGTATTGTACCGGAGGCATCCGCTGCGAAAAAGCTTCCGCCTACATGAAACACTATGGCTATAAGAACGTGTATCAGCTGAATGGCGGCATCATCCATTATGCCAGACAGATCAGGGAACAGGATCTAGAAAATAAATTCATCGGAAAGAATTTTGTCTTTGATGAAAGAATGGGAGAGCGTATCTCCGACGAGATCATCAGCCAATGTCATCAATGCGGCCAACCTTGTGACACACATGTCAACTGCGCTAATGACCACTGTCATATTTTATTTATCCAGTGCCCGGCATGCGCGGCCAAATACCATCAGTGCTGTTCCAGAAAATGTGCGGAGTATATTTCACTGACCGAAGAAGAGCGCAAGGCCATTCAGGTGCCTCTCACATTCAACGGCAGCAAATTTTCCAAAGGACGCTACAAGGCGATGTCCAGAGATGAAGCCCTGGATACGCATTAAGCTCAGGAAACTTTCTCTATCGAATTACGGATAAACATACTCAGGTCCTCCCCTTTGAGCATGTTTTGTGCAAGCAATGCCAGTTTGGTCAGGTAAGAAGCCAATTCTTTTTGAGCGGACTCATCGGTGAGTTCCGTCATTTTTTTTGCAATGACCGGGTGATTGCTGTTGATGATGAGCGTGTAGGAATCTTTGAACAGATCTTCACCTTCTCCCTTCATCATCGTCATCATCCGCTGCATTTCGCTCATCCTGCGCATGAATTCAGGCCGCACGATCTGTACCGGATCATCCTGCGGTGACATCGCCTTGATTTGTGTATCACTGGCCTTGTTGACTTCAAGTCCTTTGAATAGCGCGCTGATTTTATTCTGATCGGATTCACTCAGCACCGATTCAGCACTGGAACTCTCGTCAATTAACTGACTTATGGTCTCCGAGTCAATTCGTTTGAAGCGCACATCCGCCTTGTATTCCAGGTGCTGTATAAAATGATTGTCAATGATCTGATCCATCACCAATACTTCATAACCCCTGTCCTTGCACTGACGAATCAGTCCATGATGCTGTACAGGGTCTTGTGTATAGAGCGCAATCAATTTGCCGTTCTTGTCCTTTTGAACTTCACCAACAGCTTCCTTGTATTCATCAATGGTGCGGTAGGCCTGATCCGTATTCTTGAGTAATGCAAATGAAATTGCTTTCTCCTCAAATTTTTCATCAGAAATAATTCCGTAACGGATAAATGTTCCGATATCATCCCATTTACTTTCGTAATCGCTACGGTTCTTTTTGAAAAGGTCGCCAAGTTTTTCGGCCACCTTGCGCGTGATATACGTGGTGATCTTCCGGACATTGGAATCAGCCTGAAGATATGAACGGCTCACATTGAGCGGAATGTCCGGTGAATCAATGACGCCGTGCAGCATCATCAGAAATTCCGGAACAATCTCCTTTACATCATCCGTTACAAAAACCTGGTTGCTGTAAAGGTGTATTTTATTTTTCTGGATTTCAAACTGGTTCTTGATTTTTGGAAAATAAAGTATGCCTGTCAGGTTGAATGGATAATCGATGTTGAGGTGAATCCAGAAGATGGGCTCGGGACTATAAGGATACAGTTCCTGGTAAAAGGCCTTGTATTGTTCATCCGTGAGATCAGCCGGTGATTTTTTCCAAAGCGGATCCGTGTTATTAATAATGTTGGGAACCTCAATCTCTTCCGCTTTCGCATTATCGTCTTCGCCAGCTTCCGGATCTGCAACTTTTTCCTTGCGCGTACCAAGCTGAATGGGAACCGGTAGAAATTTGCAGAATTTACGAAGAAGCTCTTCAAGTTTATATTGATCGAGAAACTCTTTGGATTCTTCATTCAGATACAAAATGACATCCGTTCCGCGCATCGCTTTTTCACAGGACTCAATAGTATAGTCAGTATCTCCCGTACAACTCCATTGTGCTGGTGCTGCGCCATCCTTCCAGGAAAGACTTCTCACCACGACTTTTTCGGAGACCATAAAAGCAGAATAGAATCCCAGTCCAAAATGACCAATGATGTTGAGGTCGTCTTTGAATTTATCCAGAAATTCCTGTGCAGAAGAGAAGGCCACCTGGTTGAGATAACGGTCCATCTCCTGTTCGTCCATTCCGATGCCGTGGTCGCGTATGGTCAGCGTACCAGCTTCCTTGTCTGCAATGACTTCAATGTTGAGATCGCCCGTCTCACCTTTGAATTCACCCTTGTTGGCCAAAGCCTTGAGTTTGCTTGTCGCATCGACGGCATTGGCTACCAGTTCACGAAGAAAAATTTCGTGTTCTGAATAGAGGAATTTTTTAATGATGGGAAAAATATTCTCGGACTGTACTGAAATTTTGCCAGTTTTCATGCTTTAAATGGTTATAAAAGCCCTTTGTCAAAGTGCATGCCAACAGACGCAGGACTGACATTTTGTCCTTCTGATCAATCAGTATTCGATGCTGAAGTTTTTCAGTTCGGTTGAAGACTTTTCATTATTCCACAGGTATAGTTTGAATTTTGATCCGCGGAATTTCTCTTTATGAAACGGAACATTGGCTACGAATTCGTTCCATTGGCCTGGCAACGTACCTGATTCAGCGATCGGTATGCTGGTCCACTCGAGGACCCTTCCTCTTGGCTCTTCATACGACCAAACCAGCTTGGGGCATGCCTGCGGTGGTCCGGACAATCGGTACTGAAGCCGTACCCTGAACATGTTGGTCTCGGGCAAGGAGGCTGACATTTCTTCAATGACCCCAAAGAATTCCTGCTGTGACCCCAGATTAAAAGATTCCGGAATTGAATCCGCGCTGCCGGTATCTACCGGTGGCAGTATTGTCTTAAAACGCCTGTACGGACTTGCAAACGTATCTGTACTGAATAAATAGAGTGCCGGCTTTCCACTACTATAGAAGATATCTACGAGATGAAAGCGCTTGTCGTTTCGGACCTTATCCAGTTCAATATGCGCTTCCACCACTGAAAACCGGTGATCCCAGATCACAGATGAATGGGTCGGCACACTATCGCCATTGTAAAGCGCAGGCGTTCGTTTGGTCTGAAGTGGATTAAAATAATCTTTATCCAGTTCGAGTAGCGGGTAGACCGCATCGGTATAGACGCAATGTGAGCTGAGCCTTGCGCCATAACGCACCGCCAGATCGTGGTATGCCTGTTGCTCTTCAGTGAGGCGAAGCCTGTAATTCCAATCCTGATGGTAATAAAGCCCGCCAAGAAGTCCGATGCTGATCGGTATCCAGACCAGCCATCCGGCGCTCAATAATTCAGCCTGACGGTACCAATCGGCCAGCGGGCGCGCGGCAATGAGCACCATCAAAGGCAATACGGCCATGAATACCCGTATGAGGCCAAAAGAATTGAATAGCCCGTATCGCCAAAAAATAATGTGTGCCAGAAAAAAGGACGCAAACATCCCGCCTACAGCCCATAGTTCGACCGGGTGCATCATTTGCTTTTTTGTCCAATGCGCGAGAAGCCTGTAGAAACCATAAAATATGCCGGTCAGCAGACAGCCATAGGCAAAGAAGCCCATGGCTGGTATGAGTTCATTGAAATAATAGTCCCAGTCGCCATGTCCGTAGCTTTCGTTGCGTGCTCCGGCATAGGGTATCCTGGTAAAAACCCAAAAGACAGATCCATAGACCAAAGATCCTGCCAGTCCCATGACCACATGTCCCGTCAGCAACAGGTAAATACGTTTCCACTGACCGATGCTCAGCAGACAGACGGCCAGCGCCGGAAGCAGGATGAGGCCCTCTGATCGGACAAAGGGAAGAAAGGACGCAAGAATGACCGCACTGATTGGCATTTGCTTCAAAAGCATATAGATCACCAGACTCAGGATCAGCGCAAAAAGAGGCTCTGTCAATCCTGAAAGACAAACCGAGTAGACCATTGGAATACCTGCCCACAGCATACCGGGCAGTAGCGGAGGATTGACTCCCAGCATTCGCGCTGACCGCATCGTAAAGTACAAGGCTGCCCCGCCCATCAGGGCGTTCATTAATTTGACCGCAGTGAAACCGAATATCGCTACCGGCGCCATCAGGATCACATAGACCGGTTTGGCCCAGTGGTTAAAGAAGTTTTCCGGATGCAGGAAGGCATAGCGTGCATACAGATAATGCAGGATACTGTCCCCGTCATCTCCGGTGCCCGCTCTGAAGAAGACGAGGAATACGCAAAGGAGGGTAAATAAAAAACTGAATAACAATTCAGCACTGATCTTCTGGTCTTTCAACATTCGGCAAAATTAAATATGTCAGCCGCTTTCTGATAAGCACATTTGCGATCGTGCAATTTCTTTGGCGGGTGATATGTGCATTGAAGTGTGGATTTCGTACCGGCGTATTAAGATACTTAGTGCGGGCAAATGAATGTGTAGATGCTCATATTAAATTTTGCGCCGAGGCGTGGCGCAATTCGTACAATTCACCGATATGAAATATCTTTATACAATAATCAAATAAATTATGACTGTCGTAAAAGTGATTGAAGTGATGTCCAGTTCACCTAAAAGCTGGGAAGATGCTACCGCAAAAGCCATTGCCAAAGCACACGCATCGTTAAAAAATATTCGCTCTGCGTGGGTGCAGGATCAGAGCGTGTCCATTGAAAAAGGAAAAATCAAGGAATACCGGGTGACGTTGAAGCTGAGCTTCGAGCTGCAGTAAGCAGCGGATGAAAATCATCTCATTTTTCTATCACACCGGAATAATGCAACGCGTATTGATATATAAGAGGTTGCAGTGGTGAATAGGTGATGATTGAATTGTCATACGATTAAGAAATTGCTTTGACAATTTTAACTGAGACAATGCCTGAATCCGGGTTACAGTATTTTCTGCGTTGTTTCAACGCTCAAAAACAGTCCTGACCAAGTACTTTAGTATGCATATTGAAGTTTGTTATGATTGACAAGATATATGATCCGGAGGTTTGAATTTTATACAATTAAATTTTAAATAAAAAAATGGTTCGCCGGCATTTGCTGACGAACCATTAGATACATTATTCTTACTAGAAATCAACGACAGTTTTGACTATCGTCATTCATTCTCACAGGTCGTGTTAAGAAAATAACACGCCGCTGCAATGATCATCTGTTAAACAGAATCTCCCGGTACTTCGGCAGTGGCCAGTATTTATCTTCGACGTAAAGTTCCAGCGCATCGGAGTGTTGTCTGATTTCCAGGAAAAGCGGTTTGACTTTATCACAGAAATAAATCGCCGCATCGCGGGTCGTCTTCTGATGATGTGCTTTCTCCGATTCCGAGAGCATCTTGTCAATGCCTTTGTAAATACCATCAATGTGCTTGCCAATGGTACCGACCAGATCGTACTGCGTCTTGAGTGCAGTCTTCGCGATGCCCGCTTCCAGTGCGGTCTTGATGTTGTTGAGCAAATCCGTCTGATATTGCAGACAGGCAGGCATCACCATGTTCATACACAGTTCATGCAGCAGATTCGCTTCGATCTCCACTTTCTTGATGTACTTCTCAAGATAGATTTCATGGCGTGCTTCCAGTTCCTTGTCGCTGAGAATTCCACTTTCGGAAAAGAGTTTGTGGGCTTTCTTGGAAGTGAGTGCATCAAGGGCCAATGGCGTTGTCTTGACATTGGGAAGTCCGCGCTTGGCAGCTTCTTTGGCCCAGGCTTCAGAATAATTGTCCCCTTCAAAAAGAATCTTGCGGCAGGATTTGATACAGGCGCGCAGTTCGATGAGAATTGCAGAATCCTTTTTTTCACCATCGGCGATCAGCTTGTCAACTTTCGTTTTAAAATCATTGAGTTGGTTGGCGACGATCATGTTGAGCACCATCATTGGTTCAGAACAATTGGCGGAAGATCCCACCGCTCTGAATTCAAATTTATTTCCCGTAAAAGCAAAAGGTGAAGTTCTGTTGCGATCCGTATTATCCATTAATACATCCGGAATCATCTTATGGATATCTAATTTGAGATCATTCTCTTCTTCTTCCTTGATATCCTTATCGACTCTTTGCTCAATGGCGTCAAGCGCTCTTATCAGAAAATCACCGATAAAGACCGAGATAATGGCAGGAGGTGCTTCATTGGCACCCAGCCTGTAGTCATTGCTCTCACTGGCAATACTGGAACGAAGCAGATCCGCATGATCATGAACCGCCTTAATCGTATTGATAAAAAAGGTTAGAAACTGCAGGTTGTTGCGCGGTGTTTTACCAGGACTCAACAGATTGGTGCCGGTATCTGTACCCATTGACCAGTTGTTGTGTTTGCCTGAGCCGTTGATACCCGCAAAAGGTTTTTCATGAAGAAGGCAGATCAGATGATGCCTGCGCGCTACGCGGTCCATCACATCCATCAAGAGTGAATTGTGGTCTACCGCAATATTTGCTTCTTCAAACATCGGGGCAAGCTCAAACTGGCTTGGTGCAACCTCATTGTGGCGAGTGCGAACGGGAATACCGAGGCGATGGCACTCGAGTTCGAGGTCAACCATAAAGTTGAACACGCGATCCGGTATCGCTCCGAAATAATGGTCTTCCAGCTGTTGCCCTTTGGCCGGAGACCGACCGATGATGGTGCGTCCGCTGGCTACGAGGTCAGGCCGCGCGTAATACATGGCCTTGTCGATTAAAAAATATTCCTGCTCCCAGCCCAGCGTCGCGGTGACTTTGTTGACGAAGCGGTCGAAATAACGCGCAACGCCGGTGGCCGCTTTATCCAGCATCTCCAGGGAGCGGATCAGGGGTGCTTTATGGTCCAGCGCTTCGCCGGTGTAGGAAATGAATACCGTCGGTATGCACAGCGTCCTCGAACCGCTGATATCCATAATAAAGGCCGGGCTCAAAGGATCCCAGGCGGTATATCCGCGCGCTTCAAAAGTCGCTCTCAGTCCGCCGCTCGGAAACGAGGAGGCATCCGGTTCCTGCTGTACCAATGCGTCGCCATCAAATTTTTCGATGGCTGTCCCGTTGCCGCTCAGGGTGAAAAATGAATCGTGCTTTTCGGCAGTTGTGCCCGTCAAAGGCTGAAACCAGTGCGTGTAGTGGGTTGTGCCTTTCTCCAGACACCATGCCTTCAGCGCCGCAGCAATCTGGTCTGCCAGCTCACGGGTAATCTTGTTGCCTTGGGCAAGCGTCTGCATGTAAGCCTTGTAAGCGTCATTGGACAAATACGTCCTCAGCTTGCTTTCCGTAAAAACATTCTCCGCATAGTAGCTTGAAATCTTTCTGCTCTCTACGACCTTGGTTGCCTTGGGCCTGGTTAAAAACAGGTTGAGGGCATGGCTTCTGTGATTGATCATGACCAGATATTAAAAAATTATAAAAATTGATTATCGGCGCAAAAATATGAAATATTTTGGCCTAAAACTTATCAATAGGCAGTTTTTAGCTAAAAAATATAATTTATTTTTAATAAAAATGGCTTAAATAACCAATTTGGATGAAAATATTTCATATATTAAATTTTTAATGTTTTCAAAAAGTCAGACGGCCCTTGACCGTTTTCTTATCTTTAGGCTTCCATAACCCATGATTGATTTTCTCAAAGAACTCAACGACGTTCAGCGTGCAGCGACCATGCAGACCGATGGACCCGTCATGGTCATTGCCGGTCCCGGATCCGGAAAAACACGGGTGCTGACCTACCGCCTGGCCTACATCATCAACCAGGGCGTTCCACCGCGCAATATTCTGGCCCTGACATTTACCAATAAGGCTGCCCGCGAAATGACAGAGCGCATCCAGCATGTCGCAGGAGACCAGGCCCGACACCTGTGGAGTGGCACCTTTCACTCCGTCTTCGCCAGGATTCTCAGGGTCGAGGCCCCCAAATTGGGATACCCCACTTCCTTTACCATCTACGATACCGACGACAGCAAAAGCCTGGTGAGCGAGATCATCAAGTCGATGAACCTCAATCCCAAAGATTACAATGCCAATCTCATCCGCAACCGGATCTCCAACGCAAAGTCCAACCTGATTACACCGGCACTTTACGAAAAAGACGCCGCCCTCCTCGATCAGGACCGGTTTAACAAAATGCCAGCTACGGCGGCAATCTATAAGAAATACATGGAGCGCTGCCATGCGGCGGGCGCTATGGACTTTGATGATCTGCTGTTGCAGGTGTACAGGCTGTTTCAGGAGAATAAGGATGGCGTGCTGGACAAGTACCGCAATCTTTTTCGTTATGTGATGGTCGATGAGTTTCAGGACACCAACTATCTGCAATACGCCATTGTGAAAAAAATGGTACTCTATCCCGGCAGTCCGCGCAACATCTGCATCGTCGGCGACGACGCACAAAGTATTTATTCATTTCGTGGCGCCACCATTCGCAATATTCTGGACTTCGAGCAGGATTTTCCGGATGTCAGGACATTCAAGCTGGAGCAGAATTACCGCTCGACAGATTTTATCGTTCAGGCAGCCAATGATGTGATCACGCACAATGCCAGGCAGATCCGCAAAGAGATCTGGACGGAACAGAAAGAAGGACACAAGATTAAAGTGCTGCGCTGCGCCACCGATTCGGAAGAAGGACGAAGGATTGCCGACCATATCATCGAACTCAAAAACCGCTATCATATCCGCAACGGCGAGATATGCATTCTCTACCGTACCAATGCGCAGTCGCGGATTTTTGAGGAGCATCTCAGAAAAGTCAATATACCCTATAAAGTATACGGAGGCCTCTCCTTCTATCAGCGCAAGGAAGTCAAAGACCTCATGGCCTATCTCCGACTCATTGTCAATCCAAAAGACAATGAGGCGTTCAAAAGGATCATCAACTATCCCAAGCGAGGGATCGGGGATTCAAGTATCGACCGCATCATCGAAAAAGCCAATGAACTTTCCTGTTCCTATCTCGAAGCCATCGCGCATACAGGCGCTTCCGGAAGACTGGGACAAAGTCTGCAGGACTTTCTGCGGATGATGACCGAAGCGCAAAGACTGGCCGCCACCGGCGGAGCCTATGAAGCCGCCAATATGATCTTTAAGACATCGGGCCTGAGCGCAGAGTTAAAACAGGATATCACCAAGGAAGGATTGTCAAGGGTTGAAAACGTGATGTCTCTTCTGGATGGCATCAAGGAATTTATGGAGGAGGATGACCTCCAGGAGAATGAGAACACTGATCGCAGTCTCGCTTCCTATATTCAGTCTGTCGCGCTCGTCACGGAACTGGATGACCTCAATGAAGAAGCAGAACATGTTACGCTCATGTCAGTGCACTCCGCCAAGGGACTCGAGTTCGATGCAGTGATGGTCGCCGGTGTTGAAGAAAATTTATTTCCGAGTTATATGTCGATGTCGGATCCCGACCAGCTCGATGAAGAACGTCGGCTTTTCTATGTCGCCATCACACGTGCCCGCAAGCATCTATGCCTTAGTTATGCCGGTTCGCGCTATCAGTTCGGAACTCCGCGGAGTAATGAACCCAGCCGGTTTATCGATGAGATCGATTCCAGCCGTTTTGAATCAGATCAGAGTTTTCGATCCAGGCAACAGGTCCTGTGGGAAGATGAAGGGCCGAAGAAAAGTGTCTATGTACCCAACAAACCAAAATTTGTCCAACAGACCGCAAGCGTCATCACGCCCAGCAATCCCAAGGACATCAGCCAGGGAATGACCGTACTGCACCAGAAATTCGGATCCGGCAAAGTGTTGTCAATAGAGGGCACTACCGATAACCGCATCGCGACGATTTATTTCAAAGACATCGACGAACCCAATCGAAAGATTATGCTGAAGTTCGCCAAACTCCAAATCATTCCTTAATCGCGGACAATGGATTTGTACCTGCGAACGAATACATGGAACTTCTACCTGATCGTATTTGGTGCCATCATTTTGTTGTTGCCGGTGTATCTTTCCAATCGTCTCGCGCATAATCTCGCCAGCAGGGAAAAGACCAATGTCGAATTATTTATACGCACCCTGGAAGAATCCAACCGCGCAGCTACAACGGAAGAAGACTTCACCTATGTACTCGATATGCAGACGGCGCTCGCCAAAGAGATACACGTCGTCACGCTCAATGACAATGATGTCTACCAGTTCTGGAACTATGGAGAGCATCCCGACTCTGCGGCAATTATTCATCGCGTCACCCAGTCCAATAACTTTATAGAGACGCAGGTATACCCAAGGATTTATTACGAGTATCCTGAGATCATCACACTGATCAGGTATTTGCCGTGGATACAATTGTTGCTGTTGTTGAGTTATGCGGCAATCGGCTATTTTGTTTTTAATCTTTCGCGAAGGGAAGAGCAGAACAGGGTCTGGGTCGGTATGGCCAAAGAGACCGCACATCAATTGGGTACGCCCATCTCAGGGATGATTGGCTGGATCGAGCAACTCAAAGCCGGTAATCAGTCGGAATTAAGCAAAGAAGAAATTATACACTATATCGAACAGGATATCACCAAACTGGAACAGGTCTCAGATCGTTTTTCAAAAATTGGTTCCAGGTCAGTTCTCGAGCCTTGTTCTGCATTGTCGATGCTCGCAGAGGCAGAAGCGTACATCCGGCCCCGTGCCAGTAAGCGAATCAAGTTTGATTTTCCAGTTGCAACCGCTTCCGATCACCTTGTAATGGCCAACCGCAACCTGATATCCTGGGTGCTTGAGAATGTGTTGCGCAATGCACTCGATGCGATGGAAGGGCAGGGCACCATCACGGCCCGTCTGGAAGCCTCGAGCAATAAAGTACTAATACTCATCAGCGATACCGGAAGCGGAATCCCGCCCGGAAAATTTCAAACCATCTTTCTTCCCGGCTACAGCACCAAATCCAGGGGATGGGGACTGGGATTAAGTCTCGCGCGCCGCATCATCGAAAATTACCACGGCGGCAAAATCTATGTACGCGAATCAACGCCCAGTGTGAAGACGACCTTTGTTATTGAGTTGAATAAGGCGTGAGGGGGAGGAGCGAGTTCCAATCCTCAATCGATTATATAATTAAGATATAACCGGTCGCGCACAATAAAAAAATTAGATCATCATGCAAATCAAGGCTGTAAAATATGTTCTGGTGCTTCACCGAGATTCTTGTCTTTTATCAGTTAGAATGGCTGGAATTGAAAATTAATAAGCTTTCTTACTTTCTTTTGCGCCGCCAAAAGAAAGTAAGTCAAAGAAAAGCTCGTGGCGGGGCTGCTCGCTTACCCAACATCAACTCATTCTGCTGCATCAAAAAAACTCGTCTTTGGCTGAGTTCGTTGTGCTGGCATACCTCTTTATCCATTTCCTTGGTTTAGCGTCCCGTTAGACTCAAACAGTTTTTGTTGCGGGCGCATCATTCGTTGGTTGGGTCCCAAGCTACGCAGCCAAGGCCACTTATTCAATAGTCAATAGGCAATAGTCAATCAAGAGGGTATGCACGCCTCGCGTTAGTACGACCTTTGTCATTGAGTTGAATAAGGCTTAAGAAAGAAGAGCGAGTTCTTATCCTGAATAGATTATTTGATAAAGATATAACTGTTCGCGCACAGGATAAAGTTGGATCATCATGCTATTCAAGGCGGACTTATTTTTGTCATCATTTATGCATGCGCCGGGCAAAAATGCCGCCAAATCAAATGGTCAGTAGTCAGTGGTCAGTAGCCAAATTCTTTATTGAACACAATTGCGAATTGCTTACTAATTTAATGTAGTAGGTTGATATTTCATTTTCTCAATCTTTGATCAATAGAATGCCTTCATACTATTTGCTATGCATAACAGTATCACGTAAAAGCGTCGAAAAATCAGCGATAGCGGTGATTGGAGGCTTCCAGTAAATAGGTGTAGAGCATGTCCTTCAGACTTGATCATTCTGGAGCGTTATGTATGCCGAGAATCATCCGTGGTTTTGCAAAGCAAAAATCGCCTTTTTTTCGACAAATCTTTTTGTTGCTTTTTGGCCACAAAAAGTAAGCGGAATTGATTGAACGATCAATGAATCCTTAATCGCTGCCATTAGCCTATGACGAATTGGTGAGCGAAAATTGACCACTGATTTACTATCTTCCGTTCTTTTGTGCCGATAACAGAAAAGAAAACCGTATAAATTTGATTATTAAGTTCCATTGAAATAATCCAATATATTACGAATATTACGCCGCGTGGGATTCTCAGGTAACGGACCCGAAATAAAACTTAGAATAAATCAGTTTGACGATTTAGATAAATAAAAATTTGAACACCCACGGAATCGCAAAATTACTTTCCAAGTAGTAAGATTTTAAGAAATAAAGGGTATCCTGACTGGCGTTCGGTGCTTATAATTCAGGTAATCCTCTCCAAAGAAAAGTACGAGATTTTTTTCTTCAATCCTGATGCGAATGTCGAAGTATTTCCAGGACCAGTAAGCAAAGAGCAATAGACAGACAGGATTGGCAAGCAATAATTGAGAAGACACGGCCCAGATAAACCATCCCAAATAACCTGGATGGCGGGACCAGGCATAAATACCACTGGTAATCAAAAGATGTTCAGGTCGTTTCTCATTCTGTAGCAGATGAGTAAAAGAACGTCCTGCACTGATCATGGCTATAAATCTAATCCCTAGACCGCATGCACACAGTAGAATAGCCGGCAACCATAGCCAATGTAAGGTAGTTTGCTTCCATTCAGAAAATTCAGCACTTTCAAATCTGAATTCAAGCAGCGATAATAACTGTGCTAGAAGGTATGGTATTGAAAAAAGAAATGAGCCTAATCCTGCGGATCCATGTACAAGACGCGTCAGGATATATTCTCCTCCGTGATACAAGAGTAGCAAGAAGAAGTACAAGAGTAATATGTACGAGTTTGAATCCATCTTCTGAGTGATTGTTTTATGGCACTAGAAAACGCTGGCTAGTTCTTCATGTAAAATGTCCATTTCCTTTTTATTTCGAAGCATTCTGGCGTCGATGAGTCCTTCAAATAAATTTAGTCCAAGCGGACGGACACATTCTTTGGCTTTATGAAAAGCTTGAAGCGATTCTTCCAGCATCCTTTCAGCCAATCCCGTAAAGTAAACCATCTTATGCAATTCCTCACTGCTTAGTTCTCCGGCATTTATTCCGTATTCGGGCAAAATTTCAAGCAATCTCCACCATGCGTAGTTGTTGACTTGCGTATCCAGATCTGTTTTTAATCCTCTGATCTCGTTGGGGATGTTGTATCCGATTGTAAACCATTCCAGGGTTTCATTCAGGCGTTCGTAGTGATCCACATATTGGCAGTCACTCAAGTGGTGAAGGATGTCAGCTACAAGATAGAGCAGGGCATATTTATGACGCAGCAGGTTTTTGTATTCATGGAAGTCGAGTCTTTGATTGATGCATTTGCTTTGAGTCAATTCCTGGAAATGATTCCAATATCTCTGGTAATAAGTATTCCAGAATGGGGCTTCCTCTTCAAACAATCTAGACAGAATTCTTTGTGATTCAACGAGACAAAAGTGACTTTGTATCAAAGGAGTTTGAATGGCAAGACCTTGTACCTGTATGTCGTAAACTTTATCAGCTTCATAAATACCACTTGCACCTAAGTAAACAAGTGTATTGAGTTTGATCTGGCAGGATTTGTCTATTCCGCCAAAGCCTGGTACAAGGGCTTGTGCAAAGCATAGAAACAATGCTTTCTGAGATTGTACTCTTTCCTTTTCGGTCAACCAATGTTTGATAGGATCCGGCAAGGCTGAGGACCTGATGGTTTGAATGACGGATTGAATTGTTTGGTCCATGCTTAATATTTCCATAATATTTTTTTAAAGGGATTGAATTAGCCCGAGAATACTCGGAGTTTGATCGGCCAGATCCTGCCGAAAACAGAATCTGTTTTATTAAAGGCCAAATTTTAATAGAGAAAAATGAGCCCTATCCTGCGTTCACACAGGATAGGGCTTCAGGTAAATTAACAGCCACCCAACAGTAAATTGGAAGGTAGGGTCAATTTGTTAAGTTGAATGTTTTTCAGTGCGCCAAGTACGGCTTGTTTTGAAGTTCTTGCTTCCATTTTAGATAAATTTAAAAATTAAAAAATAAGTAAATCCAATTTTTTGGCTGTCGTGATTCGCAAATTACCGACTGGGTTATGTGAGATCAGACAGACAATTCATTTTGACAAAGGCAAAGATGCCTGCAAGTGTCTCAGCAGGCTTTTCACTTTTTTCCCAATTGCTTGCACTTTTCTCCCATTTATCATAAATAGTTGAAAATCAGGGAGATAAAATTTTATTTTCTAAGGAAGGAGCAGAAATATTTCTCTATCGCGACCAGAATCAGGGTTTTAAGGCCATTATTTCTCGGAATTCAGAAGGGCTCATTCCTTTTTCTGTCTGAAAGACCCTTGCAAAATAGGCGGGTGAGTTGAAACCGGAAGCATAAGAAATTTCAGAAATGCTAAGGTCTGATTGTTCTTTCAGAAGCTTTTCTGCATGTCGAAGACGCAATGTGCGGATCAATCTTACCGGAGGTTGACCTGTCAATGCAGTTACTTTACGGTGAAGCTGGCTTTTGGACATTCCCATCTCTTTGCACATGGATTCATTATCCAGTTCTGTTTCAGAAATTCTTACCTCAATCCAGTTACATAACTTGCGATAAAAAAGGTCATTGTGCTTGACTTCTTCAGGCGCCAGTCCATCCGGGGCAAGATGGGCTGTTGGGTTCGGTTCCTCAAGTGGAAGTGGTTGAAGGTAGCGCCTGGACCAATCCCGTCTTAGCTGAAACAGATTTTTCAACGTCAGCTGAAGTTCCAGGGGGTCAAATGGCTTTGGGAGATAGGCATTGGCCCCGATGGAAAGGCCCTTGATCCGGTCTGACGCCTGTACCTTGGCGGTAAGCAATACTACAGGTACATGGCAGGTTACAGGATCCAACTTCAATTTATGTAATAACTGAAAGCCATCCATCCGGGGCATCATGATGTCTGAGACAATGAGATCCGGCACCAGCTGATGCGCCAGCTCAAATCCCTTTTGTCCATCTTTTGCTTTGATGCATTGATAATGGTCCTGAAGGCATTTCTCAATATACTCAGCGATCTCTGGATTATCTTCCACGATGAGGACTATGTTGTCTTGCCTTACAGAGCTTTCAGGTTTTTCTTCCCGCATTTCGAAGCTTTGAGCATGAGACAAGTACTCAATTGCTGGGGCTTCTGTGCGGACTTCATCCAGAGATGTCCCGCCTTCGGACAAAAACCTGATAGTAAAACAGGAGCCTGCGCCCGGACTGGAAATTAAGCTTAATTGTCCTCCGGCTTTTTCAGTCAATTCTCTTACCAGACTTAGTCCGAGTCCAGATCCCGACTGCAAGCGGTTATGATCAGACTGATAAAAAGGCTCAAAGATCATCTGGCTTTCAGCATTACTCATTCCGTGACCATTGTCTTTGACGGTCAACTCGTAGAACATCAAACTCTCAGAATTTTTATTGTGATCATTTCCCACGTGCAAAGTGAGGCTGACCGTACCTTGTTCCGGAGTAAATTTTATGGCGTTGGTTAATAGGTTTTCGATAATCTTTTGTAGAACGTCCGGGTCAAACAAACAATACCATTCATTACAATTGGAATGGAAGACAAAATGGATCTGTTTGCGATCGGCTAACGGTTGAATTCTTATGAAGCAATCTGAGATAAATTGCACAAGAGGTCCCCTTCTCGGTCTTATTTGTATATGACCTGATTCGGCTTTTGCCAAATCGAGCATCTGGTTGACCAGTTCCAGCAGGCGTTCGCCCGCGGAAGCTATTTTATTAAAATGTTCCCCATCACCTTGATGAGATTCTTCACCAAAACGGGCATACCCCAGGATCAGTGTAAGTGGAGTTCGGAATTCATGGGTGATATAAGAAAAAAACCTGGATTTCATATCGTGCAGTTGCTTAAACTGAACTGCATTGACCTGTTCCAGTTTTCGGTAATAATTGAGTCTCTGATATTTGAATATGGCTAATAGGATGATTAAAGAGATGAGTGTCAGGAACCAGGTGCTTTGATAAAAATATTGCTGTACTTCCAGATTGATGGTGTATTCCTCACTCCAATCGCCCATTAGACCGGCTCCACGAACCCTAAGTAAATGATGACCGGATGGAAGCCAGGGCATCTCAATGCGGTTTTGATAAGTATAATTCCATTGTTTGTGAACACCATCCACCCGATAGCTGAGTTGCGCAGGGTGATCTGACGATCGGCCGGTCAGGGTAAATTCAAAATCACAGTATCGGTTGGAGGGAGGCAGAACCAGTTTGCGGATTTTTTCAGCATCAAGTCTGTATCGCTTTAATTCCGCTCCAACAAAATGACTGATTTGCACTGGCTTGATCCTGTCGGGTGATTCCATTGAACCACCCAGAAGATCCTCAGACCTGAACAGGTTGATCCCATTGATGGTGCCAAACACAAATCTTCCATCGGATAATTTGAGGCTGGATCTTCTATTGAACTCATTGTGAGACAGACCATCTTCCTTATAGAATTTTACAAAGGAATTTTTATTTTTAAAATAATAGGCGAGACCATCGTAACTCGCCACCCACAGGTTGATACCATCAGCGATTATACTGGCTATTTTCATATTGGGCAATCCTTCTGAGCGACTATAACTTTGCAGGTTGCCCGATTGAGGGTCGTAGCCAAACAATCCATTTCCCAAACTTCCAAACCAAAGAAGGCCATCAGCGGTTTGCTCGATACAACTCACTTGAGATCCGGTTTTTCCATCCCAGATTTTGAGTGTTTTGAATTTTTGGGTTTTCGGATCAAAGCACTCCACTCCGTCTTTCTGTCCAATCCAAAGGATGCCTTGTCTGTCCTTGAATAATACGGAGGTGCCGCTCATTCGATTTTTTTGTTCTGGTCGGTTTGAAGTGAGCTGGTCAACACGGTCATTACCTTCCTTCCAATGGTAAATATTAGTTTGCTGATGGTCCAAAGAAGCAATCAAATACCAGGCACCTTTTTCGGCTGGAACAAAATCGTAGATGTCTTTAAGATACTGTTTTACAGTTTTGTCTTGAATATGAGCTTTTATCAAACGCGTATTTCGGTCAACCCAAATCCCTCCTTCATCATCGCAAATCATTTTGGAATAATCATCGCTGATTTGGATTCTGTTTTTTCCTTGTACAAATGGATATTCTTTTTCCTCACCTGAATTCAGATTTACCGACATGATATCCTGATATGAGGTGGAGACGAGCAGCATGCTATCTCCAGATTCTCCGATGCCCCGAATTGGAAAAAGACCACCTTCCTTCGCCTTATCGCCGTAGATGCGTTCATGGGTCAGATAGTTTTTTACCTTTGATTCTTTGACCCGATATTGTGCGATGCCATGATAACCGTAGGCAAAAAAATGTTTTAAAAAGTCATATGAGATTACTCCACGATATTGCGTTGGGACTGGAATTACTTCAGACATTTGTCCGGATTCCTCCTCATAAAAAAATAGAGCTGTTATATAGTTGTGAAAATTATTTTTATTAGCGAATGCCAGGTTTCCTTTAGCATCGGTTTCGTGAAATGAAACGTCTTTCGGTAGTTTTGACAATTTACTCCATTGATCGGTGACGCAATCATATCTAAATAAAAAGCCCATCTCTCCATCAACCAGATAGAATTGTTTACTACCCGAAATAATGAAGTATGCAGATTTTATAGGATCCCACTTTTTAATTTTCCCTTGATCCAGGAAGTATGTGTATTCCCGGATTCTACCGGATTCCGGAGAAATGCGGTGAATGTAACTTTTATTCGAAAGATACCATACATATCCGCCCATCACGCTGTAAGGTTGATTTCGATTTACTTCCGAACCGTAAGAACGTACGCTGTCACGAAGAGGGAGAGAAAGTAAATCTTTAAAATATCCATCAGGATGGAAGTAGTATACTCTTACTGAATCATGGTCGAGTGTTCTCGATACCAGAAAGGAATTCTGGTTCTCATCTACGAGAACTGCCATAGGGGATTCCTTCTTCGATTTGAAGTGATCATGTGAAATCTGGTGAAGGATTCCGATTTGATACTGATAGATGCCATATGATGAAAGGTCTACCCCACTTAGATAAATAAGGAATCTATGATCCGACAGTGGGACCATTCTGTAAGGTATCCCAGAGTAGGCAATCCCGTTTGCATCTGACATTGGAAAGGATTGAAAGGATAAACCTCCCCACCGATTGAGTTCGCCGGCAGTAGCAAACCAATATAGACCATCTTCGTCCATTGCAGCATGCATAATCTTGTTTTCAGATAAACCATCTTTGGCATCCATTACCCGCAGAAAAGAATAGCTTTTTTGATGGACTGGCGTCTGACCAAATGAGATACCCCATAGCAAATAGAAGACGATCAATGATAACAAGTTGTTCCTTCCACAGATTACAAGAAAGGATGAGGGGACCCTGACTGTGTTTAAATTGAATTGCAGATTTTTTTCCAAACAGCTTCCTCCTTAATCTTATTGGCAATTGAGAAACTTGAAATAGTCCCTCAAATATAATTGAATTGACTGGTAAGTTTTGTATATTGAATTGTGCTGTCTGTAAATAGGTTGAATTATTGTGATTTCATATGTAAAATTGGTCTCAGTATTGCAATTCAAAATCTTATTAATCCTATAATTGAGTAACAGTACAATCTTTATATTTTCAATACCAAAATAATTGGTTTAAATTCTTATACTTCGCGTTAATAAGTTCCAAATAAATTAACTGTAAGACCCCAATTTTCACCTTGCAACATGTTTTATCCGGAGGAATAGAATAAAGCAATATAAACTTAAGGGTCAATCTTCAAAGCAATATAAACTTGCATTTTAAATATGAATCTTGTGAATTAAATCCTGATGAATTTTCCCAAGATGGTATATATCCAGATAGCTAGTACCGATTTTAAAAAACAAATCGACGAAGGTAAATCATTGCCAGAATGTAGTCAATATTGTAAATCCTAAAACATCCTGGGGTGCTTTCACAGGTGAATTAATTAAAGTATCATGCTAGAAGCTAATTTCTAATTAGCAGCCATTATTATTCGATCCTAATTTCAAATAACAAGATAAGATCCAATCAAACAGACCAAGCTATCCCGCGCGAAATGTCACCCTGATCTGGAAGGTCAAATACTGAATCAGAATAATTGAGAAAACTCTAATTGATCGCATCCTATTGAGACCGAGTTAAATTGAATCAACGGATTGAGATTCGTTATAAGCTTTTGGCAAAATTCATTCACGACTGGGTTGGTCTGTTAACAGCAAGGCGGAGAGAATGGCATTACTGGTTGCACAAGTAAATAAAAGGACAAATAATAACATGACAAATAAAGTCAAATAGACAAAAATTAATACTTTTGGAAATGAAAGGTGAATTCAATGGGCTCCTAAAGGCAATTAGACAGGCTAAAGGCCTCAAAATCAAAGAAGTATCCTTTATTTCCAAAATTGACCAGGCTTTGATCAGTAAATACGAAACAGGAAGCCGGATACCAACAGAGGACCATTTGCAGGCATTAGCCTCCGCTTATCAGGTTGAGTTAGGGATCTTAAGGAATCCATTTATCGCAGAGAAAATCTACAATCTTGTCAGGTACGAACAGGATCTTGATTCGATCTGGGCCTTGGCCGAGACCCGGATTGAATATTTAAAGCGATCTGATCGGTCCGGTTCTTTTGATCTGCCGGAAAAAATCAGGTTGAGATTGCTAAAGTTGGATCATTTGAATCTCGAATACAAGAGACTTCAAAAACAACAAAATACACAAAGAGAAAAGACACAAAAGTATTTTGCATTAAACTATACCTATGAATCCAATAAGATTGAAGGCAATACGATGACATTGCAGGAGACCATGTTGGTGATTAATGAAGGCATTACGATCAGCGGTAAATCGGTCAGGGAACATTTGGAGGCGATTAATCATTCTGAAGCCATTGAATTGCTTTTCGATTTTGTCCAAAGACATCAGCGGTTTGATGAAAGAACTTTACTTCAATTGCATGGAATGATCTTGAGAGGCATTGATCGCCAGAATGCGGGAAGTTACCGTAGGAACAATGTACGAATACTGGGTTCGTCTCATACCTCACCTGAACCATATCTTGTACCAAAGTTGATGGAAGATTATTTTCATTTTTATGAGACGAATGTGATGCGAATCCATCCGGTGATTCTTGCCGCAGAAATGCACGAGCGACTGGTAACTATTCATCCGTTCATTGATGGTAATGGTCGTACCAGCAGATTGGTTATGAATTTAATCCTCATGATGAATGAATATCCTATTGCTATATTAAAAGGAGATCAAGATTCGCGATTGTCTTATTTCAAAGCCCTGGAACAAGTTCAGATTGATGCCAACCCAATTCCATTTTATCAATTGATCATTGACCGGTTGGAAGCCACATTACTGGAATATATCGAGTTACTGAGAACGAAATAAAATAATTCATCACAGATTAGGTACTAGTGATCGGAACAAGCAGTGTATTGGCACAAGTACCAGGCCAAGGTGTGACAGGTTAAAACTTGCGCCAAAATTGAAATTTTATCTGTCTGAATTTTTTACCACTTTATAAATCCTATTCTCGTTACCGAGTTTTACAAAGTAAATTCCATTTTGTAAGCGCTGCATATCAATTGAATTGTCATTGATTACCTTGTATTGACCTGAACTCACTAACTTTCCTGATTGGTCAAAGATTAACACTGGCTGACTTGAAAGCTGATTGTTTGCAGTAAAGTGAATGAATCCTGTCGTTGGGTTCGGATAGAGAATGTCAGCATCATTTTGAGCTGTATTTTCATGAATACCTGTCGATGAATCGTCAGAAATTATTTTGACGATCAGCGTTCCATAAATGCTGGCGCTGCCATTACCACTTGAATTGGGTTCAAAGTCGCCAATGATCTTGAAAGAATTTTGGCCCTCTTCCAAATCCAAAATGGCATTGATCTGATAGAACACGTAATTGTTATGACTTACATTGGGTTGCGCCAATATTTTAGTGGAGTCTGAAAACCCTTTTGTTGAATTAATGAGCGTTAAAGATAGAATATCATCCAATGCGCTTTGACTATTTCCTATAAATGTAACCAGCGCTTTTCCTTTGTCTTTGGATGGTATGATTAATTCTCCACAGGTTTTGTTGGCATCGTTTTTCTTTAATTCATGCGCTATTTCCTGATGATGCACAGTAAAATCCTTACGATCGTTAGGAATAAACTGCAAATTGAAATTATAAATAAAACCATTCCGGTCATACGTGCTGTCACCTTTCAATTTTTTGGAGAGCAGGTAAACGTTTTGTGTTCCGGGAGTAACATCGTATATTTTACAATATTCAAATAGCTGTGTATTGTAAGAAACATTTTGAATCATTGTAATATTCTCATTTTCCTGATTCCATTGACCATCCAGACTGGATGAAAGTAATAATTCTTCTTTCGTATCTCCATTGCACACGCCATCAACAATAACAATTAGTTTTCCCTCTTCTTTATTTTGAATTGATAATGAATCAATTCTTTTTTCTTTGGATGATAATAGTACCGGATAGATAATACTTCCTTTTGCTTTGACTACCTGATTGTTGGCGGAGGATGCAATAAATTCAACTGTAAGCCGACCTTTGATTGTAGCCCTTCCATTTCCTCCGAGATCTACAAAGTTTTGTCCGACCGCATAAAATTTCTTTAGCCCTTTTGAAACAGGATACAGTCGCGAATGCGAAAAGTAATTGATGATATGGGTTGAATCATATGCGTCAACACCTATGTTACCATCATTTGAGAACCAACTTTCGGCATCACTTGCAGCCAACACGATTCTATCAAAAGCACTACTCCAGACATTGCCTTCAAATTTTACGATGACGTAACCATCGGAAGGAGCATCCACTTCCAGTTCTCCAAGTACCACCGATTTGGGAGTTCTTAAATTAGCGTTGATGATTTCTATATCCTTTTGCCAGAAGTCATTCTGTGCAAATAGTGATAAAGAGCTTAGAAGGGAAATCAGAAAGTAAATATACATTTTCATCATGTTATAGTTTTATGGTTGAGGCACAAATATAGGATTTTAAGCTCTCCAAATCAATCCTACTGTTCATAATTCGGCTAAGCCTTTACAGATTCATGGTAAAGTGTCACTTGCAGTCAAAACTTTCGCCAGTAATGCAACTTTGATCGAGCTTATACGATCACACATCAGTTTTATGCTAAGGATATAAGTATTGCTTATTCCGAGGCAATGAACTACAAATTAAGCATTATGAATAATTACCATATCAGCAATTAAAGAAAAATAAGGAAGGCAAAGCTTCACGATTCATTAAAATGGATTTATAGTATTAACCCTTTAAAACTGAATTTAAAAATAACAACATTTGTCGTCACAAGTCAGGGTGGAAATGCTAGATACTAATGGTGTGCCAAGGTAAAACGGCATAATTGCTTCTGTTTTGGCTGGTATCTCCACCATATATTAAATACCTGTTTACTTCGTTTGGGTCTGCTAGTTTTGTAAAATAATCAAGGCTTTTAAACATCGTAGAACTAACGGTAGTGCTGGCCTTTATTTCAAAGATATTGATCTTGCCATTTTCTATAAATAGTACATCTACCTCATTGCCATGTGAATCACGCCAAAAGTATAATGTGCGAAATAAATTTTTGTGGGCAATTTGCTTTTGCATTTCTGCCACAATAAAATTTTCAAATAAGTGGCCCCATGATCTTTCCATAGGGCTAAGACTGTTTTCTTTGTAATTGAGCAAATAACAAAGCAATCCGGTATCATAAAAATACAGTTTAGGACTTTTAATAATTCGCTTGCTGTAATTATTAAAAAAAGGGGGCAACATAAAAATGATGTAGCTTGCTTCGAGTAAACTTAGCCATTGGCGACAGGTGGTATGGCTTACTCCGGTATCCCTGGCCAAATCATTATAATTCAATAATTGGCCGGCTCTGCTTGCACAAATTCTAATAAATCGCACAAATGTGTTCATGTCATGGATATTTTTCAATTCGGTGATGTCTCGCTTTATATAGGTGTCAAAGTAATCCTTAAAATATCTTGTCGGATGAATATCTCTGTCGTAAATGGCGGGATAAGCCCCTGTAAAGATTTGTTCTGACAGATTTTCTTTTAAAATATTTACTTTTTTCATTTCTTCAATATCAAAGGGGAATAAAGTAAACAGGGCAACTCTCCCGGACAAACTTTGCGTAATATTGTGTAGCAGATGAAAATTTTGTGATCCGCTGAGAATAAAGCGGCCCATTGTTTTGTCTCGATCGACAATATCCTGTAAATACGAAAACAGTTGTGGTACTCTCTGCGCTTCATCAAAAATCACAAAAGAGTTATATTCTTTTAAAAATCCCTTGGTGTCTTGCAAAGCATATTCTCGAATATCCGGATTTTCAAGGGACAAATAAGTATAGTCTTTGAATGCTTCCTTCATTAAAGTGGTTTTACCAGACTGACGAGGGCCTGTGACCGCTAAAACAGGATACTTACTTTTTTGAGCCAACACATCTATATGTAAAGTCCTTTGGATCATTATTTCACGTTAATTTCACCAGTAAAATTATTAATAAATTCAAAATACACATGATATTGATGTAGAATGCACATAAAATAAATTCAAAATGCACATGTTATTAATACAAAATACACATCTAATAATTAGAAAATGAGCAGACTGATAAACGAATATATTGAACAAAAACAATAATATACATATATTAGAAAATATTAATATAAGGAGTCTGAATCGTGACAGGTTCCGCTAAACCGAAGAAAGAAAGACTTGCGACAGTGGGACTCGCGCCTTTAGAGGGGAATAAATTGTGCCAACAATTCGCAATCTTGAAGAAGGGAAGACATTATTTTATGACGACGCAGGCCTCATAAATAAAAAAAACCGGAAGGCATGGCCTCCCGGTTCATCAAAAAAGACTTAAGGTATTAGTTCTTTAATCGTTCTATATTAATGCATGACGCTGAGTTTACTAACCACTTTGCTGTTGTGTGAATCTTCAAGCGTCACAAAATACAATCCGTTTGACCATTCCGATACATTGAGTAAGTAGGAGGATTGTGTAACAGCTGTTTCGTATACTTGTAATCCGTCTGCAGTATAAATCCTGAGCATTGCTTTTTCTGCACTGATTACATTCACTTGAACTATTTCACTGGCTGGATTGGGAATGAGTTCAATCGATGGTTCCGGAAATAAGCGGGTGAGAGGTTCTTGATCAAGCAATACATTGGGATCAGCGTGTCCGTTGAGGCTAACTGCGTCCAAAGATATACGCAACAGGCTTGTTACATCAGGTACAAGCGTATTTTTGTTGATGTTGATACAGTAGTCTTCTACCTCTCCATAACTGAAAATACAACATGAATTACCGGGATAGCCACCGTAGGCCATGCTCACCCTCATTCTGGTATTGGTCATCGTGCACTGACAGTTCCACGGCAAAGTAATCGTACCGCACAAAGTTCCGTTACCATAACCATAAGCCACGAATTCATCGGCATCTAGAAAATCACCGTCGGCATTGTAGTCGATCCAGACTTTCCAATATACCGTGTAGACGTTGTTGCTGAATCCAGGCGTAAGACACAGATCGTAGGTCTTCCCCCATTTTAATTCTCCGCATGGAGTTGGATAATATGCATATCCTCCCGAAGATCCGGTGGTGTTATTAATGTTCGCAAGACTCACATTCTTGATCCACATGAAGCCGCAATTCTGAGCTCTCGATTCACAATACTTCGAATTGTTGCATTTGACGGTGACGTTAAAACTACAGGTATCGGTGTATTGACCTTGCGTCGCGACATAAGTGATTTTTGTTGTTCCGCACTTAAACAATGATCCACAAGGCGGTCCTTCAATCTGGCTGATTGTATAACAAGGAATTTCACAGATAAACTCGCGATAGGTATTGGCATATTGATCATTCCAGGTCCCATCCGGCAGCATCTCTACAAAATCCTGATCGCCATTGGCATTGTTGGGTTGACCCGCATACCAATTGGTGTAATTAACCGATGACTGGTCTACCCATTCAAAAAATCCTTCGATGTTGGAATCGTGCAATCCGATGTAAGCTGTCCCACCCATCAACTTACTCGCTACAAAAGTATTTTCATCCGCGCTATTGATAACACACAAGTATCCCCCCAAACTACTGCAAATGGCGCGTGCCGCGGTCCAGGTTTCAGTTGTTTTGGAACAGTAATATTTGCTGCCGTTCCAGGTCCCCATATAAATAAATCCCTTGAGTGAGTCTTGACAGGAACCGCAAGTGGTGACTTTGGGATGCGACCAGTTGACATAGGCACCAGGCAAATAGGGATCCGTTCTTTCCACCACAATATCCTGTGGGCAATCGATCTGTAGACCTGCACCGAGCACTGTGATCCGAAAGCTATGGTTTATGGAATTACCGCAAGGATCTTTGGCCGTATAAACAACAACGGTAGTTCCTGCCGGAAATTTCTGACCTGGTACATAATTACTCGTAATCTGCACCATTCCACCGCAGTTGTCGGTCGCAGTTGGTGGAATCCAAGTCACTGCTTTTTCACATTCACCATTGGCCTGAACGGTGATATCCGGAGGACAATAGCTCCATACAGGAGGGGTCTTATCGATCAGGTCAATGAGCTGGTTGCATTCCACAAAGTTTTTCGGATCATTCGGATCGGTCGCACGCCAGATGCGAATGAATTTTTTCGCATTGAGGCAATAGGAGTAGATGTTGAGCAGGGAATCCCTGAAGGATAAAATAGGCTGAGGGCATCCCGGAGCGCCAGGCTCAGCGGTAGCTGTTCCGGAGATATTGGTGCCACATTGTTCTGTTGGGCATCCTTTATAATCCGGCGGGCAAATAATTTTTGGTTTGGTATTACAACAGGTATTCACAACCGTGATGGTGAAGATGTGCTGAATTGTATTACCACAATCGTCCTGTGCTGTATAGTTGACAGTCGTTGTACCTACCGGAAAAGCGTAACCCGGTGCGAAATTGGAAGTCAATTGTACGTGCCCACAGTTGTCGCTAACGGCCGGTGGTGTCCAGATGACTACCGCCTTGCAATCGATCGTATTTGTATTGACGGTAATGTTGGCGGGGCAAGCATTGAAGACGGGTGGCGTCACGTCTTTTAATTCGATCAATTGTACGCAGTATGCCACAAGATTCGAATCATTCGGATCGGTTGCTTTCCATTTACGAAATAGCATTTTTGAACCTGGACAAGTGTAATTAACAACACTGTCGGTGTAACTGACAACCGGTGTGCCACATCCCGGATTGGGTTTGGTCGCAATCGCAGTGCCAGTTACGAGTGGTTCAGTAGAGGTCCCCGGACAGCCTGTAAAGTTGAGTGGGCACTGGATTAGCGGCTGGTTATGGCAGCAAGGGGTGACGGTAATCAGAAAAGATGCCGTTACGAAATTGCCACAGTCATCCGATGCCGTGTAAGTAATGGTGTTTACTCCTTCAGAGAAAAGACTACCCGGCACAAAGTTGGATGTCAACTTCACTTTTCCGCAATTGTCTGTGGATACGGGTGGTGTCCAGATTACCATCGCTTTGCAATCGACAGAAGGATTGACCGTAATATTGGATGGCATTCCGGTAATCGAGGGTGCAATTTGATCTTTGAACTCGATATGCTGTGTACAGCTACTAAAAAGCGTTGAGTCATAGGGATCCGCCGCTTTCCAGATCCTGATCAGATTCAAAGCACCCGGGCAGGGGCCTTTGGACAATACAGAATCACGGTAGCTGATCGAAGGTTGATTGCAGGAACTGTCCCCCTGAACAACGATGGGTTTGCCAGTGTGTTCTTCATTCAGGCTGTCACCCGGGCATCCGCTAAAATCAGCCGGGCACTGGATTTTGGGTTTTGTTTTGCAACAGGTACCGCTGACAGTAATGCTAAATGCACAGGAACTGGTATTACCGCAAAGGTCTTCCGCGAGATAAGTCACTGTTGTAACCCCAATGGGGAAAGCATCACCGCTGATGTGAGTGACGGTAAGAAAAAGCTTGCCGCAATTATCAGTCACAGTCGGGGCACTCCAGGTTACATGTGCTTTGCAGTCTGAACCCGCCTTAACATCAATCGAGCCAGGGCAATTGTTAAGCTGGGGACTTTCCTTATCAGAAAGAATAATTTTCTGAAGACACGAAGAGGTGAGATTGGGGTTTTGAGGATCTGTCGCCGTCCAGGTTCTTCTGAGCTCGATGGCCCCACTACAAGGGCCGACGCTTATGGTATCATCGTGATAACTCATCACAGGAGGTGAACAATTAGGCCCTCCCGGTGCACCGGTTGCAAACCCTGTATTGGAAGGATTAAGGGAAGCGCTGGGGCAGGCAACAAAGTCCGGAGGACAGGTAATGATTGGATTTGAATTGCATGCATTTTGATGCAAAAACGTCATGAGGCTCCAGAACCTGGATCTAGGCTGGGCATGCAGCGTCAGCATCAGTGCACCCAGCATCATGGTTAAGGTAGTTCTTAAAAGGCTTTGGGGGAGTAGTTTTTTCATCTCTATTGAATTAAAGTTAAACAATACCTAAATGAAAAAACAAAGCGTATTTTGATCTGAGCCAAAAAGCCTTCCTTCCTGAAATCCTAACAAAAATAGAGGATAAACACATGCCCGTCGTTAAAATTTTATTAAAAACAGGATTTTAATTACGAAACACTTCGTATTAAGAATCAAAATGTTATTTTTGTTCTAACAAACCAAGTCAATCATGACAGATCATCTCAGGCCTACCCAGGCTGAACTTGAAATACTCCAGGTGTTATGGAAATCCGGCGCATCGACCGTCAAACAGGTCAACGAGTACCTGAATGAAAAGAAGCCAAGAGGATATACCACGACCCTCAAACTGATGCAGATCATGGCTGAAAAGGGATTGGTAGACCGCACCGCGGACGGTAAACTGCATATCTATACCGCCCGATATGCCGAAGATCAGGTCAAAAAATCAGTTGTGAGCAGCCTTGTCGATCAGGTCTTTGAAGGAGCAGCAATGGAACTGGTGATCCAGGCATTGGGTAATTACAAGCCCAGCCACGAGGAAATCAGTGAACTCAAATCGCTGCTTGATCAATTGGAAAACAATCAAAAGTAGTTGCTTATGAATCCCAGCATCAACCAGATGGAAATCTTGCAGGAATATCTTGCAGGCAGTATTCTGCGAAGTCTATTTGACGGAGCTGTTGCCATCATTGCGCTTTTGATTTTGGAAAACATTCCGTTAAGCATTACCCATCGCGTCAGACATCATATATATAAGGTATCGATGATTCTGTTGCTATTTACTTCAGTAGCCGGTGAAGCTCTGGTGTCCTATTCCGGAAAACTGATACAGTGGATTCCTTACCTGTATCGAACGTCAGCATTTATAGAGTTCATCAACTATGTATGGCTGGCCGGGGTAGGCATATTAGCCTTCCGCTGGCTATTGTCAGAGGCGTTAATCAGAAGACTGAAAACCAAAGCTTCCAGTCTATGGCCTTCCGCATGGAAGAAATTAATCGACCGATGTTACGCAAGTATCCATTCAGGATTTCGCCCCAGGCTTCTACATCATCAGGGTGTAGGCTCTGCCTTTGTCGCCGGTATGATCAGGCCGGTGGTTATTTTTCCGACGGCATGGGTTAACCGCTTATCGGCCGAAGAAGCTGAATGTGTTTTGCTGCATGAACTGGCGCATCTCAATGCCAAGGATCATATGATGAATCTGGTCTGCGCTATTTCTGAAATCTTGTTGTTCTTTAATCCGGCGATTCATTTTATTATTGGCAGAATCAGAATTCAACGGGAAATCTGTGCCGATGAATCCGTGATCCGAAAGACACAAAATCCGGTCTCCTATGCCCGATTGCTGGTCAACCTTGGCGAATCAACCCTGCCTTCACCAGCGCTGACATTTGGCTCCGTTCCCCGGCAACTGACCATACGTATCAAGGAAATACTTCAGCCGGGAAAGCAAGTCATTCGTTCAGGATCTTCTTATGCGCTGGTGTTGCTGTGCCTTTTTGGTGCCTGGACCGTTGGTTTATACCAACCGCCTGCAAAAAGTCTGGCAATTCATCATATTCCTCAAAGTGAACAGTGCAATAAGTCAAAAGAAATTTTTGCAACGGTTCATCCCAACAGAGTTATAGCATCCAAAAGAACGGTAGCGTCTTCCCGGAAAATGAGCAATATTGAATTGCGTAATCCTTCTATTGAATTGAGCCAAAGCAACCCAACCGTTGAGGAAGAGTTTATTTCAAATGATGAAGCGCTATCCACAGATTACGGGATCGATCTAAGTCCTCAGGACCGATTTTCTATTCCGCATGAAATCATGAATGAAATGCACTCCCTTCGCGATTCAGTACACGCGGTGATTTTGTTTGATAATGATGAAGCCGATGATCATGCCGCAGGTTCAACCGTCAGAAGAATTCAGGAAAGCAGGATTTTTAGTCAGGATAAAGACATCCGATCATTATTGGGAAATCCCAGAAAAGTGGTTCGCTATATTATGATCAAGGATCAGACCAAGACCATTATGAGTTACTCTTCCGGATATCAACAGATTTATCAAATTTCAACAATTAACTAAATATACCTTATATGAAAAAACTGACATTCGTATTGATGACACTGGCCTCACTCACCCTGGCGACAGCTCAGAATAACGATCACAGAGAAAATTCAAAAAAAGAAATTCAGAAAAAAGTGATCATCATCAAAGGTGATAACCTTGATGTTGACAGTCTGCTGAAGGCAGAAGACCTGGAGACGGAACTCATCAATGACATGGATATGAACATGGAACACGAAAAAATGGTCTCCGTGGAAATGCAGCCGGGTAACAAGGCTGTACTTGGTATACAAGCTGAAGATGCAGGTGGCAATAATGGAGCCAGCATCACTCAGGTTATGGATGGAAGTGGTGCTGAAAAGGCTGGTCTGGAAGAAGGTGATATCATTCTCAAGATCAACAATAACAGGGTTGCAGATTTTGATGAGTTGATCAACAGACTTTCCGGATTCAGACCTGGAGATAAGGTTAAGGTCAAATTACTGAGAGGTGGCCAGGAAATTAGTAAGACTGTAACGTTGGGCAAGCCTTCTGCAGAATTGGCAAGACCTTCCTGCTGTGCCGGTAAATCCTGTAAAAATGTTGAAAAGAAAATTATTATCCGCAAAGACAAAGACGGATCTCAGGGAATGATTGAAATTCCGGAAGGAGATTCTGATCGAAAAGTCATAATTCGTGAGAATAGAATTAATCGCGAGGAGCAATCTAACAGAAATCTCAATGTTTCTGTTTTAGTGGGCAGCCCGAATCCAAACAAAGGACAATTAAATATTTCCTTCGAGGGGGACAAAGCGCCATTTACCATAAAAGTTGTGGATCTCAACGGTAAAGAAATCTATAGTGAAAAAGTTGACAATGACTCCGGGCAGTACAGCAAGCAGATCGAACTGGATAAGGCCAAAGGGACCTTATTGATCCAGGTTCTACAATCAGGCAAAACAAGTACCGCAAAGATTATTATGGAATAAGTATTCCGGAGATATTTTGAAAAAGGCAGCCTTCCCCGGGTTGCCTTTTTTTGTTGACGGGAACTTTAGGCCTGTTCATGGTGTTTTAGCAGCGAAATAGTATTTTGCACTGTTTTTCAAAACCATTAAAACCCAGGTCATGAGACTAACTGTATTTTCAAGAATCTTAATCATTGCCCTGATCCTCGGGCTCATCTATTATCTCATTCAAAAGTATCAGCCACAGATACTTGAAAAAGCAGGTCATAAGACTGAGTTGCCCACTTCATCCGGTGAGGGTACTTCCTCCAATGACAATACCTCAGGTGCTGGTTCAGGCCAATCATCTGCTGCGAAAGAAGCCGACAACAGACCTGTCTTTTCTTATACTGCACCAGTACCGGTCAACGGCAAATTGCGTGGCGTGGTAGAACTCGGCGCTGCGGGTTTCAACTCCTTCATAATTAATATGGATGAACAGAAACACTGGAAATTAGAGAAGTCAGAATTTGGTTCCAGCCTTGTACATGAAAACATGGCCACTGATGATGATATCCGCAACGGGTTAAAGAACTATATCCGTCAAATGATTGACTTTGGTGTGAGTGGTAAGGATATACACTTTGTAGTGAGTTCCGGCGCAAAAAACGAACCATCTGTTGTAAAAATTACAAAAAACCTTAAAAGCCTGGGATACTTTGTCAATGAGGTTACGGCCGCACAGGAAGGCACGTATGGCTTGAAATGTGTCATGCCACAGGTTCTGGAATCAGAATCCTTTATGGTCGACATTGGGTCCGGAAATACCAAGATTTCCAGTTCCAATAACGGAAAAATTGCTGCTTTCGAAACACACGGGTCCAAGTATTTTCAAAAATCCACGCCAGACCAGCAAGTGTACAATGATGTCAGGACCACTGTTGCACAGGTTCCTCAAGGCAATCGCAAATACTGTTTTATCATTGGAGGTATACCTTTCGAGCTTGCAAAGCAAGTCAGGGAAGGTAAAGAACGCTATACCGTCTTGAAAGCGCCATCTGAGTATACTGCCAACGGTGAGAAACAGCGCGCGGGTCTTAATATCTATAAAGCAGTATATGATGAGACCGGTTGCAAAACCTTTATCTTCGACTGGGATGCCAATTTTACAATCGGATTCCTGCTTGACCTGAGATAATAGTCTTACCCTTCCTAGAATATGAACCCTGCCCAAAGCAGGGTTTTTTTTTATACTACGATCAATTGAAAAATAATGATGAATCATTACCGGCTATCTATGATAAAAAGCGCTATCACTTTTGAAAATCTTTTCATTATTAAATCGTGCTCACATTGAATTAATTTACTGAATTAGGCATTTAACTTACTCTAAGCATTTTATAATAAGCAGGTTTATGCTTTACCATTCGAATCATTAAGTTGTCGAAAATATCACCATTCATTAAATGCCTATTATATCTGTAG
>JAIBCI010000052.1 GCA_019694255.1 Saprospiraceae bacterium
CGTTGTATTCAACAGATATAATAATTTACAAATAATTGTAATTAAAATATTTTATTCTGAGTTTATGGATGATTTATACTTAATATTCTGATAATATATGTAATATAAATATTAAGAATAAAATTATTTATATCGAACTCGCTTTAAAAGCCTGTCTGTTGGAAAGATGGGAATTTTTCCATGATTAATCCTTCTAAAAAAACCTAACCGGACAGAATACTATACTGAATTATAACAGGTCAGTCAGCAGCTGAATTCCCGGAGGCCTCTTGACATTGAATGCCTCACCAAATCTTACACCGACAGAACGCCCCGCTACACGGCATTTGGCGGTGACCTCATCGATAAATTCCTTACCAGAGATCGGAGATTCGGGTTCTTTGGATTGCGGATCATAAAATTGAGATTTAAAGCATCTTATGGCTTCGAGCTTAGCATCCATAAAATCACTGATATCCACGATCAGATCCGGTGGCAGGTAGTAATCCTGACTATAATGATAAACAGCTCGTGGCCGATGTGCGGCCTGCTCCTGACCTTCCCATACGCTGGTGATTTTTCGAAGACCCGCATAAAAACATGCGTCTGCGGTCAGCTTGGCTGCTCTTCCGTGATCCGGATGCCGGTCCTCTAAGGCATTTGCCAGGACGAGCGCAGGCCGAGCAGCCCGAATCACCGGAATGATTGCGCGGATACTTTGCTCGCTGTAATTGAAGAATCCATCCCCCAGGTCGAGTTGTATTCTAAAGACAGCCCCCATCAATTCTGCCGCCTTCATCGCTTCTTCTTTTCTGATCGCTGAATTACCTCTGGTACCGAGCTCACCCAGCGTAAGGTCGAGAATACCAAAACGCATTCCTGCCGCTTTATGCTTCAGAAGGGTTCCGCTACATGATAGTTCTACGTCATCGGGGTGGACGCCAATTGCCAGGATGTCAACAGGTTGAATCATATCTGCCATCTGATCAGTGCGGATCCCCAGGTAAAGCCACTGCCAAAAGCCGCAAGGCATACGAGATCACCTTTGTTTATTTTGCCTGCCTCCCATGCTTCTGTCAAGGCTATGGGAACAGAAGCCGCAGTTGTATTACCATATCGCTGAATATTATTCCAGACCTGTTCATCCTTCAAGCCAAGCTGTCGCTGAACAAACTGGCTTATTCTCAGGTTGGCCTGATGAGGGATCAACATATTGATATCTGATGGCTTAAGACCTTCTTTTGTTAAAGCTTCCATGATAACTTCTGGAAACTTGGTTACTGCCGTTTTGAAGACGAGCTGCCCGTTCATGTTCGGATAATAATCCTGCTCCGTCCACATTTTTTCTGTGAGGAAGATGCCACCAAATTCCTGCTCAGGATAACCAAATCGCTCTACGCCAAGATGATAACCTCCATGCGCTCCGGGATTGATAAATGCCAGTTCTTCCGCATGCGTACCATCGGCATGAAGACAGGTCCTCAGGATACCCGGCGATTCTGAAGGTTGTAGTACGACGGCTCCTGCACCGTCCCCAAATATAACCGTGACATTGCGTCCGCGGGTGGTATAGTCAAGACCCATTGAATGCATTTCTGCTCCAACGAGTAATATGTTCTTGTACTGTCCTGTGCGTATAAATTGATCGGCGATACTTAAGCCATAAAGAAATCCTGAACACTGATTTCTGACATCGAGTGCAGGTGCTTCAGATTTTGTCATGCCCAGCTCACGCTGAAGCAGCACACCACAACCCGGAAAAAAGTAATCCGGACTGAGTGTAGCGAAGATGATGAAGTCGATTTCCGATTTGTCGACACCGGCCCTTTGCATGGCCACTTCTGCTGCACGCGCACCCATGGTGGTGGTGGTTTCTTTATTGCGCTGACCATATCGTCTTTGTTCAATTCCTGTGCGCTCGATGATCCATTCATTGGAAGTATCCATCATTTGGGATAGTTCATCATTGGACACGACCCTGTCAGGAACGTAATAACCGAGGCCTGCAATTTTAGAATTAATCATAAGGTGTATTTGGATGCAATTTAGTTATTTTTCCACACATGGAAATGAGGATACACTTAACTAATATAAACCCAATCATGCATCTGATTCGGTGTTACGGATCATCGGAAGATTAATCATATATTGATCAGCAACTCAATTACATTCAAATGAACAAATTTTAAATCATTCATACAAACTTAAAAACAAATCAAACCGATGTTGAACGAAAATCATTATTCATCCAATCAATGTACTGAAAAATTCTGATTACAAAAATTATTGGAAAATAGTTTTAATTCAAACTGATAAGGGAAATCAATATCGTCAATTCATCCGCTGTCAACAGACGATTTTCGTTTCGACTAAAGAATATAATGCTATCAGACAATTTTTATCCGCTAATGAAGGAATCTATATACACAGCGAAATGATATTAATGGAATACGCGACTTCAGTAGCACTTCCTTCATGAACTGAACATTCAATGCATTCGGCAATCATTCCGAAATTTGACTTACCACATGCTTCTTTTATTGCAAATCGGATGTGCTCAGAATAATTATCATATTATGATTTATTATAATATATTTTATGCATTCTAAGCGCAGTATTCCCATCCATTGAGAGATCACCGATCAAAGTCCGTAACAAACGATATAGATAATTTATAAAAATAAATATAGAATATCTACGAAGTGTTTCGTAGATATTCTATATTTGCCCTGTACAATTTCTTGTTTTATCCAATTCCATCTTATGTCAGCACATAGGGCTATCATTCTTTTACTCATTGCCAGCAGGCTTACAGCTCAGCAAACAATCCGTCTGGAAGGCATCCTCACAGACAGTCTGCAGAATCCCCTAGAGGATGCCAATGTAAATCTCTTATCTACGAAGGACTCCAGTCTTGTTAAGTCAGACATTACGGATTCCAGGGGTGTTTTTCATTTTGACGATATCAAGCCAGACCTGTATTTCATCAACCTTCAGGCCATTGGTTACCGCCAGGAACTAAAGACACTGGATCTTTCCAGGTCTTCCGGCACGCACAATACGGGTGGATTGGTACTTCAATCGCTTTCATCTTTACTTAAAGAAGTGGAAATTGTATCCCACAAGCGGTTTCTCGAAAGGAAACCCGATAAACTGGTCATGCATGTCGAGAACAGTATTCACAGCGCGGGCAATTCTGCGCTGGAACTTTTGCAGAAAGCACCGGGCGTGTTAGTTAATCAGGATCAGTCCATCGCATTGTCCGGCAAACAAGGTGTAAACATTTTGATTGACGGACGAAAGACTCAGCTTTCCGGTATTGAATTAATGAATTACCTCCGCACAGTGCAGGCTTCCAACATATCCAGAATTGAAATTATTACAAATCCGTCCGCGAAATATGATGCAGAAGGCAATGCAGGAATTATTGATATCCGCTTGAGAAAAGATACCCGTGAAGGATTCAACGGCAATGCCAATTTCAGTATTGGACAGGGAAGATATTTTAAACCCAGTATAGGTCTCAATACCAATTACAAGAAGGGTAAGTTCAATCTATTTGGGAACTATTCCTTCGCCAAACCCCTCAATTTTACCAATTTCTATATCAACAGACAGTTTTTCAATTCACTCCGGGAAGTCAATTCGATTTTTGATCAGTCCAGTATAATCAAACAGGATTTACAATCTCATACTGCCAAATTTGGAATTGATTACTACTTCAATCCCAGGGTGATTCTCGGCGGATTTGCCTATTTCAACCTCAGCAATAATCAACGTGACGGCAATTCCAATTCTGTCATTTCCAACCCAGATCTTAGCGTCTTGTACCAGACCAGGACAAGACAATTGTCGACCGATCGCAAAACCAATGCACTCGCCAACCTCAATTTCAAGAAAACGAGTGACAAGCATAACGCTGACTTCACTGCCGATCTGGATTACGGTAATTATCAATTATTCACGCGTCAGGATTTTAACAATCAGTATGTTGATCCGGCCGGCAATCTATTTGCTAACTTTCATCTTCAATCCAGGCAGATGGGATCGATCGACGTCCTGACCAGCAAGGCCGATTACAGCCGAATAATTCGAAAAATCAAGTTTGAAATTGGCGCAAAATCAAGTTTTGTCAGAACAAACAGTGATCTTCGCTTCTATGACCTAATCAACGGAAATGCATTATTTGATACTGTCCGATCCGGGACTTTTGTGTACCATGAAAACATCAATGCAGCTTATCTCATTCTCAGTCAAGCGTACCATTCGATCGAATACCAGGCTGGAATCCGCGCAGAACAAACCCGCTCGGAAGGATCACAAATAAATCTCAGTCAAACATTTAAAAGGGAATTTATTAATTTATTTCCCAGCCTTCTGATTCATTATAAAAAATGGAAAGACAATGACCTCTCATTTTCTTACAGCCGACGGATTGACCGGCCTACCTTTAGACAATTGCAGCCGTTCAAAATATTCGTTGATCCCTATACCTATGTCGTGGGTGATCCTTTGTTGTTACCCAGTCTGACGCATTCCTTTGAACTGATCCATACCCTGAAAGACCATTTGATTACGACCATTAATTACAGCAATAGCCGCAACGTTATTACCGATGTATTCACACAGGATGACAGCAGTAAGATTTCATACCAGAGCCCGGCGAACATAGCCTATTCAAAATCTTATACTCTTACTCTTAGTTATCCATTTCAAAAACTCAAATGGTTAAATTCGAACTTCGATTTGTCCGGATTTTATACTGATTATGCAGGTCCTCTGGGTGATGGCAGCATCATTAATCAAAGCTACAGTTGGTATACCAATATTCAGAACACGATTCTTATGAAAAACAACTGGTCCTGCGAGGTCTCCTATTTCTATCAGTCCAAAATGGCTTGGGGGCAGTTTACCATTCTCGATCTTAGTCAACTAAACTTTGGAATACAAAAACAAAGCAAAGACAGGTTAAGCACATACAAGTTCGCCATTACCGATATCCTTCATCAAAACAAAATAAGGGTTGTAGTCGACCATGACAATCAGAAATTTCACACTGACCGCAACTGGGATTCGACCGTTGCCACATTCAGTTACACGTACCGATTTGGCAAATCAGGGGTACAAAAATTCCGACAAAGAGCCTCCGGTATGGAAGATGAAAAACGAAGAGCCGGCTAATGAACTATTCCATTGAGCCAGTATGTTAAGTTGATTACTATTAAGGAATAAAACTGGATATCAGATTACGAAGTCCTGCAGTCAACTGTGCCTTTGCATCATCATGTTGAGAAGTTTTCCGACGGTTTCCTTCAGATCTTTGCGATCAATGATAAAATCCAGGAAACCGTTTTCCAGAAGGAACTCCGAACGTTGAAAACCTTCCGGCAGATCCCGCTTAATCGTCTCTTTAACCACCCGTGGACCGGCAAACCCAATCAAAGCCTTGGGTTCTGAAAAATTAATATCACCCAGCATGGCGAATGACGCTGTCACGCCACCTGTTGTGGGATCAGTCAGAAATGACAGGTATGGAAGACCTGCTTTCGCCAGGAGGGTAAGTTTGGCGGAAGTCTTGGCCATTTGCATCAATGAGAACGCGGATTCCATCATGCGCGCCCCACCCGATTTGGAGATAATCATCAGCGCCGCCTTCTCCTCAATCGCCAGATCGATGGCACGACTGATTTTCTCACCCATCACCGATCCCATGGACCCTCCAATAAAACTAAAATCCATCGCAGCAACGACCAGCGGTAGATCATCCACATGACCTATGGCGACAGTTATTGAATCCGATTTGCCGGAACTTCGGCGCGCATCCTCCAACCTTTTGGTATAAGGCTGCAGATCGGTAAATTCCAGAAAGTCATAAGATTCCAGATCATCAAAAACGGTCTCATAGTTATCGCCAAACAGAATATTGAAATACTGATCCGAACTGATCCTTGTATGATAATTGCACGAGGGGCATTTATAGAAATTTTCCCCGACCTTCATGGTCGTGGATGTCGTATTACATTCCGGACATTTATACCATAGGCCGTCCGGCGTCTCTTTTTTTAATTTTGTCGCAGTTGAAATGCCTTCTTTGAGGCGAGTAAACCATCCCATATCACAATCAATTGGTTAAAAATGATTATGTCACAGGATCGGTGCAAATTTAGCTGGATTTCGGAAATAAGTTAACTTTATGCGAACAAGAATTAAGCATTTCCCCTTTAATAAATAAAATGAAGGACTGATGAAAATCTGTCTAATTGGCTATGGCAAAATGGGTAAAGCCATTGAATATCAAGCTCTTAAAAGAGGCCACACCCTCACAGCCTGCCTAACCAGCCGCGATCAGTATTCTTTGGTCGCTGCCCTGACTGGTAGCGATGTGGCCATTGAATTCACCCGACCTGAGTCTGCCCCAGTCAACCTTCACCAATGCTTCAGGTCCGGCATTCCGGTCGTGAGCGGCACCACAGGATGGAATGATCGCTGGGATGAGATCATGCAAAGCGCAATAGAACAAGGCGGAAGCCTGGTATGGTCCAGTAACTTTAGTGTAGGTGTCAACATACTTTTTGAGGTCAACCGGGCACTGGCACGATGGATGAATGAGCAAGAGCAATACGGCATCCAGATTGAGGAAATACACCATATTCATAAGAAAGATGCACCCAGTGGCACCGCAGTAAGTCTGGCTCAACAGATTCTGCAGGAGAATCGCCATTATACGGACTGGAAGCTGCTTCCATCCGACACTGGCCCGAATGATATCCCCATCATCGCAAGAAGGGAAGATGAAGTGATCGGCTATCATGAAGTCAGCTATCGTAGTACCATTGACGAATTAAGCATCCGCCACAATGCCTTTAACCGGGACGGATTTGCGCTCGGTGCCGTACTCGCCGCCGAATGGTTGCCGGGGCATCAAGGCGTACATACGATGAAAGATGTACTTGGACTGAAGCTATCATGATCCTGCGTTCCACGGTTGAAAAGGTTATGGACACTGCTCGTATTGAAGAAGTGGTGCGCAGCTATGTTGACCTCAAAAACAGGGGCTCAAATCTGATCGGATTATGCCCTTTTCATCGTGAAAAAACACCATCCTTTACCGTCAGTCCCTCTCGTAATATTTTCAAGTGTTTTGGTTGTGCTAAAGCCGGCGATCCGGTGCGTTTTGTCATGGAGATTGAACAACTCTCCTTTCCCGAAGCCATCCGTAGTCTCGCCAAACGTTACAACATACCCGTTGAAGAGACCGTTTCGACCGAAGAAGACCGCAGCGAAGCACTTCTGCTGGAAAGCCTGAACATTGTTAATGCATGGGCGTGTCAGCACTACCAGGACCAGCTTTGGAATACTGATCTCGGCAAAAGTATCGGACTCAATTACTTTAAGGAACGCGGATTCCTTGAACAAACACTCAAAACATTTGAGATTGGGTTTGCCCCAGACGAATCAAGGTGTCTGGCAGATGCGGCGGAGAAAGGTTCCTATTCCAAGGAAATGCTGCAAAAAGCCGGACTCATCAATTCATTTGGAAGCGATTTCTTTCGCAATCGCGTCATCTTCCCTATCCATCATCAAAGCGGTAAAGTAATCGGCTTTGCGGGCAGGATCATGGGTTCTGAACAGAAACTGGCGAAGTATATTAACTCACCAGAGACGGAGGTTTATAAAAAAAGCAAGACACTCTTTGGCCTACACCTCGCCAAACAAGCCATACGAAGGCAGGATCGCACACTTTTAGTGGAGGGATACACCGACGTGATGTCCTTGCATCAGGCAGGTATTGAAAATGTTGTTGCCTCATCCGGGACATCGCTTACTGAAGAGCAATCAGCAATGCTCAAAAGGCACTCGCAGAATGTGACCATACTATACGATGGCGATGCCGCGGGTGTTAAAGCCGCCTTGCGCGGAATCGATATCCTTCTCCGTGAAGGGCTCAATATTCAGGTTGCACTAATTCCTGATGGAGATGATCCAGACAGTTATTTACGAAAGGTTGGGGCGGCAAAATTTGAGCAGTTTCTGCGCGAAGAATCCAACGACCTCATCCTCTTTAAAATTCGCTTGCTTCAGGACGAAAACAAAAATGATCCGGTATCCCGATCCAACGCGGTACATGATATTCTTTCAAGCATCGCTATTATCAGCGACCCGATCAAACGCAGTATCTATTTGCAGGAAGCTGCAAGGCTTTTGCAAATGGATGAAGCGACACTGATCCAATCGACCAACAAACTCATTCAGGATGACCTGAAACAACAGGCCTTCAGGAGTCGCCGGGATGCTCTGGAACGTGACCAGGAAATCATCGCCGGACAGGAACAGATCATTGACTTCAAAAAAGAAATACAGCTTGCAGCACACACGGGTGACGAATACCAGGAGAAAGAAATAATCCGGGTACTGATGCTAGCAGGAGACAAAGCTTGGAACGAAGAGTCACCAAGTGTAGCGCATTTTACGCTTGAAAACATTCAGGACATCCTCGAGTATTTTGATAATCCTCTCTACCTGAAGATAATTGAAATTATTCGCAATCGTTTACAGCAAGGCGAGCCGGTCAACACCACATTTTTCATTCAACATGCGGACCAGGAGATCTCTGGTCTTGCCATCGATCTTTGCACATCTCCGTTTGTATACAGTGAAAACTGGGAAAAAAAGCATGGTATATTTATGATGAATGCCTATACTGATCAGGAATACCGGGCCACCGACATAGAGAAACTCATCAAACACCTAAAGTACCGCAAAATCGACAAATTGCTTCGAAGACTCGATACAGAAATTGCAACGCTTGAGGAAAATTCAGTTGAAGAAATGATTAAAGTACGGGAAACTTACCGCAAGCTTAAGAACGATCTGTTCAAGGAAGTTTGGAATCTGGAGTAATTTTTTAATCTTCAGAATTTCATTCCAAAAATCACCACAATTGCAAATTACGCCACCTTTCTACAAGGCACAAAACAACAGATAGTCTACTCAACAACCCACTTACGAACCTGTATTCCTGCAGATGAACGCAATTCCACAAAATAAACTCCAGGTCTAACTTCTGATGCATTCCATGTTTTTCTGCTTTGCACTTCGCTGATCTGCCACCTCATGATCTCCTGACCAGAGATATTGCTGATCAACATGAGTAAATCCTTTTGAGTCGGATTAAATATTTCGATCAGACCCTGTCCGTTTACCGGATTGGGTGTGAGTGATAGCAACACTTGGTGACTAAGATCATCCGTACCGAGTACAGATTTAACCTCATAGGGCCCAAAGGTCTTTTTGCATAAATTGGCATCGCTTACTTCCAGCGTGTATTGGCCAGCTTTCAAGTTGTCTATAGACAAAGTCTGTGCACCGTTTGACCAATTGAAATTATAAGCAGGCACACCACCGCTCACGGCAAGGTGAATATAACCATTGGAAAAGCCAGAATTTTCGTGGCGAATATCCAATGTCGACGCGGCAATCGCAGACGGTTGATTTACTGTGAAGCTTTTCTGAATCTTGTTCTGCAGCGCATCGGTAATCTCAACAGAATAGTTGCCTGCGACAAGATCAAAAATTTCTACAGAAGTCGATCCATTGTTCCAGAGGAGGATATAAGGTGGGACTCCTCCCTGAATGGTCAGTTTGATCGAACCATCATGCCCCTCATAGCACGTGACAGGATGGATTTCCCAGGACGCCAATGCCAGCGATTGTATATTGCCAACAGCGATATTGCGACAAATTCTCACAGGCCCACACTCATTCTCAACATCCAGACACACCTCATACGCACCTTCTGATGTAAAATGATGTAGCGGATCTTTATCATTGCTCCTGGCACCATCTCCGAATGTCCATGTCCTGCCTGAAACGATACCGCCGGTTCGATCGTAAAACTGTACATCAAGCTGCGAAAGGTTATACTCAAAATCAGGTTTAAGCTTTTGTTCTTCAAGGATTTCGAAGTTTTTTTCCAGGCTGCAAAAGTTGACTTTCGAATCCAATTTCAGTGAATATTGTCCCGGCCGGTCAATGGTTACTTCCTTCTGATCCGTAACGCCATGAATGTGGCCGCTGGAAGTGTTCCACTTTATCTCAAAATCCTGCGGATCTCCGATTGGAAGCACAATTTTTATTTCCGGCCTGATGCATGAAAGGTGCGGCACCGTTGAAAAATTAATATCCGGTAATTCGATATTGCGACGGACGGTTGCTACTTCCGATGTTTCGCATCCATTGGACGCGTTTTTAATTCTTAGTACGTAAGTCCCCGGCTGATCGATAACTGGTTCAAGTGTCTTTTCTCCGGATACGATATGGCCGTCACTGGTGATCCATTGAATGTCATATCCGCTTCCATGATCTGAACCTACTCCTGAAAGGACAATCGTTCGGTTGAGACAATTGAGTATTTGTGGCAACCCAATGATGATCGCCGGTGGCGTCTTGTCTTCTTCGATTGCAATTGTATCCAGCGCCTGGCACAGGCTCAATGTATCCAATACATGAAAAATGTATGTGCCTCCGGAATCAACTGTTATTATGGAAGAGGTATCCTTAAAGGAAGATCCTTTCTTTGTCCAGAACCATTGAGCATTTGAACCCATTGTGCTACCCTTCAATACAGTCGAAGGAAGTTTGCAATTGAGCATCGTGTCTCCTTCCGTGCGAATATCAGGCAGTTTCTTATTTTCGTGAATAACCAATGAATCAATGCTCACACAGGTATTGAGCGTGTTGGTTATCTTGAGCTGGTAAGTACCTTTGGTCGCTGTTGCAATATTGAGGTTAAACTTGTCGCCGATCATTTTGCCGTTGCGTGTTGACCATTCTGCGATGTATTCAGGTCCATTGTCAGAATTTTGTCCATCGAGCGGCACTGTGTCCCTTACACAGGTAATATCCAGGGCAGGTTGCAATACCAGTTTTGGCTTGTGGGTTGCATTAATTGAGATGATATCCGAGACGATACAATTGTTCTTATCAACGACATCGATAGCATAAGTACCGGATTTAAGTCCACCAAAAAATCCGGAACTGCTTTTTTGTTTACCCAGAAAATATGTAAATGGACTCACGCCACCCTGAGCAACTATCGTAATAAAACCATTGGACAAGTCGCACTTTTCATCCCCGCCTGTCAGACTGATCTTCAAAACCGGAGGCTCGGTGATTTTAAAAGACTTGGTCACTGTGCAGCCAGCGCCGTCAGTTACCGTCACAGTGTATGTACCTGCAGGAATATTTGTATTGTTATTACCCGAGAATCCGTTGCTCCAGGAATACGTGTATCCCGGTGTACCATAAGAAGCCGAAACCATTGCAGAACCTGTGCTTTCTCCGTTGCATTTGACATCATTCTGAACGGATGAAGTGATCGCGACCCGACGTTGAGGACCCGTTACTGTCCAAGGCCCGTACACCTTGAAATAACCTTGCGCATCGGTAATTGTCACCTTATAGGTGCCCCCAGGAATATTGACTAAATCCTTGGTGGTCTCTCCACTGGACCATTTGTAGGACTTGGTGTTATAACCTCCTGTTACATCCAGGATTATTGAACCGTTATCACCACAAGCTGAATTGGTAACCGTGGCATTGGCATTCAGCGAAAAACTCTGTACAATCCAGTCATAATACTCCTGATAACTTCGGTTGACAATATTCCAGACTCTGAAGTCCGGGGAAATCACGTAGAGCGTTGGGACAAAAGATATTTTATACTGTGAGTTAATTCCTCCTCCATTGCTGGCGGTCAAGTCTGCAATCGGATAGGTGGTTCCAGTCACCCAATCACCCTGTGTGCCTCCCACGCATCCTGAAGGACCATACAGGCAGTTCGTGTTTGTTTTAAAATCCGCTTCCAGAAACACCACACTCGTATAGGCTGAGAGATTGGCATTGACCATATTGAGAACGTGGCTCTGGTGAAAATCCCAACAAGGGGCACACCATGTCGCAGAAAAATCAAGGCAAGCTGATTTGCCGCCAGACATTTCCGAGTAAAGGCTCCAACCATTGCCATTGATGTCCGTAACGGAAAAATCCGGAGCAGGGCTACCGTTCGCCAGCTGTGCGTGAGAAATCGTTACAATACCTATAAAAAGTAAAAACTGTAAAATTATCTTTTTCATCCTTGCTGCATTATAAAATACAATTCCTTCCCGTTGAGATCAGAAGAACAAATTACGAAATTTTCAAATCCCTGACCATGAAAACCAGGTTAGTTTCTCCGCATATTTTGCATCTGTCGCATCATGCCGGCCATATTATTGCCCTTCGTCATCATGAACATCATTTTTTTCATTTCTTCAAACTGTTTGATGAAAGCCGTAACCTCATGTATCGTTCGGCCTGAACCCGCTGCAATCCTGTTCTTGCGAGACATATTCAGCAGATCCGGATTTGCCCTCTCCTTCGGCGTCATCGACTGTATCATTGCCTCTACTTTTTTGAAAGCCTTGTCATCGATGTCAACATTTTTTAGCGCCGAACCAACGCCGGGGATCATACCCAAAAGAGACTTGATGTCGCCCATTTTTTTAATCTGCTCCATCTGCGCCAGAAAATCGTTGAAATCAAATTTGTTCTGTTTGATTTTGCTCTCGATCTTTTTGGCTTCTTTTTCGTCAAACTGTTCCTGCGCTTTTTCGACAAAGGAGACAATATCACCCATGCCAAGAATTCGCTGCGCCATCCGGTCAGGATAGAATACATCCAGGGCATCCATCTTCTCTCCCGCGCTGACAAACTTGATTGGCTTACCTGTGGTGTATTTGATGGATAATGCAGCACCACCCTTGGTATCGCCATCCATTTTGGTCAGGACAACACCATCGAAGTTGATGCGCTCGTTAAAGGTTGCAGCCGTATTGACTGCATCCTGACCCGTCATCGCATCCACCACAAAAAGCGTCTCCTGCGGAACGACAGCATCCTTGACCATGGCGATCTCCGTCATCATGTCTTCATCTACAGAAGTTCTACCCGCGGTGTCGATGATAACTACGTCGAATTTATTGACCTTGGCATATTCGATCGCCTGCTTCGAAATGACGACCGGCTCTTTATTGTCCGGATCCTTGAAAATTTCAACACCGACCTGCTCGGCGATGACCGTCAGCTGATCAATCGCAGCCGGGCGATAGACATCGCAGGCCACCACGAGGACTTTTTTATTTTTCTTTGATTTGAGGAAAAGTGACAGCTTACCTGTAAAAGTTGTCTTACCCGAACCCTGGAGACCTGCGATCAGTATGACGGCGGGTTGGCCACTCAGGTTAAGACCACTCGCCTGCCCCCCCATCAGGTCCACCAACTCGTCCATGACGATTTTAACCATGAGCTCACCTGGCTTGACCGCTTTAAGGACATTTTCTGTGCCCAACGCCTTATCCTTAATCTTATCTGTAAACTCCTTGGCGATTTTGTAGTTTACATCGGCTGCGACCAGGGCACGCCGAATCTCTTTGACCGAATCTGCTATGTTGAGGTCAGTGAGCGTGCGTTCACCGCGAAGGCTCTTTAGCGCAAGCTCCAGTTTTTCATTCAGGCTTTCAAACATTTGTCTTATCCAATTCGCCCCAAAGATACGAAAAAGCGAGAGAGCCTCAAGTTTTGGAAGTGCCTATCGATTCAATTCCCGGAGCGTCTGGTTTTCAAGAAGCATGACCCTTCGATGGGCCGGTGCGTCAATATTGAGGTGATCGGTGCACCAAATTACAGCGCGTTGTGTATCAGACATATAGCTACGGATCAGTCTCAGATAAACCATAGCAGCAGCTTCATCCAGCATACGCAAGGGACAATCCAGAAGCAGCAAATCCGGCTCGGTCATCAAGGCTCGTGCCGTCCTTGCCAACCATTGTTCCGAAGCACTTAGATCATCACTGAGTTCTTGCATTTTGGCACTCAGCTTGAAGGCCTCCAGTGTGGCATTGAAAAATTCTGTCTGTGTCAGGTCACGCGCTACGCCTGCCGCAGCGCTGGCAAGCGAAAAATTAGCCCTCAGCGTGCGTCCTTGAATTAGTGGGACCGCATCCGCAACGATACCAATTTTCCTCCGTACGGACTGAATTTGATCATTGTGACCGAAGTTGATTCCCATACAATGCAATGTGCCAACGCTGACCGGAAGCAGTCCGAAAATGGATTTTAGAAGGACGCTCTTGCCACTGCGGTTATGGCCAGTAATCTCCACCCAGTCACCACGACCTATTCGGAGATTGATGTTACGCAGGGCAAAGGAAGTCCCGGCCGTTATCTGCGCCGCCTCAAAAATCAATAAAGGGTTATGATCCATCAGGTATAAGGGATTCAACGCGAAGCTATGTCGATTCTTTCATAAGCTATATAAAATTTATCGCAAGATGTTCATTGACCCTGATGAACAGATATTTGCCGGATAAGTGAAAACGTGACAACCAGTATCCAATGTCAGGTTATATTTAACCAAATGGCTTACTTGTATCCACTCTTACTTTATCCATGCAAAGGTTACTTATTTTCTTCTGATCTGAAATGAAAGAGAATTGTAAACTTTTGCTTAGTCAGATTTCAAGCCCAACTAACGATTTAGTTTAATACATTGTCAAATAATCCCGATTTGAAAGCATACATAATATATTTTGTGGCATTAATCTTGTCTAAGGTCTTCGTGCAAATTGGTAATGATCACTCAATCCCTGATATTTATGCAATCCGAAAAGTTAAAAGTGCTGCATTCTGCTTATTATTCACATATTACTTCTTCGGGATGAAATTTCTGTTCCATTATTGACAGGCTGCATCATTGATTATTTCGAAAAGCATTATCAGTCGAATCCATATTGGCTAAATCTGGCTACAGTTATCAGTATTCAACCTGTTTATATTTAATCGATTAATAAACTATACAAAAGCACTTTCAAACCTATTTGCTTTCATAATATGTAATTGCATTTATAAAATTAACATTTGAGATAAGTAATCTTAGAATTAACCCAGAAATAAGTAAAATGCGTATTTTTGACTACAAATCAAATAACTTGATCAAAAGATTGGTAATTTGCCTGTTTGCAAGCCATTTCCTTTCGAGCGGCCTTAGGCTTCAGTCTCAGGATACAGCGCAACATTCTTTTCCGGCTTACCTCTTGCATAAAGATTTCCAGACGCAATGGATAGTAACAGATTCTTTTGGCAGTAAATTGTTTGACAAGGAAAATAATTACATCTATTCTCAACTTGAAAATTTAAAAAACTACTCACTACAAAATGGTGATCCGCAACTTGGATATCGATTTGAGCTGCTCAAATTATTACGACAGAATGATCAGGACAACTCAAGTACCGACATCGAACAAAAGTATTTTGAAGTCCTTGCCGCAATCAATAACCACAAGTTAAAATACCTGCAGTCTGAAGCATTACAATACCTCGCTCAGTATTATTGGAAGAAAAAGAAATTTGCTTTGGCATTGGAAAATTACCTGAATGCCAATTTAGCGTATTCCAAATTTACAGCCGATGAATTTCCAGAGAAAGCGGAGTTTCTTTTTGAACTGGGTGGAAGATACTATTACTTCAGAGACTTTATCACAGCAAAGAGATATTTTCTTGAATTCTGGCAAACTATTCCTTACAATAAAATTGATAACAAGGTCTCCAAGATGAATACCACAGCATTGTGCTATGGCAATCTAGAACTTTATGATTCTTCAAGGTACTATTTTCAAAAAGCTATGGAATTCGCGACTGAGACCAAAGATGAAGCATGGATTGGAATAATCAGTGGCAATTTAGGAAATATTTTTTATAAACAGAAAAAGTACGATGAGGCCATTACATTATTTGAGAAAAACATTGAAATAAGCACCAAATATCATATCATGGAAGACCTGGCAGTTTCTCTAAGCCAATATGGTGAGTTGCTGTTAATTAAAAACAATCCTAAAAAGGCCTTAGAAACAGAATTGAAATCCCTGGAAATTGTTAAGCTTAAAAACTTGTTTCAGAAGCCCATCGCCATATCAAGAATCTATCCCAATGTAGCCAAAGCATATGCAGCCAATGGACAATATCAAATCGCTTATGCCTATCTGGATACTTCCTATCATGTCAAAGATGCCATTGAGTTGGAAAGAAATGCCGTATTTGTATCAGGGGTCCAACACAAGATTGATGTTGAAAAACATAAAGCAGAAATGCAAAAAACACAAGAAGAAATTAAACAACAAAACATCATCAGAAATGCAATGATTGTTGTTTTCCTTATCTTGCTTATTGCATTTTTATCTTTCTACTTTCAGCAGAAAAAGTTAAAATGGACACAGATCAAATTACTCCAATCTGAAAAATTAGCGGCATTAGGCCAACTCTCTGCCAATATTGCCCATGAAGTCAATACGCCATTAGGGGCAATAAGGTCTTCTGCCGAAGAGTCATCCCGTGCGTTTGAAGAAATACTAACAGATTTTATTTGGTTTTCAGAAACATTAAACGAAGAGGAGAAAAATTCATTCTTTCATTTTGTTATGCAGCAAAATGGCAAAATTCAGAATTTATCTACTAAAGAAGAAAGGGAGATAAAGAAAAAAATGAAGGAAGAGTTGACAGAATTAGGCATTGAAAATGCTCGATTCCTTTCAGACAAACTGGTTCAGGTCGGGATTTTAGAAGTCACGACCGAATTAATCGCATTGACCAAAAATCCGCATTTTGATCGTTTGGTTATGATGACCTATAATATCCGCAATCAATATCATTGCAACCAAACCATTCAACTGGCCGTTGATAAAGCTTCACGAATTGTTAAAGCGTTAAAAACTTATGTTCATGCTTCAAATAGTGAAGAAGTTAAGGCGATCAACATACGTGAGAATATTGAAACCGTTCTGACAATTTATAATAATCGACTAAAGCAAGGAATTAAGGTCATAAAAAATTATGGACAGGTTCCTGACATTTATGGAAGCCCTGATCAATTAAATCAGGTCTGGACCAATTTAATAGTCAATGCGGTACAGGCAATGGACAACAATGGTATCTTGACGATCGAAATAAAAGATGAAGAAGATAATGTTTCCGTGAGTATTGGTGACACTGGAAAGGGAATACCAAAAAATATACAAGGGAAAATCTTTGAGCCTTTTTTTACAACAAAGGCTTCGGGCGAAGGAACCGGCTTAGGACTGCATATTATTCATAGAATATTAAAAGATCAGGGCGCCAGCCTGACTTTTCATTCCATTGAGGGAGAAGGAACAACATTTTATGTTAAATTTCCAAAAGCAAAAGCATAATGAAAAAAATTCTCAATATTGTCTGCGTAGATGATGAAAAAATAGTTCTTGACAGTCTCAATTCACAATTGTCACGAAACTTTGGAAGCAATTTTAATTATGAATTTGCTGAATCCGCGGAAGAAGCTTTAGAAATTATTGATCAGTTAAGAAGCGAAGACCCGGAATTAATTTATGTCGTAATCTCAGATTGGCTAATGCCTGGCATGAAGGGGGATGAATTACTCGTTGAAATAAGAAACAAATTAAACAATGTAAAAACCATCTTATTAACCGGCCATGCCGACAGTAAAATCATTGCAGAAATTATTAATTCAAAAAAGGACATCAAAGTTATTTTTAAACCGTGGATGGAAAGTGATCTCATAGATCTGATTAACAATTGATCATGGAGAGAGGCGTTATAATCTGCATAGATGACGAGAAGTTAGTTTTGAATGGTCTCAAGTCACAATTAGGCCACGAATTTGGCGATCATTATGACATCGAAATGGCGGAAAGTGGTGAGGAAGCCATTGAATTATTAGCAGATTTATTAGACAAAAAAGTCTACATTCCGATTGTAATTTCTGACCAGTTGATGCCAGGAATTAAGGGACATGAATTGCTCATTGAAGTTCATAAGTTAAGTCCTTCAACCTATAAAATACTCCTTACAGGCCAGTCAGACATCGAAGCTATTACTGAAGCAGTCAATAAAGCAAATTTATATCGGTACATTTCCAAGCCATGGGATGGAAAAGATCTTACGCTTACTGTTCGCGAAGCCATTAAAGGATTTTATCAGGACCTGCAACTGGAGAACCAGAATAAATTACTGGAAAGGCACAACAAGGAATTGGAGAAATTGGTCATTGAACGCACGGCCGAGTTGCAAGCTGAGAAGGAAAAAAGTGAAGCATTATTAGTAAACATTCTGCCGGAGGAAATAGCCAAAGATTTGAAGGAGAAAGGGGTTTCCGAACCCCGATTCTATGAAATGGTTACTGTATTATTTACAGATTTTCAATCATTTACACAATCAGCTACAACCATAAGTCCAGTAGTGCTCATTCAGACTTTAAATGAATTTTTTACGGCATTTGATGACATCATAGACCGTAACAATTTAGAAAAAATAAAAACAATAGGCGATTCCTATATGTGCGCTGGCGGTTTGCCCACACCTAATACGAGCAATCCTAAAGATGCAGTTCTTGCAGCAAAACAAATTACAAAATGGGTAAATGACAAAAATGCAGAGCGACAAAGCAAGGGACTTCAAAAATGGGAAATTCGAATTGGAATACATACCGGCGAACTCATAGCAGGAGTTATCGGGCGCAAGAAATTTGCCTACGATGTCTGGGGAAATACTGTTAATCTCGCATCCCGGATGGAGAGTAGCGGTGAAATTGGCAAAGTCAACATTTCGAATGCAACTTACGAATTGATTAAAGATGAATTCATTTGCGAATACAGAGGTAATATTCCAGTGAAGGGCAATGTCTCTATGGAAATGTATTTTCTGAGCACCATCGATTTCCAGGCAATGGAAGCGTTTGTTCAGCATAAACTTGAGACTCAACTCCCGGATCATCTCTCCTACCATAGCATGGCGCATACCAAAGATGTTTATAAAGTCGCTGTCGAAATTGCCACAATTGAATCAGTCGATCCTTATCATCTACAATTACTAAAGACCGCAGTCTTGTATCATGACTTAGGATTTATAGTACAAGCAACCGGACATGAAGAAATTAGTTGTGAGATAGCACACAATACATTACCTGATTTTGGATATTCGCAACCTGAAATTGAAAGAATATGTGATTTAATCAGGGCCACAAAAATTCCTCAATCGCCCAAGAACAAGTTAGAAGAGATTATTTGCGATGCAGATTTAGATTATCTCGGAAGAAATGATTACGAATCGATTAGCACTAACTTATATCATGAACTAAATATATCAAATCCCATATCAGCAAGCGATTGGCTGCAAATTCAAATTGATTTTATTGAACAACATCAATATTTTACTGAAACATCAATCAGGATGCGCAATGAAAAAAAAGCTGAGATACTTGAATCATTAAAGAAACAAAAAGAAAATACTAAATTAAGAAGTTAAATGAAAGAGGCCAAACACGATGAATCAAAGGAAAATTTCCAAATAGAAAGATTGACATTTTTTACCGATGGCGTTTTTGCAATAGCTATTACCTTATTGATCATTGAAATTAAAATTCCTGTTGTGCCGGAATTCAATGATCATTCCTTATGGGAGAATCTATCTGAAACGCTACTAAAATTTGTAGGTTTCACGATTAGTTTTATTATTATAGGACATTTTTGGTCTGTACATCACAGGATTTTTGGGTACATTAAAAAGCATACCTCAATGCTCTATTGGCTCAACCTTGCCTTCCTGTTTACCATAGTCACCATTCCGTTTACTTCCGGATTGGCCGGAGAGTATAGTGAGCATACCAACATGCTACTCCCCTATATAATTTATTCAATTAACATGTGTCTAACCGGTTTGATGAACTGCTTATTATGGTATTATGTGAGTGCTCCAAAACGAGATTTATTGACTCACCGAATTGCGAACTCAAGAATTAAGTTGGGCATTTACAGAAGTTTGGTAATCCCACTGGTTTTTTTAGTTTCGATGGTGGTTTCGTTTTTCTACCCCGTTTTATCCAGAATCATGCTTTTGCTTATCCCACTTCTTTTACATTGGGGTTTGAGAAATTTGGAGAAGAGAGCCAGCCTGGACGAAGGACATGAAGATGCCTAGATGGCATAGCCGATATTTACGCAATAGCTGGACCCAAATCTCTGTAAGTTGACGTAAGCTGTAAAATATTCCAGAATAAAGACTTGGTGAGTAATGAAATGTTTTTATTTTTGAGCGGAATAGATTTATAAACTGGTAAAGAATAAAAAGAATTTACGCGGTTTCTTTATTCTAATATAACAAAGGTTATATTCCATTTGATAATATAGTGAAATATTTTTGTGCTCAGTTATTTCATTTCATTGGTTGTTACCCCTTGATCTGCTCAATTCATTCATCACTAATATACATCATATGAATTTCACTACAATTTACCGGTCCTTCCTTATCATTGGCATTGCAGCCATATTTAATTATCTCTGCTCAAGCCGAATCCGATGCTGCTATTCAAACCGCCAATGACTCCATACAATTGGCCCTGACAAACAGAAAACTGGATAGCCTGTCGCATCAATTGGATTCACTCAAGAAGAATCTAATGATTTGCCAGAAAACAGAATGCACCGGGGAAGTAACCGGTTTTTGGGAGTGGCTCGTAGTACTTTTTATGCCAGGCACAATGCTTCTATTGGCCTTCATCTTTATGATCAAGTTTTGGAATTCAAAAGATTTTACGGCATCCCGATTATTAGGAATTACTCCGGATGAAGGAGAAAACAACAAGCTTCAAAGCACCTCGCGGTTTATTCTGATACTGACCGGCCTAACCGCCATTTTCGCCTCCACCACCCTGGTGATGTATTATGGTTATATGCTGGTAGCACAATGCAACAACGCCATGAACCTTGATGGATTATGGAAAATTCTGGCAGGATTGGGAATTGGAATTATCCCTTATGGTATCAATGTCTGGAACAAGAATACAAAAGAAGAAGCCGCTACACAGAAACCCAATTCGTAAATACCCAAAAGACAATTATCGATGAAAGATATCATTGCGAGTCTACGAGAGTTATCCAGTATTCTTAACTGGCAGGTGACGACCCTGATTATTTTGGTTATGGTGAGAAGACATCTGGGACTTTTATTTTCAGGTGTCTACGGCTTACTTAACCGAACGACCAAAGTCGTTGTGGACGGAAAGTCCGTTACTGTAGAAGCCGAAGCAGCGAAAATTATTGAAAAGCAAAATCAAGTAATTGAAAAAGAGCAAAAGGAAAAACATGATTTAAAAAAAGAACTCAACGACTATGCTCTGGGCGCGACACAGACGCTGCCCAAGAAAATCCTTACCGACAATTTTGAACATCTTCAACCAGTGTTTAAGACCATGGGGATTGAACATATTCTTGATGCGGACAAAGTCTCCGGAAGTGAACATCCCGATGATCCTGAAAAAGGGCATTGGGGAGGGCTAAGTATCAATAACGAGAAGCGTCTCTCCGCTACGGTTGTTCCCATTGAAAACAATTCGACTTTATTCAAAGTAACGCTCATTGTTGCATCGACCAACTCCGCCAAACCACTCATTGGCAAGGTGACCTTTCACCTACACCCTACTTTTATCAAGCCTGTCAGAACGATGTTGGCTGAAAATGGTATTGCCCAATTGCATCTGATGGCATACGGAGCGTTTACTGTTGGCGTATTGACAGAAGATGGCACAAAACTGGAATTAGACCTTGCGGAGGACAGTAGTTTTCCGAAAGTGTTTAGGGAGAATTAGTTATAATAGCGACAACTTAATCTCAGCAATATTATTAGTTTCTATACTTCAAACCTTTATTCTTTCACCACTAACAATTGATTCCAGCGCTGCAAAGGACACCTTGCTGGTGAGGATCAGATCTTCCGGATCAAAGACTGGTGGTGCGCCACGAAGTACCAGATCGAGCCAGTGTCTGTACAAGGTCAGATGACCCTTGTCCTGGCGACCAGACCAGCCCGCCCCTGATTTGCCGAAGAATGTAAGTTTTTTGAAATTATCCATAACGGCACTTGTCTGGCCTTGGTGTATTTCGATTCTTTCTTTGGGATATTCTTTATTTCCGGATGAAAAATAACTAATTGCAGCTGTACTTCCGTTTTCATATCGGATCAAAATGGTCGCGTTATCTGTATCTTTTCGAACTGGTCCTGTTGCCAGTGCAAAAACTTCAACTGGCCAAGAACCTGTGAAATATGAAGCGAGATCAATCATGTGACACGCCTCGCCAATAATCCTTCCTCCACCCGTCTCCAAATTCTGTGTCCAGTGCTCCGAAGGAATATGCCCGGCATTCATGTTCATTACAATATGCATGGGCGCGTTGCTTTGCGACAAGACTTTTCTGGCGGCCATTGCAGCCGGGCTGAACCTCCGGTTATAACCCAACGTCAGGGATCCGTTGGTATTTCGTATGACCGGGATCAGTGTTTCGAGTTGTGCCACTGTGATGGCCAACGGTTTTTCGACAAATACATGCTTGTTTTTTAGAAGTGCAGACTGGACGAGCGTTGCGTGCGAATCGTGACGTGTGGTGATCATCACCGCACCAATATTGTCATCGTCAATAACTGACTGGGAGTTGGTCGTGACCTCTGCGATTCGATACTTTTTTGCCAACTGCGCGGCGGATAATCCTTTTTGACTCGCGATCACCTGTACGGGCGCTCTCAATGTATGCAATGCCGGCATTAATACCGAGGTCACAAAATTGCCTGCTCCGATCAATCCAATACTGCGTGAAGTCTTTGAAATCAAAGGAGCGGCAGCAATTCGGACATGGTCTGTGAGTTGACGTTGAACATCATATTGCAACAAAGATGCCAGCGAAGTACTTTTTCCCAGCTGACTGTAAATCTGTTGGTAGTTATCAAGCGCCACTGTCTCGCTGATAAGTTCCCGCACCTTCAGTCTTCCCAGTGACATGGCCATCAATACTGCGTCAAAATTGCGCTGCTCAGTCCATCGTACAAATGGATAAGGGTAATCTTTCCCGGCCTGCTCATAATCGGGATCATAACGGCCAGGACCGTAAGAACAGGAAACCTGAAAGGTCAACTCTTTCTCATAAAAATCTGCGCGCCGGATATTCAATCCAATTACGCCGACCAATACGATCCTTCCGCGCTTGCGACTCATTCTGGCTGCCTGAGAAATGAGCTCGTCGGAACTGGAAGTGGCCGTGATAATGACCGCATCAGCACCTTGGGCGCCCGTCATCGAATGTATATTGTTTGTAACATCTACATCGGGCGCAGATAATATCGTCTCTATGCCGTGCTGTGCTGCAAGTTTTATTCTTTGTTCATTCATGTCAATGCCGATCACACGACAACCAGAGGCTGCAAGCAATTGACAAGTCAGTTGTCCAATCAGTCCAAGACCCATCACGACAATGACTTCGCCCAGTTGAGGATTGACCAGGCGGATGCCTTGCAAGCCAATCGCTGCAATAACAGCAAAGGCAGCTTCATCGGTTGCCACATTGTCCGGAATACGGCTCACCAAATTTTTTCCTACGCAGACAACCTCGGCATGCGGCCCATTGGACACCACGCGGTCTCCCACCCGCAATGTGGTTACATCCGATGCCACATCAATCACAACACCGGCATTGCAATATCCGAGGGCTATGGGTTGATCCAGCTTGCGCATGACGGCTTCAACGGTGGGTATCAGTCCATCGCTTTTTATTTTGGAAATCACCTGATTAACCTTATCTGGTTGTTGCTTGACCTTCTCTATCCAGCCAGCTTTACCAAACTCGACGAGCATGCGCTCCGTTCCTGCCGACACCAGGCTATAATGCGTCCGTATCAGGACATGACCCGGAAGTAGTGCCGGCACGGGTGTCTCTACGAGCATCGTGTCACCGTGTCGGATATCCTGTATGATTTGTTTCATACTTCGTGTGTTGTATTGACGCCAAACTGGCGAATGAATGATTCTATCGCAATCAGTGATAAGATGGTAAAGGAACCGTCAATATCTCCTGCTTGATTTTTGTGGATAAATGCCTGCACTGCTTCTGGATTAAATACTCCCTGCTTGACCAGCGATTCATGATTCAATCGTTGATCTACCCATCCGCGGAGTTCATTCCTGAACCAGTGTCGGACAGGCGCGCCAAAGCCCGTCTTAGGACGATAAATAACTTCCTTGGGAAGATACTTCTCTGCAAGTTTTCTCAGGATATATTTTGTTGTAGTGCCGCGCATTTTATACTCAACTGGAAGTCGTGTACTGAATTCCACCAACTCACGGTCAAGATATGGAACCCGTACTTCAACACCCTGTGACATGGAAAGTTTGTCGGTGTAATTAAGGTTGTGATCAGTGAGAAAATACTTGATATCCCAATACAGCATCTTGTTGAGGGATTCATGTTCGTCAGGAATACATTGCAATGATGACAAGAGCTGTTTACGTGGATCGAAAGAAAGAATCTTTGATCTCCAAGGCTCTGCAAAAAGTTCCTGCAGTTCACTAATGCCGATCCACCCGTACGCATTGACGAGACTTTCCATACCATGGCCCTTCCCGGTCGTATCAATGTATTTTTGTATTCTTCTTTGATTAGGACTCGTCATCAAATATGAGGCTATTCTCAGCAATGAATTTGCAAATGGAATGTACCGTAACATTTTTTCATGATGGATAGATTGATGCCTTCGATACCCGCTGAACAGATCATCACCACCTGCCCCGGAAAGCAACACGTAATAGCCTTCTGCCCTGGCCTGACGACAAATATTCTCTACATGGAGTGGTGCCAGGTCAGCTTGTGGTTCGTCCAGATGCCAGATCATCCGGTCAAAATCCTTGACAAGGTCAATCGTAGAAGGAATTATGCTGAGGTCTGCATTTAAAAATTGTGCAACATGCTGTGCATATTGCAGATCATCGGCAAATCCTTCAGCCTCAAATTCTTTGCCATTGCGAATCGTAAATGCTTTGATCGGTCGATTCGGAAAAAGTTTGCGATAGATCGCAGTCAGCAAACTGGAATCAAGACCTCCGCTGAGAAAAAATCCAACCGGCACGTCGGACAGAAGCTGCCGTTCCACAGCGGCAAACAATTTTTCTTCGAGTTCCTTTTCCCAGTATTTGTAATTCTTGATTTCGCTGAGCTGCCCGAATGGAAGTTCATAGTACTTTTTGCAAAGCAGAATTTCTGCATCAGCACATCGTATCTGCATGTAATGTCCTGCACCGAGTTTGAACATGCCATCAATGGCGGTCTTTTCGCCTGGCGACCAAAGATAGTAAAGGTAATTGACGATACCTTCCATGCATACAGCGTGTTCAATGCCTTCCGTACCATTGACCGCTTTAAGTTCTGATGAAAAAACAAATTTGCCTTCGCTGTGATAATAATACAACGGTTTGACGCCAAAGTGGTCTCTTGCTAGGGTGAGAATACCGGATTGCTTATCCAGAATCGCAAGGGCGAAAATTCCGTTCAGTTTATTAAAAATCTGCTCACCCCAGGCTGCAAATCCATAAAGCAATGTCTCTGTATCGGACTGTGACTTGAAGTGAAATTGTTCGCTTAATGCAATCCGAAGCTCTCGATGATTGTAGATCTCCCCATTGAATATGATCACATATCGTCCATCATCGGATATCATGGGCTGATGCCCGTGCGGGCTGAGGTCCTGAATTGCAAGTCGGCGATGGATCAGATTCACATTTTCCCACACCAGATTCCCACGATCATCAGGTCCGCGGTGGGCGATCAGTGCGTCTATGCGATCCAGATCGTATAGCATTTCCTTGCCGATATAACCGTAGATACCACACATGCTCAGCGACTCAATTCTTTGTGAATAATCTTTTCCAGATGTTCGTTGTATCGGCTTGATTCAAACCTTGATTTTGCAAATTCTCTGCAGCACTTACGAATTTTCAGAAGCTCCTCAGGTTGAGACAACCATTTGTTGATCGCTTCAGCCAGTGCTTCCGGATTTCTTGGCGGGACTACTTTACCGGTTTCTACATTGACGACACCTGCAAGGTAATGGTGATCCGATACAATAATTGCATTGCCTTGTCGCATTGCTTCAAGAATGGAGATTGGGAAAGCCTCACTACTGTAAAAACTCGGCAGCACGAATATTTCTGCACTGCGAAGAAAATTTGTTTTTGCCTGGTTATATACCGGACCGTGATATTGAATATCCGGTTGCTCGCGCAAAATATTTTCAAAACGAGAGCGCACCTCAGAAGCATTCATCCACGCATCAGATCCATAATTACCTGCTACCCTCAGCTTGAGTGCAGGGAATTTCTTTTTGCAAATTTGAAAAGCTTCCACCACATCAAATATTCCCTTGCTATAGATAAGGTTGGAAAAATAACACATGACGGGTTCAGCAAACGATGCAAGATCTTGATCCTCCAACAGATCCATGGCCGGGTCGTAAAAATTTCCCACTACTTTAATGCTTGCAGTATGCTGAAAATCCGTGTATTCTTCTTTCATTTGCGGAAGCAGACAGATGAATACATTGACCTTCTTGTAAGCCCTTTGGTAAATATTGCGTACAAATCCTGGCAATCGCTGCAAGAACAAATTAAAATGTGCTGCGTGCACATGGTTGATGACCCTGGCGCCATTCCAGCGGGAAAGGTTTATGAGCACTATATCTTTGAATGCGCCAAGCATCGAACGAGATCCTGCAAGGTATACAACGCTGATTTTATACCTCGAAAAAAGATATATGTAGCGAAATAAAGTTTTAATGGTCATCAATACACGTAAGGTGTTGCTGGACACTTCGAGATTTTGCGAAAGAAGGATTTTATTTTTTCTAAAATTATCATACGCCATTTTGAATGCGTAGGACTGCCCATGAACTGGTGGCGGATAGGGTCCTGCAAACAAGACATATTCAGATGGCATATTTTCTGATTATTGAGTAGTAAATAAAAACCGGGATCAGCAGAAATGCTAGATTGTCTACAAATTGCGGAAAGTAGCCCCTTGTATACCAGTTAAAGAGCGAGATCGCAATGATGATCAGAATCATCCGGTGTCTCTCATCCCTGTAATCCAGCTTCCTTTCGATCAGACCTAAAATCAAGCCAACTACAAATGCGCCAATCCATAAAAACGCAGCGCCGCCAGCAATGTAAAAGTAAGCATAATGCAAAGGTGCCTCACCGGTTGCCGCCCAGATCGGGGGAAGATTATAGGCCTTGTCAATAATCGGAAAGGCAGGCGGCGGATACCAACTGTCTTTCAGGTCCCCAACCAAAGCTCGTGGCACAGCCCTTACAAGAAAATAAAGAAAGGTCACGCCGTAATCGTGCACCGCTTCGTCCCTGGTATCATAGTACTTGATGATATTGATATCGTCCAGAAAACCACGTGTCTGTTCTGCAAGTAAGTTTCCAGCTTTAAAATTGACAGGATTATATTCTAATGCGGTAAATTTTCCCTGGATTAGTGGATAACGGTTGACGGTTATGAATATCAGAAAATAAAAAACCAAAGTTACACCCGCGACGGTTTTCCACCACGCATTGACAGTACCACGATACTGATAGAAAACCAATAACAAAATACCCAGAATCGTCATAATGATCCGATATCTGAATCCCATCAATGCAAAAATCACAAAGGACAAAAGCAGCAGAACCAGGAACAGTCTCCGATCCATTCTGAGCGCAAAAGCCATAATTAAAGCGGTGACCATGGAGTCCGCAAAATTCTTCATGTAATTACTGGCGCCGGTTGCGCCAAAGAGGTTTTCTTCAGCGTTGCCGCGAAGGATGTCCAGGATACTAAATCCTGAAGAAGTAAAATTAATCAGCACAATCCCAAAACAAGCCATAAAAATCCAGAACATCAACGGAACGCTGTTGCTGTATCGCACAACTTTTGCTTCTATTCTTGGCCGTGTGATAAAGAAATATCCACAAAGAAATATCAGGTTTGCCAGCCCATAGATCAGCATTCCCTCATCGTAATACGCATGAATATCTTCCCCAACTTTGACGTATTCGATTTCATCTCCCCATACTGTGCTTCTTCCATTCAGGTAGAAATAAAGCGGCGTAATAAAGTGGTAAATGGTAAAGATACACCATGAAAAGGCGAAAATCAGATGATCCCTGATACCCCTGCTCGCACACAATACAAATCCTGCAGCATACACCAGAATATTTATACCTATGATTAACCACATCATGATGACATCCTTTTGATTGCGCCCAACAATTGATCCGCCATGGCATCGGATGAGATCTCTTTGCTCAACAACAGATTGTTCTGCCGAATGGTACTCCGCAATGAATCACTGTGAAACAGTCGTTCGAGTAATGTTGCATAGGAAGTCAGTTCTTCATCATGAACAATAAATCCATTAACCCCATCTGTTATATATTCTGATGCACCGGCGCTGGCACTGCATATGACTGGCAATCCGGTAGAAATCGCCTCATTGACTACCAATCCCCAACCGTCATATCGCGTGGGAAAAAGAAATACATCCGCTGCGGCGAAGTACGCAGGCAATTTATCTTTTTGTTGGAATCCCTCAAAATGAATATTAGTGCCCGACATCTCCCGGTATTGTTCTTCAAGCGGACCTCCGCCCAATATGATCAAGGAAAACTTATCCGGGTATTCAAGTTCAAGCCTATTCATTGTGCGGATCGCAAGATCTACACCCTTTCGTTCAATGAGCGCACCGGATACCAGACAGGTAAACTTATCACCGCAATTCAGTCTACGTCTTACTTCATCCCGGATCTGAGAATCCATGGCTGCACGTTGATATGGAGAAGGATCAATATTATAGGGCACGATCACACTATCGAAATCGGTAAAACCAAGTCGGTTGTAAGATTGTCTGGCAGTGTGCCCTATGAATATCAAGATATCGATCATGCGCAGGAAAAGGCTTAGGTAAATTTTCTTTACCAGACCTTTCAGCCCTGTACTTTGACCTATTCGCTCCGAAAAAAAACCAAGTCGCTTACCACGGGATTTCAGAATCATGGCAGCAAAAAAATTGTTTAACGCTAAATAATTACCTCCCAGAATAATAAAATCTGCATCTTCCTTGAGGCTCTTCCTGAAAATGCCTAAACTATAATGAAAATCCTTGAAACGTCTTTGGATCATTTTTGCAAAAAATCCATTCGAAAGATATTCTTCATGAAAACCCACTGTTCGGTCATTCCATGAACGGTCGGATTCCGTTCTGGCAAAATAACAAGCCTTAAAATCAGTTTTCCGCGCCAGCGCTGTAAAAAAATCATCCTGGTACGGCGTCGGAATATTTGTATAGAAAGACAATTTCACCCTATGCCGCTTTGAATATTTTGCAATGTATATATCAATCTATCCCCGTATGCTGCGCGGCTTCCATAGCTGGATCGCATGATTGCGTTACAGGACATCTCCTGATAGAAATCCGGTTGAGACAACCGTTCCAGTCGGTCAATAATCTGATGATGATCATGCCGATCGACGATAAATCCTGATATACCGTCTTCCACAATTGAACCACACGCAGGTGTCGTAATAACGGGAATACCCTTGGCAAGAGCCTCATAGACTACAGTAGCTGATCCTTCACCGACGGTCAGCAAGAGAAGGACACTGATGGTTTCAAATTGTTTTTCCAATTGTCCGCGATCTAAATGACCGGTGCATTGCACAAATTTTTGCAACTCAGCGAGACGATCTTCCGGGATGGTATCAGCTATCTTACCAATAGCCAGAAAATCAGCATCTGTATATCTTTTAGCGATTTCGCAAAAATGGTGAATGCCTTTTCGTAGTTCAACAGCGCCAATGGTTGCCACGCGCATCCTGCCAGCAAGCGTTCTGGCCACCGAATCATTTATGAATGAATAACCGTAAGGAAGAACCGAAATTTTGTCCGCAGGAATTCCCCGTGCTGCCAAGAAACTTAGTACAAAAGTTGATGGACAAATAATGTGATCACAATGATTCAATTCTTCGCCTTCCCGAGAAGTATATTCAATTACGACAGGATCAGACAGCAAAGCTTCTGTCGGGCACAAGGTCCAACCCGGATATCTTCGCTCTTCTTCTGCGACCAGCTTCAGGTATTCCAAATAGGGCAATGAACATTGCTCGAGGACAACTTTCTTATCTTGCTTGTTACGAATGATATGGAGTGATGCGGTATTATAGGAATAAATCGTATCGCATGGATCATTCTTTAGCAGCGGAATAATGCTATTGGCAAAGTGCTCTTCCATCCACATAAAAGTGCCTACTTCATCCTGCAGCGTAGCAGCTTTATGTTTGCGGTAAAAATACTCGAGTCCAAGCCGGGGAAATTGCACGATTTTATTTCTGTCCACCGGCGGTCGTCGGTAACCCAATCTCCGCACTCCATCCAGGTTAATGATTTTTCCTGCAACGTTCAACAACTGAGCGAATGTACCGCCTGCGCAAATGTCTGTATACAAACGCGACAAATGGTCTTTGCGTTCCAGAGAGGCCGGAACCGCATAACCCATTCTTGCGCCGATCTGACAAACACTGATCATTCGATCATAAAGTTTTAATTAGCAACTGAATATTGCCTAGAATCATTTGCCATCGAGAAGTAACCTCTTGCTCCAGGCTACGATGATGATTGGCCGCTTCAAATATGTTGTCAATGCCGTAGGCATCACACCGTAAAAAATGATTGCTGAGCCACGTACTTAAGTAGGTCCTAACTTTATAACTTTTGTTGGCTAACCATACCATCGTCTTGTATTCAGGCATCCTGAGTCGCAGATTATTTTTTATTGCAATAGCGCGCAGAAGGTCTTTATCGCGGTCCAGGAAATTGAGCCTGATACAATCCCTGACAGCCTCATCGAGCATAAACTGAGGATTGAATTGAATTCCATCAGGAATTATGTTTTTTTCCTTAGCCTGTAAGTAGCATTCCCAGATCAGCACTGGATAAACATGCACAAACTCAAGCTTTTCATGAAAAGGATGAGATGTCGATTCTTTCAGAAACTGTGAATTCTGTTCGGCGACATGTTCGGAAGATTGTATTTGCGCTGCACCATTGGATTTGGAAGAATGTCCTGCGATGCTTAACGGATAGCTGGAAAATACATAACGGTCAATAACAGAAGCCAGAACAATCGAGGAATAGATGTCTGGTATTTTGGAAAAGAAAAAGTTTCCGTCACACAAATCTTTAATTTGCCGGATATACCTGATATCTACAAAGCCTGCATAAAGCCATGGCATATCCGCGGGAAGTCTTTTTAGCGAAATCAAGGACTGAAGTTCAAGCCGTCCCTGACGAATTTCAACTTTTCGATCGAACGGAATGCTCAGGAGATTTTTTATTCTGACAAAATGATTTGATGGCCAGCGATAAAATGATTGTTTCCAGGCGATTGCATCGGTCTGTGATTCGTCCAGGAGGCGATTAATCCTTTGCAGACTGTCGGGCATAAAGGCATCATCATCACCCAGTATGCTGACCATACCCTCCTGTACTTTGGAAAGCGCAAACTCCCAATTGGCTGTCATCCCGAGTTTTTCCGGCGTACGGTAATACTTAATTCTTGAATCACTGAAAGACTGCACAATTTCTGCCGTTTGGTCTTCACTGCAATTGTCAGAAACAATGATCTCAAAATTCGGATACTCAATGGCAAGACATGAGCGAAGTGTCCATTCCAGTGTTTCGCAACGGTCCTTGGTCGGTATGACAATATTAAATTTTCTCAAGGTGCAGAATTTTCATTGCGGAAAAATAAATACCGAAGCGGTTTCTCGGTACTTAGGTTATTGAGCAGGATAACCTGGCCAACACCAAGCAGCATAAGAAGAAGGAGCAATACAAAATCATGAATAGTCCAGTAATGCAGTAAAAACCAAAAACCAAAGCTAATTAACGCACTCAACAACATAACCCATCCTGTATCATGGGTATAATATTTCGTGATTTCACTTCTCAGTATTCTACCGTGCATGACTGGAATCTCAAGAACAAAATAAAACAGGTTCAGCAAAAACCAAATCCATACGGCACCGGAAATGCCATAACCCAGGACTGATAAATACAACCCGGGAAGCAAAATGACAAGGGCTATCAAATTCTTATAGACAGATAGTCTGGTCCAGCGGAAGGCCAGTTGCAAATAATAGGGCATCGTGACCAGCCCGTTAAAACAAAATCCTAACATCAATACCCTTACCAATGGCACCAGATTGTCTGCGGTCTCCTTGTTACCAAACCAAAGTGTCAGTAATTCCGGCATGAAGAGAATCGAAATGATCACTGCCGGCAATATGATGATACTGATCGCCTGACAACTTCGGTGATAGACTGTGATAAGTTGTTCGATTCGCTCATTGGATTTTTCACGCACAAACAATGGATAGAATGCTGAAGCGATTGACCCGGTAATTCTTGTTGGAAGCGCCGCAATCGAAAAGGCAAGTGTATAGAGTGAAAAGTCGTGCATGCTCACCAATTTGCCCAGCAGGATTTTATCCATCTGTGAGACGGCCACCGCTGCAAGCGAAATGATACTCACACCAAGACTGAAACGCCAGTTTCTTCTCAGATACTCCCATTCAAAACGGCCTTGGCCCCATCCTTTGCCCAAAACTTTTATGGCTAGATAACGAAGTCCTGCGATCGTCAGAATTCCGATGGCGATATTGACCCAGAAAAACAAAAGAATATCAGCGTATATACAACGTATTCCGATTACAATCCCTGCGAATTTGAGTATCTCAAGCAAGATCAGCAACACATTCATGTTGAATTGTTGTTGCATGCCATTAAGCGCCCCCATATAGAAGCTGACTGGAAATCGAAGTACAACCAGAATAGCGATCCATAGAATTCCTGAACGGTATTGTGAAGCGGATATTTGCGCCTCCCACGAACTCGTGATGAGTGGGACTAAAAAATAGACCAGTACAAAGATGAAAAGACCAATCATCCAATAACTAAGCTCAAATGTCTTGAGAACGTGTGAAGCTTCTTTTTTTGAACCTTCATCACCTGATAGCCGTGCCATCTCCTGATTGATGGTCGTACTCATTCCAAGATCGAGCATAACAAAGAGCCCCTGAAGTGAGACATAGATTCCAATCCATGCATACGCCTCAACACCCAATAAATGAACATAGAATGGCAACAAGACCAGCTGTGAGAGCAGCACCATCAGCTGCATCCCAAAATTCGAAAGAATATTTTTACCGAGCTGGTTCAATTGAGTTATTTAGTTCGTCTGAGATATCCCTGAGGCGCCACACTGATGAGGAGCTTGTTGTCCATTTCGTGATCGATTTCGAATTCCGGATGATTGTGAAGGAATTCAATGACAGCGGTCTTGGCGTTATTTCCGACATCCCACGGACGATCATACATACCGCGCGGCATATCTTCAATAATGGTATCAAAAACTACCAGATATGAACCCGGGGTCACCATGTCATGGTACATCTTCATTTCTTGTATAACATGATCATGGGTGTGATTTGAATCAAGCAAAACCATGACCACTTCTCCGGGCATGATCATTTGACGCACCTGATCTACCACCGCAGCATCCACAGATGAACCCTGGATCATGGTGATATGTCTATACATTGGATGCTGTTCGATTGCATTCCGGTTATGTTCGCGAATATCAATATCCACACCAATCACCCGGCCCTTGCCCGTCAGCTGTAAAATTGATGCGTAAAAGATCAGCGAACCGCCATGAGCAATACCCGTCTCGACAATTACGTCAGGCCTTATTTGCCAAATCAGTTCCTGCATGGCAATCATATCCTGCGGATATTGAATGATAGGTCTTCCCATCCAGGAAAAATTATAGGAATACTGCGATCTGTTGGAAGCTACATTAAATTGTCCTGCAGCTTCTATTAATGCCGTGTCACTTCCGTTACGCGCTATTCTTTCTCTGCGCTCCTCCTCAAATTGCTGTATTGGATTCATTTAATTTTCGTTTATTACTGTAGGCACTCCGTAAAAATTCATTGGCTCATATTCTGGATATGGATAGTATCCTCGTTCTGGTTTAATTTTCGAATGATATTGTGTAATTAGATTTTCAACAAAATCAATAACCCTGGTCCCGTGCCCGGAACAACAGTGGAAAATTTTTCTTTCACTTTCGGAAATACTCACATCAATTAGATATTCTGCGACGGCTTCGACGGACATAAAGTCCCGCACCTGCTCACCTCCGCTCATTCTAAATTCGGACTGCCCGTTGCGAATCGCTTCCATCAGCTGCGAATACAGACTGGATGCTGCCTGTCCGGCGCCATACATATAGAAAAGTCTTACCCATTTGAGTCTGAAAGGTGTTTTTCTAGTTTCGAAACGAAGTAAACGATGCAATGCGTCTTTGGCTATTGCATACGGAATCTGTGGATCTACTGGGTCTTCAGCGTGTATTGCACCTGCTCGCATCCCGTACTCCAGACAGCTTCCGGTGATGGTAATATCGCGAATGCCCATCGAAAGAATTTGCTGAATAAAATGATATTGTGGCAAGACATTATCCATGATATGAGCAACACTGCCATAATTCGGCAGCCCCGTCCATGCGAGATGAATCATCCGATCACAGTTACTTATCTGTAATATATTTTCTGAACTGATAGAGGATCCGAAATCTTGGATTAGCCATGTAATCCCCGGGGATCCTTGAGCAGGCATTGTACGGCATAAGGCAACCGCCTCAATACCCTTTGCACGAAGTGCGCTGAGCACATATTCCCCAATAAAACCGCTGGCACCACTGACGAGTATTTTCATATCCTGGTCAGAAAATTTTTATTTCGGGAATTGCCGTAACAAACTGACCACCCCAGCTTCGGATATAATTTAGTTGCTGCGCGATTTCATCACGCAGATTCCAAGGTAGTATAACCACATATTCCGGACGCACAGCACGGATCATTTGTTCGTCAACAACAGGAATATGCATACCCGGAATATATTTGTTTTGCTTGTGCGGCGAAGCATCAACAATAAATTGGATCAAATCTTTGCGCACACCGCAAAAGTTGAGCAGGGTATTTCCTTTGGCTGCGGCGCCGTATGCTGCCACTGTTTTATTTTCCTTTTTTAGCGTGATCAGCAAATGAAGAAATTCGTCCTTGATTTTTTCCGCCTGGGTCTGAAGTTTACTATATGTCTCCATATCCTTAAGTCCGAAGGCTGTTTCTTTCAAAATCAACTTCTCAACTGAAGACATGATCCTTTCATGAAGATCTGATGCATGACAAGCATAAATTCGCAATGATCCACCGTGGGTTGATAATTCCTCAACATTAAAAATTCCAAGGCCGTGTGAACTGAAAATCTGCTGCACCGTCATTAGTGAGAGATATGAAAAATGTTCGTGGTAGATGGTATCAAACTGATTCTTTTCCAGCAGTTGAAGGACATGCGGAAATTCCATGGTGATAATTCCTCCCTCAGCCAGCAATCCGGCCATGCCTCCTACAAAGTCATTGATATCCGGTACATGAGCCAGAACATTGTTGCCAATCAGAAGATCTGCTTTCACTTCATCTGATACCAATTGCCCGGAAGTCTCTCTTCCGAAAAATCTGACCAGTGTAGGAATTCCTTTTGCTATGGCAACCTCCGCGGTATTGGAAGTAGGCTCGATGCCAAGAACCGGTATACCCGCCTGTTTAAAATACTGGAGTAGATAACCGTCATTGCTTGCAATCTCAATTACGAGGTTCTGCGAATCTAATCCCATACTTGTAATCATCTTCTGGGCATATGCTTCACAATGCTGTAACCATGATGTTGCGTAGGAGGAGAAATAGGCATAATCATGGTTGAAAATGTCATCATGACGGGCAAACTCATCCACCTGAACCAGAAGGCATTTTGAACACACCATGATTTTCAGTGGATAATAAACTTCTGGCAACAAAAGCTGCGCTTTCGTCAAAAATGAATTTGATGGCGGGCTAAATCCAAGATCCACCATCTCATATTTGAGCTCCTGTTGACAAAATCTACAGTTCATATTTCAAATCCATCAAATTGACTACCTAAAAATTCAGCATCACGGTCCTTCGCTCCGACTAAACTAATCTCTTCAGGCCATTGTATATTGACTCTTGGTTCGTTATAAGCCATGATGAATTCATCATGAGGTGAATGGTTACCGGAATGATGATAGAGCAAGGTGCTGTCATCCTCCAGAACCTGGTATCCATGGGCGAATCCTTCAGGAATATACAAGGCCTCTCCGCTTTGTTCTGTCAGCACATATCCGAAATATTTTAAGAAACCAGCTGATCCCCGACGCAAATCGACCGCCACATCATAGACACTGCCGCGAATGCACCGCACCAATTTAGCCTCAAGCGATGGAGCGCGCTGAAGATGCATGCCGCGCACTGTCCCCTTGCGGTGATTATGCGAAATGTTTGTTTGCATAACGTCCATACGAATCCCCGGCATTTCTTCGTCCATGGGGCTAAATGCTCTATAGAAATAACCCCGCTCGTCATGAAACACAGGAGAACGAAGAATCCATAATCCATCCAGCGGTGTTTTAACTTTTTGAATCATGCGGCCAGAAATTTTTCGACCTGACGTTCAGTGATGCAATCACCCGATTCATAATATTTCCTATACCATTCAATGGTCAGCGCTACTGTCTCTTGTGTAGAATAGACGGGTGTCCAATTTAATTTTGACTTGATCTTTGTATTGTCGAGCATGAGCAAATTGGCTTCATGCGGAGCGTTTTGCTGTGGAAGTATTGTATACTTAATTTCATTCCAGTATTGTGTTGACAGCGTCAATATGTTTTCAACGGCGTAAACCGCTGCTTTCTCCGGTGCAACATTCCAGGAACCTGCGGCCTCTCGATTGCCTTTTAATAATTCAGCGCCAACAATCAGGTAGGCATTAAGGCAATCCAGCACGTGTTGCCAAGGCCGCACAGCCTGCGGGTTTCTGATTTTAGCAGTTTGTTTTGTCGCTGCGGCACGAACAAGATCTGGGATCAGCCTGTCCTCGCTCCAGTCACCTCCACCAATTACATTGCCTGCGCGCAGGCTTGCCAGCAGAATTTGTTGATTTTCCGTAACGAGATCCGGCTTTAGAAAGGACAAACGGTAAGAATCAATAAGGATTTCACAACAGGCTTTGGAACTGCTGTACATATCATGACCTCCCAGTTTATCATCTTCACGATAAGCATAATGTTCTTCCCGGTTGGCATATACTTTATCGGTTGTTACCATGACCACTGCCCTGACTGAAGGGCTTGCCCTTACCGCTTCAAGCAAATTGAGTGAGCCCATCACATTCACTTCGTAGGTGTAACGGGGATCGCGATAAGAAGGCCTCACCAATGACTGCGCAGCAAGGTGAAAAACAATCTCTGCGCCAGATTCACTGACAGCCTGCTTCAGCTTATTTGGATCTCTGATATCTGCATACACATAATGACCATTACTTTTCAGTAAGGAAAAGTGATTGGGATCAGACGTGCATTCCAGTGCGTATCCATATACTTCACAATTCAATTGACGAAGCATTGCAATCAGCCAACTGCCTTTGAACCCGGTATGCCCTGTGACAAAGACTTTTCTGTTTTTCAAATATTCCAAATGGCCTTTTACCATATTTTCCACTGCGCCTTTCCGGCATTCCACATTTCCTCAAGTTCGATTCGATCACGAAGTGCATCCATACATTTCCAGAAACCGTGATGCCGGTATGCATTGAGCAGTCCGTCTGCTGCTATTTTTTTTAATGGCCCTTTCTCCCATTGTACCTGCTCGACATCGCCTTCGAGATAATCAAAGATTCCTGGTTCGAGAACAAAAAATCCCGCATTGATCCACATTCCGTCCTCATCGGGTTTTTCTTCAAAATGTGAAACTGCACCATTCGGGCGTATTTCGATATGTCCAAATCTTCCAGGAGACTGAACAGAGGTGAGCGTAGCCAGCCTTCCACTCTTTTGATGGCAGTTGATGAGCGCCTGAAGATCGATATTGGCGACACCATCTCCGTAAGTCAATAAAAACGGCTGGCCGCCGAGATAATTTTTAATTTTCTTGATCCTTCCAGCTGTATTTGTATTAAGCCCGGTATCAATCAGGCTAACCTTGAATTGCTCCGTATTGGCAAAGTGCACATCTACTTTATTGTTTGCCAGCTCAATGGTCACATCCGAATTGTATAGATAGTAATTGAGGAAATATTCCTTAATCATGTGTGATTTGTATCCAAGACAGATCACGAATTCATTAAAGCCCTGGGCTTCATAGATTTTCATAATATGCCAGAGCATGGGCTTGCCCGCGATCTCAACCATTGGCTTGGGCCTTGAGCCAGTCTCTTCCATGAGACGTGTTCCTAAACCACCTGCCAGTATGACGACTTTCATAGGATAAGATTAACTGTTGTCCCTGATGATCTTGCGAAAAATGATAAAGACTGAACCGAGAAGCAGGGTCAAGAAAAAAATCTTAGCCAAGTTGACGAATAGATTCTCCTTTTTTTGCTCCAGCGGTTTTAACGGGAGGTCCAGCGATTGAATAAATGGTGTCTGATTTTGCAAAGTGAAAGAAGCAATTTCCTGATTTTTCAGGGCTTCTGCATAGATCACGTTGAGCATGCGAACATCTCTGTCAATCTGTGTCTGAGGCACGGCGTCCGTGCTGGTCCAGGTATTTCGGTAACTGTCCCTAAATCCTGCCAGTGCATAATCCCTACTTTGAATTAGGGCACGCAGACTATCAACTTTGAATTTGATTTTCTCGTACGTCTCTTTTTGTTTTTGCACCGCCTTGTCAACATAGAATGAACTGAGCTGCGCATACAACTGATGACACAACTCATAAGAGAGGTCCTGACTCTCTGTGGCTACCGACAGCTCCATGATTCCGGTCTTCTCATTGTAATAGGTCTCCAGCCTTTTCAGCAATTGCAGATGCAGTTTTTTAACCGCAGACTGGCGGAGTAACGCCTGCCCTTCTTTTAATGAATCAAAAAGAAAATTCTCCAAAGGGTCCTTTTGAAGCCACGGGCGCTGAACAGTCCAATCGCCGGAAGCTTTAAGTTGTGAGATCAGATGATTCGCCAGCAAATCATTTTTTCCATTCACTGTAGCCCCGGTTAGAAATACTTTTTCAGCCAGTATTCTGGTTCTGGCGATCTCCACAATCTTTTGAAGACTCATCTGTTGCCCGGGAGAACCGAACCCAAACTGCCCTAGAATCGTTGCTAGACCAGAACTCTCCGCTCCGCCTTCATTGAGCATGAAGCTTGCCCTGGCCACAAATTTGGGTGGGGTCATGAAATGATGGTAAATGAAGTATCCGCTGACCGGGATGCCGATGACCAGAAAAACAATTAGAGACCTCTTGAATTCAGCCCTGTAATCTCGCCATGCGCTGATCAAGTCCCTAATTACTGAATCCTGTATGGGCCTATCCATAAATTGCTTCGCGCTTTGATATTTATTAAATTTATATTTCTATTACTTAGATTTATAAATTCTTGTTTTTCATCATATTTAAGTGCAAAAATAGTAATTTGATATATATAAATAAAATAATTAATCTATTGTATTGACATGATCCGGGCCCGTTAAAAGAATCTTAAAACCTTTCATCACTCAGTAAAAGGATTTAATTTTCGCCCGCATTCGGCAAGAGACACATTATTAAGTTGTAAATCAACATCTTATGGATTTAAAGATCAATGGTTTATCTAAGCATTTCGGACTGCAGAAAGCAGTGGACAACATCTCTTTTGAGGTAAGGTCGGGAGAGATCGTGGGCTTTCTTGGTCCCAATGGCGCAGGCAAGACCACAACCATGAAAATGCTCACCCAGTATTTGACTCCAGACCACGGGGAGATATGGTATGGCAACCGCCGCAGCACCGAAAATACGGACATCCGCCGGGACATCGGCTATTTGCCCGAACATAACCCACTTTACGAAGAAATGCCGGTGCTGGACTATTTGAATTTCTGTGCTGCTTTACAGGGTGTGCCACCATCGGAAATACCTGCCAGAATTCGCGAAATGGTACGCAAGTGCGGACTTGACGATGAAAAACACAAAAAAATCGGGGAACTGTCCAAAGGTTACCGCCAACGCGTAGGTCTCGCCCATGCCTTGATCCATAATCCCAAGGTCCTTATCCTGGACGAACCGACGACAGGACTGGACCCGAATCAGATCGTTGAGATTCGCGAATTAATCAAAGAACTTGGCCGCGAAAAGACAGTCATTCTCAGTACCCATATTCTGTCAGAGGTTGAAGCAACCTGTGACCGGATTCTGATTATAAACAAGGGACAAATTGTGGCAGACGGCACCGTTGGCAACCTCAGACGGCAGACTGAATCGAGACAGATCATCCGAGTCCGTATCGAAGGCCCTTCGCAGGATAATATTTATCAGGCGCTCAGACAACTGCCAGGTGTCACCATGGTGGATCTTGTCAACAGGGAAGACCAACGCTACGAAGTCCAGTCGAGTTCCGAAGAAGCGCTTAACAGACAAGTATTCAGACTTTGCGTTCAAAACAATTGGGTTCTGCTGGAAATGACACCTACAGAAACCAAACTTGAAGATATTTTCCGAGACCTCACCATCAAATAATAGAAATGATGAAATCAATCGTTGCTACCATTGCACGCCGTGAGCTAAATTCATTTTTTGACTCACTGACAGCATACATTCTTCTCATCGCATTCCTGGGCTTTAGCGGATTTTTTACGTGGATTTACGGTTCAGATGTATTCATGCGTAAAGAGGCAGACCTTGATGTGTTTTTCGGGATTGCAAAATGGACTTTATTTTTCTTCATTCCGGCAGTAACCATGAAAATGTTAGCTGAAGAAAAAAAGACCGGAACACTCGAAATCCTGCTCACCAAGGCCGTCAATCCCAGACAGCTTATCCTGGGCAAATATCTCGCCTGTCTGATGCTCATCATGATCGCGCTAGCCTTTACATTGCCATACTACATCTCTGTGGCACGCATTGGCGATATTGATCATGGTGCGACATTGTCCGGTTATCTTGGACTGATGCTCATGAGTTCAGCATACATCGCCATCGGATTATTTGCAAGCAGCATCACCAACAACCAGATTGTCGCATTCTTGCTGGCTCTGCTGATCGGCATTGTGTTTCACTTTATTCTGGATGTGATCAGTTCCGGTATGCGCGGATGGGCTGGCAACCTGCTGAGTGATCTCAGTGTCGGCAAGCATTTTGATTCAATGTCACGCGGTGTCATTGACACCAAAGATATTTTGTTCTTTGCCGGTTTGACCCTGCTTGGACTGTTTCTGTCAGAAACTTTTATTTCTAAAAATAAATAAGCCTTAACGCCATGATCAAAAATACTCAATTCAAAATACTGATTGCAGTGCTCGCTTTTGTGGCCGTTAATTTCGTTGCACGCAAATTGTTTTTAAGGCTCGACTTAACAGCCAACCATGAATATACGCTTAGCCAGGCTACACGGGATGTGGTACGGGGGCTGAATGACAAAATGAAAATCAAGGCATATTTTTCGGATGATATTCCGATAGACATCGCCAAGACGCGCGAAGATTTCAGAAACATGCTGAGCGAATATGCAAATCTCGCCAAAGGCAATCTGGAATTCGAATTCATCTCACCCAACGAAAGCCCGGAAAAAGAACAGGAAGCAATGCAGCAGGGCATTCAACCCGTTATGATCAATGTCAGGGAAAAAGATCAGGCAAAACAATTAAAGGCTTTCCTTGGGGCAACACTCGAATACAACAATAAGAAAGAAATCATTCCACTCATCCAGCCGGGCACCGCAATGGAATACGCATTGACCACCAACATAAAAAAACTGAGTGCCACCAACAAGGCCAAAATCGGGTTTATTCAGGGCCATCGTGAGGCCTCATTGCAGGAGATGGCACAGGTCTATGAATCACTTGACATCCTGTACGATGTGCAGTCTGTATACATTACCGATACCACCAGACTTTCGGACTTCCGCACGCTCGTCATGATACGACCTGAGGATACCATCTCACCGGCGCACTGGGGCAAGATTGATGAGTATCTTCACAATGGCGGCAATCTCATCATCGGCCTCAATGAAATAGACTATGAACTTCAATCCGGTGCTTCCTCCGTCAATCATTCATGGACTGACCGATGGCTGCAGACGCATGGAGTAACCGTCGACACGGCACTGGTGCGTGACGTCGCCTGTGGCTCTGTGCAGGTCCAGCAGCAAAACGGATTTTTTACATTCAACACACCGGTACAACTGCCCTATTTACCACTGATTCAGCGCTTCCCGCTCCATCCCGTGACAAAAGGTCTGGAAAGAGTGATCCTCCAGTTTGCCAGCCCGGTGTTGTTCCAGGGCCTACCCGGAACAAAATTCACGCCGCTGGTGTACACGTCTGATCACTCCGCTACGGATAAATTCCCCATCAATATCGACATTCAAAAAAGATGGACAGAAGGTGAGTTCACTGAAAAAAATATCTGTGTCGGCGGACTGCTTGAAAAAGCAGATGGCGCCACCGGCGGCAAATTGATCATATTCGGCGATGGAGATTTCCCTGTTGGAAGGGGACGCAATCAGCAGATTAACGAAGACAATGTTTCATTGCTTGTGAATGCCGTGGATTTTCTCAGCGATGACACTGGTCTGATTGAATTAAGGACCAAGGCGGTATTGACGCGTCCCATCAAGGAGTTGGATGAATCTTCTCGCACTTCCATTAAGTATTTGAATTTTCTGCTGCCGATTGGCCTCGTACTGGGTTATGCTTTCTTCAGAAATTCAGCCAACCGGAGAAAGCGTATCCAGCGCATGGAGGAACGGTACAATTAGTACAAATCTTCTTTTACAGTCATGAGACTGATTCTTTGTGAATCAGTCTTAAACCCGAATTTAGCAGTTAGAAGCCTATTCCAGGACAAACTGAATTCAAAATCAAGACTTAGTACTTCGTTTGATTCGTCAGAATAGTTCCACGATGCCTCCTCATCAAAAGCCCTGATTTTATTGCCATTTTGCCTCGCACTACGACTCCTAACTGCTAAATTCGGGTTAAATCATTTCAGCCAGATAGCAATTTCGAAGGCTTTGTATTTTGCCATGAATTGGCAATATCTATATTTTGCAACGAAAGTTATCCGGAGCAGTCAATAACAGAATATACATTTCATCAGAACTGTACAAAAGGAAGCCCTCTACCGACTCCTGTCTGCAGGACATAATATCCAGGCACTAACTGACTGATGTCGATGACAACATCCCTTTCGTTCTGAATGGATTTTTTCAGCAAGATTTTTCTTCCGGAACAATCAACTAAGTCAAGAGGCAATGTACTGTTGATACTTTGAGGAATTCGCACAACAAGTTGCTCATGACTTTGAGAAAGGATTGCAATATTTTTCGATTCTGAGACTTCTTCAATCCCGGTAGCCTTGCAAATAATTTCCAGCCCCGCCTTGATCGGAGTCATACTGGTAACTACTGAAACGAGTGGCGTCATCGTCTCCGTTTGGGTGAATTCTATGCCCGCAAATTCCGCAGTTTGAATCGGATCCTTGGCCACTTTAAATGTAAAGGTTTCATTGCATCCTCTTAACGTATTGTCAGCTTGGGTAATCACATTGATCTTGGTTATATCACTTGTATTGGTCGCCGCAAGCGCAATTCCGCGGGCTCCCATTCCGGTAATCGAACCATTGTTGTCTGCGCTTCTGCTATTAATTGGAAATCCATCTTTAAAGACTGATGTAATCTCAGGAATAGCATTGGTGTTATTGATGGCAACCAGCGTATATCCATCTTTACCGGATAATATATCCTGAGGACCTCCAAGCAGAAACCTACCCGTCGAGATCTTAAAATCTGTGACCAACATGGTCGAAAAATAATTCCTCCAGGTCTTGAGTGCCAGATCCTCATCGATCATTGTAATATAGACCGGACCTAATTCATCTATTGAAATTCCTGTTCCCGATGGCTGAACACATAGATGCAAGAGGTCTTTGTTTGCTTCCAGTCCTGCAAAATGCAAGCCATTGTTATACTCTGCTCCTGTTGCATTAAAGAAGCGATAAGATGCCGCTTTGGACAACTGTCCGTCTTCTTCTACCCGCAAGATTAAATTCCTGAATGCCGAAGTTTCTTTCACCATAGCGGCTAAGAATAAATGACTATTGGAATTCAAGGTCAAACCTAAAGGATATGCAGGATGCCCGTTAACCGACCACTGGCTCTTCCAAATCATATTGTCCTGATTAAATCGGCAGATTATATTTTTTGTATTATTGAGCGTATCAGATATCGTGTAGCTTGCAAATAAATCACTACCAGATACCACTAGAAAAGCCCTCCCGGGAATAAACTGACTTTTTTGTTCGAGTATCTTTGACCAACATACACTTCCGTTGCCCGGGTCGAAGCAAATTGCTAAAAGATCACTTTTACCTTGCTCACCCATGTTAAAACTGAATGCAAGCGCATACAATTTATTTTCAAACTCAACTACCTTGATTAATTCCAGACAATTCTGTTGTCCGTCTATTCGCCATGAACCGGTGAGTTGTTCACGGCTGTTGAGGCGATTAAGTTCGCCCCAGACATTATTTGTCCCTGCTTCATAAACCGAGGACATAATGGCCAGATCTGAGCTGACAGTACCGGTGCTGCTACTACTTACAGCGCCAACTAATCTTCGGGCATTCGGCCCTGTTGTCTCCGAAATGATTCTGAAACTTTCCTGTGCAGTGATACAGTAAACGAAAGTCAGATTGACAAGAATTAGGAGACCGTTTTGCATTGTGTTAATAATATTCATAATTTTAAAATTTTACAACAATAGGTTCGTTGATTTTTCAAACGAATCGTGACAAAATAAATTCCCGGGAATAGATCTTCTCCAAATTGTTCATTGTGCTGGAAAATATTTTTTTCGTCGCAAACCAGTTTTCCAAAAAGATCTGTGATCTGCAGGTCATAAGGCAAACCGGATTTTTGCTGTACCGTAAATCCCTTGGTAAAAGGATTAGGTAACACTTCGAATTTTTCTTCAGATTGATTCTCAACTGCGAGTCCGCTGCCATCCGTTCGCAAATCGGATCCAAACAGGCTCAGCCCTCCCCTGCTGTTGCCAACAGCAAAATCCAGCAACCCGTCATTGTCAATATCGGCAATCGAAAGGTGCACATTCTCCCCTTCCAGCAGATGACCATAGTCGGGATTGGTTTTGGTAAAATTGCCATAAATATTTCCTTCAATATTTTTGAATATATTGATCTGCCCCTGTGATCCTCCGGAGAAAATGGTGTACTTTCCATTGAAATCCATCACGACAGGTGCACTATAGACCTTGTAGACCCCATCGATGACCGCATTGCCGACACATTGTGTATTGGGAAGCATTGTGGCATCCGCATTGAAAATTGGCTGCGACCGTGAACCCTGATTTTGAAAATAGGTATAGCTGCTGCAAAGTGCGCTGTTACTATTGTTGTTGTTCTGTCTGCCTCCGCATAAAATGTCTGGCAATCCGTCCCGGTTCAGATCTACGATGAATGGGACATTGTTGGCATATACTGAGAGATCCTGATAGGGATAAATCGGTGATTTGAATTGAAATTTTTTTCCGGGTCCGGCAATATTTTCACAATAGAAAAGTGAACCGTAAGTCTCACCAACCAACAAATCCAGGTCGCCATCACCATCCAAATCTCCAAATGCCGGGGTAAAATGATAAACTGCATTGATCCCCTCACTGTAGATTTTGAAATTAAGGTAATTACTGTCCACAAGTACAAATACAGGAGCCGTCTTTGTCCCTTGGTTCTCAAAAAGTACCAATCGCGCATCGCGTGTATTATTTGTGTAATAAAAACCTTCCGTACCAACCAGCAGATCCGTCAGCCCATCCTGATTGTAATCTACAAAACACGGGTGCGTACCTGCTCCGAAATCAAGCATTTCGTTGACCAGATAATTGTTTTGAACAAATCGATAATCTTTAAGCACAGAATCGTAGCGGTATAGGTGGATATTATTGTAATTGGCCGACACGATACGCGTATTCGGACACACTGCGATCTCGGACGGGATTGCATTGCTAGCCGAAGACAAAGAAAATGCGCACGGAAAGACCTGCATATTCACCGGACTGGCCGAAGGCCAGGTCGGCACCTGCATCGACATCCATGCCTGTGATTTGCTGCCATGATTTAGAACGGAGACAAGACGATTGCTTGAGATATCGCCGATGAGCAGATCATGTAATCCGTTGCCGTCAAGGTCCGCGCTCATCAGTGTCGAACCGGAATGACGCGACTGATTAGCCTTCAGCATATTACATTCTCCGGGTTGTGAACTCAGAAAAATGTCACCCGTAAATCCTCCTTCTCTGAAACCGCCATAACAATCACTGCCTTGTACATACTGAAGCGAATCAAAGCTCCATCCCCGTTCATTAGCGATATTACGGTACCATTCGACATGGACAGCACCGATTCCATAAGTCAGTATATCCAAATCACCGTCATTGTCAATATCATCTATTGCCGGAATATCATAGGGACTGACATAAATCTGTGATTCGCCGGAACCAATGGGCCAGTGGAGTACCGTATTACCCTTGCCATTCGTGGTCTTGACAAATGCAATATGTCCTCCTTGCACAACACCTTTGTACACTTCAATACCATCCACACCTTGCGTATTGGATGATTCCGCAAAAAGATCCGGAATCTTGTCATGGTTGTAATCACGGATGATCAGCCAGTCCTTGACAACCGGGAAATACTGCACAAAACTCCGATCATAATCGTATTGACCTGTCTTCTTATTATAGATCATCGGAAGGATCACATTGCCCTCACGGTCAAAGATTACAAGATCATCCGATCCATCCAGATTAATATCTGCACTGCTGATCTGAGCATTGTTCACACCACCGCTCAATGCGTTTCGTACAACCTGACCATTGACAATAAAGGGAAAATTCTTAGGTGTTAAAGATTGCGCCTGCAAAGTGAAACCCACAAGCACAAACATGAAAAGCAAAGGTCTTGTCATCATTAATCTAGAACTAGTTGTAAAATTAATACGATATCCCAAACTTGTATTTCCTTTGCTGGCTATGCAGGACCAGTCATTCGGTATCCATCGGTCATGGATTATACTGACACTTGCTATCTCAGGCATGGTGATGCTTTTTGCAGCTGCAATCGCCGCAATGATTTATCTGGATGTATTTCACAGTATCGGGCATATCAAACTACCGTGGTTATTTTATTGCAACACAGTACTTCTACTTCTGGCCTCATGGGTATTTCACTCGGTCAATGTATTAACGATTGGTGCGGTTGATTTGTACCGCAGATATTCCTTGATTTTTGCACTGAGCCTGATTTTTTTGATCTTGCAGACCCTGGCCTGGCATCAACTGATACTTATACCACAGACCATGCGGGCAGGCTCATTTCTTTATCTTTTGTCCGGATTGCATTTTGCCCATGTACTGGGAGGCCTGCCCTTTCTCGCTGAGGCCTGGTTTCGGTCCAGGATGAGTTTCAACCATGAAACAGAGATCAGAGAAAAAGACAGAAGAAAATTCAGGCTTTTAAGAACCTATTGGCACTTTCTGGATTTTCTATGGATTGTTCTGCTATTGATTTTGACTTTCATGTTCATGCCCTATCACAAGTAAACAGTTGCTATAGCCCAGATTTTTGTTATGACCCAGGATAAAAAAAGCGCGCTGGCGTACCCTAATTTCACCAAGCTGATCGGGATGAACTTCTTCCTGACATTGTCGCTGATGATGCAGGAAGTTCTTGTCTCTTACGAATTATACCGGGTCACCCGCGATCCAATGAGCCTTGGGTTGATAGGCATTGCAGTGGCCATTCCCTACATATCAGTTACACTTCTCGGTGGTCATTACGCGGACCGCAGCAGAAAAAAACGCATCATGTTATTTGCTATAGGCTGCATGATGCTTGCAGGAATATTGTTTGTCATCATATTCATGCCGCGTAACGAGCACTTCTTTACGCTACCGAACAAAATTCTATTGATTTATGTCTTTTTCGGACTTTCGGGGCTTGCCAGAGGTTTTTATCAACCTGCAGCAAGCAGTCTGAGACCACTTCTGATCCCACGAAGTCTATACGGTAATGGCAGTACATGGAACAGCACCGCATGGCAGCTCGGGTCTATCAGTGGTTCTCTCGTAGCTGGTTTTGCCTACGCCGGACTTGGTCTACAGGCCAGTCTTCTAATCTCTTTGCTCATGATGGCTTTGGCAATGGGCCTTTTGGCAGGTATCAGCGTCTTTGAAAAAACCTACAATGTTAATGAACTGGTCAAAGAAAATATTCTCCTCAGTATCCGGGAAGGTTTCGGATTTGTCTTGCGAAATAAGATACTCCTCTACTCTATAACCCTTGATCTCGTGGCGGTATTATTTGCGGGTGTCGTGGCAATTCTTCCCATCTTCGCCCAGGACATCTTACAGGTAGGCGCCCAGGGACTTGGTTATCTGAGAGCCGCTCCATCTATCGGTGCATCGCTGGGCTTACTGCTGATGACGAAATATTCACCGATGAAAAACGCCTGGCGCAATATGATCATCGCGGTTGCAGGATTTGGTCTCGCCACAGTCATCTTTGGTCTTTCAGATAATTTCATCTTATCGCTCCTGATGCTCTTTTTCACGGGCGCATTTGACAGTATCAGCGTCGTTATACGCGGTACGCTGCTGCAATTGATTCCACCTGACCACCTCAGGGGAAGGGTCCTCGCAGTCAATAATATTTTTGTATCCTCCTCCAATGAGCTCGGGGCTTTTGAGTCCGGTCTGGCCGCGAGGTTACTAGGAACAGTACCTTCTGTTTTGGCGGGAGGAGCGGTTACGCTGGGTGCGATTTTGCTGACCTGGATTAATACAAAAGAGCTGTTAAAAAGGCGTTTTGATTAAAATTATTTTTTGAGATTTGGAAATTTCAAAACAATTTCTATTTTTATACCGGATTTAACCAGAATAATTTTTTTCTAATGACAGCTATTATTAGATTTTTCCATGAACTTTGGAGATTATTGACAATGGATTGGAGATTAAATTTTCTCTTTCTCATTATTGGCCTGGCCTCATTAAATTTATTGAATAATTATAATTCACCTTATGAATATTATCCGGGCGATGGTGCTGCGGTCTCAAGAACATCTCCTTTGGTAATGCCGGGTGATGGTGCAGCAGTGTCGAATGGAGGCAGAATGGGTTTGCCGGGTGATGGTGCAGCAGTATCAAATGGAGGCAGAATGGGTTTGCCGGGTGGCTATGAATCAGGAGTATCAATGATATCTCTTATCAACTGGTATTTTGCATTGCTATCAATTATTGGTGCATGGATCACTGGTTCAGTGGCTTTCAGATATTTAACTCGGAACTCTTCTTCCAACGCTTTTTTATTCACGATGATTTTTGCTTTTATTGGCGCCCGTGCTATTTTATACCTTGGACTATTGATTCGGGACTTGTGCTGTTATTGTTGGCAGTTATTTTGTTGCTAACGCCTTAGTTTAGCAAGACAAACGCACTCCAATTCAGATTTTGAGCGTTTTGTTTCTGCATTGCTCGCTGAGTCAATATGAATGCTTGTTGTATAGTATTACCATTGTCCAGCCAATTCTCATAAAATAAATGCATAAATTGCAATGTTTCCTGATCACTGACTGGGCGCAACGAAGAAAGAATATATTTTGCACCAGCTATTTTAAATCCGCGCATGAGACTATAACTTGATTCATACTGATTGACCAGGTCACCCATCGCCGTTTCACAGGCCGATAAAACAACGAGCCAAGTTCCCGATAAGTCCATTTTGCTTATTTCATAAGCGCTCAGGTAACCATCAGTAATATCATGGCCTTTATCGCTTAGACTATTTACACCCGCCAATACAAGTCTTGACTTCTTCAAAGGTTCATTTTCTTGATAGATAGCTATTCTTGTATCATTCTGTTGATTGAAATAATATCCATGCGTGGCAAAATGAATAATTTCTGCCGGTTGACCCAAAGCCTTAATAATTCCTTTTTTGTCTGCAGCTGTATCCTTTAGAAGTAATGGCATGACACCGACTTCTTCAATCATTGTATTAATATCGATTACTTCTTCTAATGTTCCGTTGAGATAATTCCAGGTGTAATTCTCTGGACTTGATCCATCACTCCTAATATCACCATAGTTTACCCCCCCAATTAGTATTGCAGATTCTGGGACAGATGTTTTAGAAAGATCAGAAAGTAAATTATTGGTACTGCTTAATTGCACCATGTCGAATCTGTTAATCATCAACTCAGTATCGGAGATTGGAAGGCATGACAGGTTGCAAAGATTCAGACTTCCGGTTGAAGAGTAATATATCGTATTGACATGAGGATATTGTGCGAGTATCGGCTCCCAAATCAGTTTAAATTTTCTGGAACCTGCCAAGTCCGCAATTATTTTTTTTAAACCGCGGCTTACGCTCCCTGAATCTAAATTAATTTGACTTATTTCATGAACCCCTTTATGTGAAGCTTGATATTCTGCCTCTGTAAATAGACTAATAAATCGGGCATTTTCATGTTCATGATCAAGGATTAGGGCTGCATACTTATCCGAATGAACAACTCCCAGCAATTCACGATATTTTACGAATTCAACCGAAATTTCACCATTGCGAAGTATGGAGCGAATTTGCCTTACACTAAAACTATCCGGATTGACATTCTTATGATACGCATTCAATAGCTTTTTCTCAAGGAGTTCTCTTTCCTTGAAAAGCAGATCTGGTGAGCTATTCTGATTTTGCTCTAGTTTCTTATTAAGAACTTCAAATTTATTTTTTAACTCAACTACTTCAGGCGAACCGCTGCTTCCTAAAAATCGTTTTAAACCGATACTCTGCCTATAAAGAAGACCCTTGGAATATAGTGCCTGCTCATATAAAAAGTCAGTGTAATCTTCTGGCAAGATTCCCTCCTGATACAGTTCAAAATAAATATCAAAACTTGAATTAAGCTTAACCTGAATAAACTGATTCAGTTCTGCACTTGTCATGAAATTAAAAGCCTTAAAAAAACTACTACCATTAATTGCCTTATATGCATCAAGAATGGAGGCAAGATGTTGATTTCTGGTCATTGAATAATATTTCCCGGCAATGCTTAGGAATTGACCAATCCTGGCTGTATCCAAATTTTTAAAGTCTTTGAATCCATTGGTGACGCTATCCAATTTAGTTACGATTTTTTCCAAAGCGACGGTATCTGATTTTTTACAAGACGACATTCCCTGAAGAATCCAGAGTGTTGACAGCTGATCCAAAGGTGAGGATTCATTCATTGAGCTTAAATTGTTCGCAAATTGATTCATGATTGAATCTGCTTTTAGAAGCAAGCTGTCTGCAAGTGCCATTTCCGCCAACCCGCTTCTTATAATCACTTCTGCACAATTAAAGTGATAATTGACGAGCTCCACGCCTTGAATATCCAGATCATTATGAAAACAATCCATGCATTGAATAAGTAAATCAGTATAATCTTTTTGATTGAAACCCGAAGATTCCTCTAATATAAACAATAACTTACTCCTAAACAAATTACACAATTCCCAATGGTTTTTTATCCCAGCTTCATCCACTTTTGATATATAATATCTTGCTTTATTGATAATTTTATATTTCCAATAATATTGGTAAGCACCAAAGTAAAAATAGTTAATAAAAACAACTGGCCATGTTGTATCTATTCGTTGCTCTGACTGAAGAATTAATTGATCTCCTTTGCTTAATTGTCCTGAATTGCTGTAATAAGTGAGTAGATTACTCGCTGCGACAACAAAATCAGGATCATTTCTAATTTTAAAGACATGCATACTTTCAATAAGTGCATCATTGATGTATTCAGAATGACCCGTCATTTCACATGCACGCGCAAAATGCAGTAATGTTCTGGCGTAAATATAACCTGTGTCAATATAGGCTTTGCGGCATAGTTGGATCGTCGAATCCAGGATTGAAAATTCACCGTTATAATCCTTATTTTGTTCTCTGACCCTACCTTTAATGTAAAAACCGAAGGTTATAAAATTGAGTCGATCAATGCCCAATCCTGAGCTTAGAGCAATGCCCGAATCTGCCAGTAGATCTGCCCTATCCAACTCTCTTCCTTGCTTGCAAAGAGTTAGCGCTTGAGTCAAAATACCATTCACCCTAATTTTGGAATTTGAGTCTGTTTGTTGTCCAATACAATCAATTGATAGCAAAAGAAACAAACCTAACAGGGACTTATTCATGACTTCTTTGCTTTACAAAATAAATTTATTAAATAATTACTAATTAACTATTAATAGTAAAAATGTATTAAGCATCCTTCTCCTCTGGATTAATTTTCTTGTCTTTAAAATGTTACCATTAAAATCAACCTAAAGCTATATTAATATTTTTTA
>JAIBCI010000007.1 GCA_019694255.1 Saprospiraceae bacterium
CTAAAAGAGAGAAAATTAAATTCCGAATCAGGAAAAAAATTTCGGGTACCGCAGAGCGTCCCAGATTAAGCATTTTTCGCAGCAATAATGAGATTTACTGTCAGTTGATTGATGACGTTGCCGGAAAAACTTTATGTGCCGCTTCAACCAAGGGAAATAAAGGTATTACTGGCAACAAAACCGAACGGGCCAAGGCCATCGGTACGATGATCGCCAAGCAGGCATTATCTATGAATGTAACAAGCATTGTCTTTGACCGGGGCGGATATCTTTATCATGGGCGAGTTAAAGCTTTGGCAGAATCTGCACGCGAAGGCGGACTTGTATTTTAATCATTGAATCAGACAAACAAAAATATTCATGGCAAAGTCAAATGTAGTTCGTGTAAAAGCAACTGAAACGGAATTAAAAGACAAAATGGTTGCGATCAACCGTGTCGCAAAGGTGACGAAGGGTGGTCGTACGTTTAGTTTCTCAGCTTTGGTCGTCGTAGGTGATGGAAATGGTACGGTAGGCCATGGACTCGGAAAAGCACGAGAAGTTGCAGACGCGATCTCAAAAGCGATTGATGACGCAAAAAAGAATCTTGTAAAAGTTAATATCTACAAGGGAACAATTGCTCACGAACAGAATGGAAAATTCGGAGCTGGTAGGGTCTTAATCAAGCCCGCTTCTGATGGTACTGGTGTTATTGCCGGTGGCGCGATGCGAGCGGTACTTGAAATAGCAGGCGTACATAATGTATTGGCAAAATCCCACGGTTCTTCCAATCCGCATAACGTGGTCAAAGCAACTATTGATGCGCTCTCAAAAATTCGTGCGCCGCACGAGATTGCCAAGGTTAGAAAATTATCAGTTGAAAAGGTATTCACAGGTGTAAATTAATATCGGGATGGCTAAAATCAGAATTACGCAAAGTAGAAGTGTCATTAAGTCCAGTGACCGGCAAAAGAAAACCATGCAGGCACTTGGATTAAGAAATCGTCATCAGGTTGTGGAGCTGGAAGAAACACCTGCTGTACAGGGAATGATTGAAAAAGTTCGACACTTGGTTCATATAGAAAAGAAGAATTAATATGGAATTACATAATCTAAAACCAGCAAAAGGAGCAACGCACCGCGAAAAAAGAATCGCACGTGGTGAAGGATCCGGACATGGTGGTACCGCTACCAAAGGACATAAGGGACAAAAGGCCCGTTCAGGAGCTAAAATCAAGCGTGGATTTGAAGGTGGTCAGACACCAATGCACAGAAGACTTCCAAAAGCTGGGTTCAAAAACATTAATAAAGTCGATTATACTATATTTAATCTGGATCAGCTAAAGGATATTGCTGAACAGGCAGGTTTGTCACAAATTAATGTGAAGACCCTTTCTGCTGCCGGAGCTTGTAAACCAAACGCTCAGATTAAAATTCTGGGTAGAGGAGATGCAGCGACAGGCATGAATATCAAAGCACACGCCAGCTCCCAATCCGCGGTTGAAAAAGTTAAAGCAGCCGGAGGAACGCTGGAAATTATCTAAGATTAGCTATGAATAAATTTTTCGAAACTTTTAAGAACATTTGGAGCATTAAGGAGCTCAGAGACAGAATTATTTTTACGCTGACGCTTCTTGCTGTATTCAGAGTTGGATCTTCCATCGTTTTGCCCGGTGTAATACCAGGAGTGTTAAAAAATGCTGCGACTTCGAACAGCCTTTTTGGCTTGATCAATTCGTATACTGGGGGTGCCTGGAATAAAGCTTCGATATTTGCCCTGGGCATTATGCCCTATATTACGGCATCAATTATTGTTCAGTTGCTGGGTTTCGCTGTTCCATTCTTCCAGCGCCTTCAACAAAAAGAAGGTGAGTCGGGAAGAAGAAAGCTAAATCAGATCACGAGAATTCTTACGGTACTTGTTGTTCTTGTCCAAGGAGGAGGGTATTTAACGTATCTTCAATCTATTGGGGCAGTTGACCCTGGTGTTAGCCAGTTTGTATTTTGGTTTTCAAACAGCATAATTCTTGCTGCAGGTACGATATTTTGTATGTGGCTGGGCGAACGTATAACCGATCGCGGAATAGGCAACGGTACATCAATGATAATTATGATTGGTATTATTGCTGCATTGCCTAGCGCATTTGCATTTGAGTTGCAATCGCAACTATCCAATAATGGGTTAATTATTTTTATTGCCGAACTGGTTGTATTGTTCCTTTCTGTTCTGGCATCTATTCTGATCGTTCAGGGCGTACGCAAAATTCCGCTCGAATTTGCAAAAAGAATGGTTGGAAGGAGTGGTGGAGCAATGCCGGTACGAACAGACAGAGATTATTTACCCCTCAAGGTCAATAGTGCGGGTGTTATGCCAATCATATTTGCACAAGCTATCATGTTTCTGCCACTGACAGTAGTCCAATATGTGACCAAAGATCCTACAATTGGTACTTCCGGAATTTTGAGACAACTTACAGATACATACGGTTTTTGGCATAATTTGATCACTTTCCTTCTGGTTGTGGCTTTTACATATGTTTATACTGCACTGATCGTTAATCCGCAGAATTATGCAGAATATCTGAAGCGCAACAATGCTTTCATTCCGGGGATTAAGCCTGGAGAAGATACTGAAGAGTATATTGACAATACAATGACCAGAATTACCTTGCCAGGTTCAATATTTCTAGGATTTCTAACCATTCTTCCGGCAATTGCAGTTCTTTTTGGAGTGAACCAGCAATTTGCCAGATTTTTCGGTGGATCATCGATATTAATTCTTGTTGGGGTCGTACTGGATACACTAGCCCAGGTAGAATCCTACCTTCTGATGCGTAAGTATGACGGCCTTGTACAGTCTGGTCGGATCGAAGGACGTTCTAGTACTGGGGGCATTGGTACCAACTTTGGGTAAGAAATTGAACTAACCCGATTACGATGATCTATCTAAAGCACGAAGAAGAAATAGAACTTATTCGTGCAAGTTCGATGCTCGTCAGCAAAACCTTGGCACATGTAGCCGCTTTGCTTCGACCTGGAATAACCGGTATTGAACTCGATCAGGCAGCTGAAGAATTCATAAGGGATCATGGGGGGCTCCCGGCTTTTAAAGGGTTAAGCGGATTTACAAATACCCTGTGTCTATCACTGAATGAAGCAGTTGTCCATGGAATTCCAGGAAAATCAGAGATCAAAGCCGGTGACGTGGTCTCAGTGGATTGTGGTGTATTAATGAACGAATTTTATGGTGATTCTGCCTATACTTTTATAATTGGAGAAGTAAAGGAGGAAATCGTCAAACTGGTTCGGGTTACAGAAGAGTGTCTGTACAAAGGTATAGAACAAGCTATTGCAGGAAATCGAATCGGAGATATCAGCTATGCTATTATGTACCATGCTTCAAAAATTAATCCTTATGGTGTTGTTAAGGAACTTGTGGGTCATGGTATAGGACGGAAGTTGCATGAAGCTCCTGAAGTGCCTAATTTTGGTGCAAAGGGGAAAGGACCAATGCTTAAAGAGGGAATGACACTGGCAATTGAACCCATGATTAATCTTGGAACTGCTCATGTCAAGCAGCTTTCCGATGGCTGGACCATTGTGACGAAAGACCTTAAGGTTTCTGCACATTTTGAGCATACATTGGCTGTTCAAAAGGAAAAAGCTGTTGTGCTGTCTGATCACTCCGTGATTAAAAGCGCTATAAAAAATAATGTCGAATTGTTAAAATAATTTGCCAAAAAAGCCGATATTTGCACGCCATTTTAAAAGATGACCAAAAAGAACCTTATTCAGCAGGACGGTATTATCGAGGAAGCCCTCTCAAATGCCATGTTTAGAGTAAGATTACAGAATGATCATCTGATTATTGCGACAATTTCAGGCAAGATGCGTATGAATTATATCCGTATCCTGCCAGGCGATAAAGTCGCAGTTGAAATGAGTCCTTACGATTTGTCGAGAGGACGTATTACTTACAGGTATAAATGATGATTGTATGAAGGTTAGAGCTTCAATTAAAAAAAGAACAGCTGATTGCAAGTTTGTCCGTAGAAAGGGCAAACTTTATATTATTAATAAGAAAAATCCAAAATTTAAACAGCGTCAGGGATAAAATTACCGAATTATGGCTCGTATTGCAGGTATAGATTTACCAAGAAATAAAAGGGGTGTTGTAGGATTGACTTATATCTATGGTATAGGTTCTACGACTGCCAAAGATATCCTGGAGAAAGTTGGAATTTCTCAGGATGTGAAAGTAGGAGAATGGTCTAATGACCAGGTGCAGAATATTGCCCGCCTGATTCAGGATGAATACAAAGTGGAAGGAGAGCTTCGAAGTGAGGTTCAGCTAAGCATTAAGCGATTGATGGACATTGCCTGTTTTAGAGGAATTCGGCACAGGAAAGGACTTCCGGTTAGAGGTCAAAGGACCAAAACAAATGCAAGAACGAGAAAAGGAAAGCGTAAGACCGTTGCCAATAAGAAAAAAGCAACCAAATAATAACTGATCATATTATAAATTAAGGATAAAAATGGCAAAAGGTAAAAAGGCTAAAAAAAGGAAGGTCAAAGTTGATTCTGAAGGAGTTTCATATATACAGGCCACCTTTAACAATATTATCGTTTCAATCTGTAATAAGGCTGGTGAAGTCGTAAGTTGGTCAAGTGCCGGTAAAGCAGGATTCAAAGGTTCTAAAAAAAATACACCTTATGCTGAGAT
>JAIBCI010000117.1 GCA_019694255.1 Saprospiraceae bacterium
ATTTTATATTATTAAAAAATATCATTTTTAAAATTCACGAAATGACACTTTTACCATCTCGGGTTGTAAATGATGGGAAGCTTGTTAGATCCCCCGACTGCATTAAACTCAAACTTCAGGCCAAATTGCTGGGTAATTCCACCAATCTGTTTTTTTAAAACATTTAACGGCCATTCCGCCAAATAACCCAGCCAGACACCCCTTCCAAGGTGAAAAGAGAACTGCCCACCAGCCGCATCAAGGGACTCATTCCGCAGTCCGCGCCATAGAAGCCCGATCTCAAACTGATTTCTGTATCGCGCCTGAACCAAGATCTCCTCCTGGTTCACCTTCAAATCTGTATAATCCAAAAAATATGCCCTGACATTCCATTGCTCCAAGGCAATGTTACGCATTAACATCAATTTGAAGTACTGCCCTGGTCGGTAGAATGCCGGATCTCCACCTCCTATCTTCGCGAAAGCAAAGCGATAATCGAAACCACCTTCCAGCCACCGGGTCTGAAGGTAAGCAGACAAGCCAGCGCAAAGTTGACTGTTATTAAACCGGCCAGATCCAAGTATCGGATCACGGTGATCCACGTTGCCACTTCCGTACTCCCCTTCAGGGGTTCTGATCAGATCTGATTGATAGATAGCGTTGATTATCCCCAGACCGCCTCCTGCAGATAACAGATATTCCCCAGTCTGAAGGACGTGGTGATACCCCGTCATCAGGCGCTGCAACTGGTGCACACCGGAACGCGATAACTCAGCACCTATACCAAAGGAACCAGAGGTCATCCGAAGCGGACTATTGTAATAAATATTATAAACTACCGGCGACCCAGGTAAAACTTCCCACTGACTGCGATAGGCGGTTGAGATTACTGAACGGCCAGCGAGTCCTGCATACGCCGGAATCGCCCGATAGGGGTCCAGCGAATACATTGGATCAGGTGTCAGATCCTGTGCGTATAAACCTGAATACTGATCAAATCTTAATGTTGTCAGCATCAGAAGGGTCATTGCCTTCAAGGAAAGCAATAAGTTCGTCTGTCGACTGAATAGGTGCAGAACAGCGCATCCCGGTGCACACCAAAATTTCATCCTCTCCCAGATCATCCGTGTAAAAATAGATTAATTCCCTGTCTTTTACAAATTGAAGGTATTTTTGAAAGGATCGACGCTTCCTGCATTTTACCATCACTGTACGCCCGAGTAGTTCAGGCAGAAGACGAATCCACCCTGCGAAAGAGAAAGGTTCTTCCGGGGCCTTGCCCATGGCAGTTTCTAACATCGACTCATAATGTCTGAAGTATTCAATGGAGGAGAAAATCTGAGAAGCCAAATAATACTGTCTGGCAATCACGGCATTGGCATTGGGCAGACTCGAATCAGTTAATATGTACATTTTAGCCAGGCTGTCGTGATGCCATTTACCCGAAAATGAAAATATGCCAGCCGCCTCACTGAAAATTTGGTTAAGCGATTTAAGAAGGTCGTGGTACAATTCGCGATAAACTTGCGACTCACTTACCTGCCATACATCAAAGACTGCTTGAATGAGATATGCATAGTCCTCAAGAAAAGCATCTCCTTCACCGCTTTCATTGTCATAGCAGATTCTGTACCAACGCGCTGGATTTGTAGCATTTCTAAAACTATGGATAATCTCCTCCATGAGCTGAACCGCTTCTTCGCCCAACGATATGTCACTGAGCCTAGAGTAATTTTCGCAGAGCATGGATACAATCAGACAATTCCAGCCAAGAATAAATTTTTTATCAATTTGGGGTGCTGTTCTTTGTGATCGGGCCAGCTCCATCTTCCTCCAAAATTCATCCGCAGACTGTGCGAATCCGTCCAACGCATAAGGTCCTTCAGGTGGCGTATTCAAAAGATTTAGTACACCACCGGCATGGCCTGATTCCAGAGGTACCAGACTGATCGCTTCAAGCAAGGTTGGGTCGGGTTCCAACGTAAGGAGTTCTGATGACGTCCAGAGATAATAAAGGCCTTCCTGTCCCTCGCTATCCGCATCCTGCGCGGCATAATAAAGACCTCGTTGACCTCGAAGATGACTTTTCCAAAAACTTAGACTACGCCTCACAGCGTCAACCTGATATGGTGTACCAGCAATGCGAATCCACCGGCTTAAAAATGTATTGATCAGGGCATGGTCATAAGCCATTTTTTCAAAATGCGGGATACGCCAGCCGCGATCTACAGTATATCTGTAAAAACCTCCTGCTACGTGATCATACATGCCGCCAAGACATAAATTCCGAACGGTAACGGTCAGAAAAGTGAAAGTCCTTTCATCCTGATCGATGAGCCATTGATCAAGAAGAAGGTTCAATGCCATGGTGGATGGAAATTTTTGCCCAAATCCAAATCCACCGTGCTCGTAGTCAGTCAGAGGCTCAAACTTCTTAATCAGGGCAGATGCCGAGTGCTCAAAAAGTGCATCCTGTTTGTTTTCAGGTGAATGATAGCGTAGCATGGCGAAGTTGAGACGATCCGATTGTTCCTCGATCTCTATTCTCCTTCTGTGATAAGCTTCCGAGACAGCCATGAGGGTCTCTGCCCAGCTCCTGCGACCATATTTCCGCACTGGCGGAAAATAAGTGCCTCCATAAAATACTTTGCCTTTGGGTGTTAGAAAACAGTGCAGAGGCCAACCACCACTGACACCAAGCAATTGAACAGCATCCATAAAATAATGATCAAGATCAGGTCTTTCCTCCCGATCTATTTTGACATTCACAAATCGCTCGTTCATGATTTGCGCAATATGGCGATCTTCAAAACTTTCATGTGCCATGACATGACACCAATGGCAGGTTGAATATCCTATACTTACCAAAATCGGCACATTGCGCTCAGTAGCTTCTCGAAGAATTTGATCTCCCCAGGGTTGCCAGTTGACGGGGTTGTCCTTATGCTGCCTCAAATAAGGACTCAGACTTAATTCGAGCTGATTACTCATGGACTAAAAAATATTAAACCATCGTATGCGAGCTCCACACCTTCCGGCAAAAGCTTGCTCACATCAGCATGTTTTCCCATCTGATGCGATATATGTGTCAAGTATGTCTGCCTTGGCTTAAGACTACTGATCATTTGAAGGCTTTCCTCAAGGCTGAAATGTGCATGGTGGGATTTTTGTCTGAGTGCATTGATGATTAAATAATCCAGTCCGGTGAGACGTTGAATGGATTCAAACGGAATACTATTTGCATCTGTGATGTACGCAAAGGAACCTAATCGAAACCCCAGCACCGGCAAGCTTCCATGCATTGCCCTTAAAGGCTCTATATCTAATTCGCGAACACTAAACATTTTGCCGGGAGCTATTTTGTTGAGTGAAATCTGGGGCAGAGAGGGATATTCGCCCCCACCAAAAATATAACCAAATCGCTCCTGAAGGTCTGTACAGACATATTCTTCAGCATAGAAGGGGACAGCCTTCCGATGTGTAAAATTGTAACCTCGAATCTCATCTATACCAGAAGTATGATCCGCGTGATGGTGCGTGATTAAAATCGCGTCTATATCGCGGATCTGATGCGTCAGTACCTGTTGACGAAAATCTGGACCAATATCAATAATTATGGATGTTGAACCTACTTCTATATGCAAAGAAGTCCGAAGACGTCTGTCCCGGGAATCATGAGAAGTGCAAACTTCGCAGTGGCACCCGATCATGGGCACACCAACTGAAGTTCCTGTTCCGAGTACTGTTATTTTCACCAAATGATCAGGAAGCGATCGCTTCTTCCCTGACCCGAAGATCCATTATTTTCTGATAATTATGAACGATATCTTCATCCAGCATACTCTGATCGACTGGAATCCCGGGTAATAATTCCAAAAAACAGTTAATCCGTCCCTCCAAATCAAAAAATTTATTGATAATGATCAATTTACGGCTTTCGACTCGGCAATAGCCTGCTTGAAAATGACCTTGTTCGTAGCGGAGTTTATAACCGATTTGTTCAGCAAGTTCTTCGAGTTTTTTTAAAAGGCCCCGGGTATATTTCATTCTTTGGTTCGTTTTTGGAATAACGGGGTAAAGATATCAGTGCACCCATTATAAAAAAAAATATATATTAAAAATTATTTTTGATTTAGTAACACATTGAAAAATCCTGTTGATTGTCAAAAGTTTAGGAAATTTTACATTTGCAAATGAATATGAACTGGAAGAAAACCGCCGCTATTTTGGCCTTTTTATCAAATGTCCTTCTGGTACTGCCGAATTGCCAGGCCCAGCGTGGACGCTTCTATGGCGGCGGGAGGATCAGCCTGAATTTGGCTCAGATCGACGGTGATGGAATTTTTGGCTACAACCGTTTTGGCCTTGGAGCGGGTGTATTCGGCGCGGCAAACCTGGGAAGTAAGTCGGAACTACATTTGGAATTCTTGTACAATGTCCGAGGATCCAGATATAACTCACGCAGTTTACAAAATGTCGCCTACCAGCTAAAGTATATCGATATTCCTTTGCTGTTTACTTTTAAAGACTGGTTTGTCGAAGAGCAGAAGGCCAATTACTATAAAATGCACTTCCAGGGAGGTATGTATTTCGGGCGACTTTTTAATAGCTCCAGTGAAAATGCTTCAAACCTGGATCAGCAATTCAGAAAAAATGACCTCGGCTGGATTCTTGGGTTTACTTACTACGCCAATGTGCATGTCGGTCTAACCGGTCGGTTCACGAATTCTGTACTTCCCCTCATCAAATACGTTAATTCACAGGGAGAGGAAATTAAGATGATCAGTTATTTTATATCTTTGGGGCTCACATACAGATTTAATTGATTTCTCATGAGACAGGTGAATTTGATTTTGATATTGTTGGGCTTGTGTTTCACTTTGATTTCCTGCAAGAACAAAAAAAGCAATAAGCCGACTGTCGTGGACAGGACTGTAGGCGTTGCCCCCCTTCCCCCAGAAACAATTTCACAACTCAACAAGACCTGTACAAGCATTGATATTATTCCCCTGCTCAAGGGAGCGAATGCCAGCCTGAGTTTCAATAAAGCACAGGATCAGGCCATAGGATATATCATTTCATTTATTGCCGATGAAAAAGGGATCGTTGGCAACTGTACACCGGAAGCGCACGTCGTGTTCGGAGAAAGTGGCGAAATCAATTACGAGGCCGACATTTACTATTCCAATGGTTGTAATGCGTTTGCCTTTATCAAAGGAGGTAAGATCGTCTTTGTAAACAAAATTCGCCCGGAAGGGATAGACTTCTTCAAGAACTTTATCAAGCCTATCAGCAAGGAGAAGATGGATTCACTTGCCAAAATGAACTAACTCCGCTCCTTTTTCATTTTTGCAAATAAATTTAGCCTCAAGGATTTCCTGAGCAGTTGATATTTTTATAGCAATAAATTAGGCTAATCTAAAATTAATATTAGCTTTGCTTTAAAATATTAATATAATGCATGAGATCAACGAGCAGATCATTCAGTTTTTTGCCCTTGAATCGGGTTTGAGGGCTTTGATCGCGTCGATTATGGTTGGTGGCCTTTGTGGTCTTCTTGGTTGTTTTATCGTTCTTCGCAACATGTCACTGATTGGGGACGCACTCTCCCATGCCATTCTTCCGGGTATCGTGGTGGCTTTTGTGATTTTTGGTTATTCAACGGTGGCATTTTTCAGTGGTTCAGTAGTAGCCGGACTATTTGCAGCACTGCTGATTACCTGGATGCAGCGTAATGTAAGGGTTAAGAATGATGCCGCAATCGGAATCATCTTTACTTTTATGTTTTCTCTTGGAATTATAGGTATCAGCTGGCTCAGTCATCATCAGGGTGTGCATCTTGATTTGAAGGACTTTCTGTTTGGCAATATTCTGGCTGTGGACCAGACCGATGTTTGGATGACCTTATCGATGGTAGTTGTAGTAACCCTGGTACTGATTATTTATTATAGGGATCTTTTTGTCACAAGTTTTCAATCTGATCTTGCCAACACCCTTGGTATACATCCAGATTTTATTCACTATCTGATGATGACCCTTCTATCGCTATCCGTTGTGGCATCTCTTCGAAGTGTCGGGGTCATACTTGTCGTCGCGATGCTCATCACTCCTGCGTCGGCTGCACTGCTGATATCGGACAGATTGCCCAAAGTACTTGCGACCTCTGCAATTCTTGGTATGATATCCGCAATGACTGGCCTTCTGCTCAGTATTGCCTACGACTTTCCTCCGGGGCCCAGCATGGCAGTCGTTACAACCTTGATCTACCTAATGATCATGCTATTTGCGCCACAACGCGGAATCGTATCCAGATGGCGAATTAAAAGAAAACAAGAGTTGAGGATCGTAATTGAAGATATACTCAAACTGCTCACCAGAACAGGTGAGCAAAAAAGCACTGCTATCGATCAGATAGCCAGACGATCTATTCATTCTTCAGAAGCGTTACGGAAATGGCTCAATAAAATGAAGAAGCTTGGACTTGTTAAATTAAATAATGATGAAGTCTGTCTGACCGAGAACGGAAGTCTTAGAGCCAATCAATTGATACGTGCTCATCGTCTTTGGGAAGTTTATCTGGTTGAAGAACTTGGACTCAACCCTGATCAGATCCATGAAGAAGCTGAAAAATTTGAACACAGCCTGAGTACTGAAGACATTGATGAGATGGATCAGCGACTTGGATTTCCGGATGTAGACCCGCATGGTTCACCAATTCCGAGATAAAGCATATTATTCAAAATACCTCCGAACCATTTCAGCAATGTAATGCACATCCATTGCTGACATTTCGGTGTGAAGTGGCAATCTGATTAAATGATCCGCCCAGTATTGGGCATTCGGGCAGTCTCTGGTCTTATATCTACAACCAAAAGGACTCTCGCAAAGATTTAAGTAATGGAATGATGCGCCGATACCTTTGGATCGAAGGAATGAAATACAATCATTGCGTCTCGATGCTTCAATTATTTCGATATAGAAGACCGAGGTATTATTTGCGTAAGGAATCTGATTCAGCGGCAATTTGATAACATGGTCAAGTCCCGAAGACAAGAGGTGAACATATTGATCCCATAATGCCCTTCGTAATAGAAATATCTGCGGAGATTCTTCCAGCTGAGCCAGTAAAACAGCGGCTTGAATTTCGGATGCTGCGTACGATGATCCAAGATCGCGCCAGTTATATTCCGGGACCTTGCCACCCAAATACAGGAGCCGGTCAGTACCTTTTTCAAGAATTACTTTTGCGCGGTCTATCCATTTTTGATCATTAATTTGTAACAACCCTCCTTCTCCGCATGAGACAGGCTTGGTATCATGAAATGAAATTGCAGACATTGAACCATATGATCCTGCAAACCGTCCACCCGCGCGACTAAAATAAGCTTGCGCAGCATCCTCTATGAATTGAACACCATATTCTTCACAGAGCGCGAGAAGTTGTTCTACTCCCCTGCTGTTGCCGGCATAATGAACCATGACAACAGCTTTGGTTTTTTGGTTTATGAGTGGTCTCACGGTTTCTGCGCTGATATTCGGATGTTCCCTTGTTGAGTCAGCCCAAACTATTCTGGCACCGCGCAAAGCAAAGGCGCTGGCAGTCGTTACAAACGTAAAAGCTGGCACAATCACTTCATCGCCTTCAGCGAGATCAAGCAACAACGCAGCAATCTCGAGCGCTGCAGTACAGGAATGCGTTAGGAGATTATCGCCTGTTTCAAAATAGTCTCTAAAGAATTGGTTACATTTACTAGTATACCTGCCCTGGGAAGACCAATTGCCTGAATCAAATACATCCTGTATATAACCGAGTTGCTTAATGGCTGTATATGGCCGATTTAATGAAATAAACTGATCCAATTGGCAGATTATAAAGCAAAAATATAATAGTACACGCCAATTGGACTCATTGTAAAATAAAAATACTTTCCTTTGCAGGCGCATGAACAGTATTGTATTCAATCAAAGTATTCGCTATACTGTTATTCAGTTTGCGGGTGTTTTTGTCGGAATATTCAGCACATTATTGATTTACCCGGCTGATCTCAGTTTATACGGACTCTATGCCTTTATGACAAACACCGCTTCATTACTGGTGCCATTTGTCAGCCTTGGGTTTGGACATGTTTTGCTCCGCTACTTTCCCTTCTACCGCGATCGTAATGGCGTGACGAGTCCTCGATTCCTTAGAAATATTTACACTTTCTATGCTGCGGGTATGGTTGCATTTGGTTTTATTTTTTGTTTTGCAAGAAATAAGTTACTAGGATTATTTCACGATCCGGAGCCCCTGATCATTCATCATTTTATTTTTATTCTTCCGATCACAATTCTCTATGTTCTGCATGAACTGGCTGTTTCATTCTGCACGACACATAAAGAAATTGCGATCCCTGCCTTGTTGGGTAATCTGATTAAAATATGGCTGCCGGTAAGTTTTATGTTGTGTGTCAGACAATGGATCAATGCATCAGAATTTCTTATGGGAATCATGCTTTACTATGTCTGCATTATTCTATTTCTGACCTACAGGTTAAGCCTGATGGACAAACCGCTGGCTTCTGCAAATGTCCGCCTTTATCCTCCGGTTGAAAGACGAGAGATGTTGCGATTTGCAGCTTATTCCATATTGACAGGCACCAGCGCGGTACTGGCACTGCGAATCGACAGTCTGATGATCAGTACACAACTCAATATGAGCGCCAATGGGCAGTTCAGTCTTGCATATTTTATGAGTAATGCATGCTTTATACCTGCCATGTCACTGATGGAAATTCTCTCACCATTTGTCTCGATGGATACCTTCAAAAGCGATCTTGAACAAATACGCCTGACCTATCGCAAATCTGTTGAGCAGATGCTAATACCCACAACATGGGCTGCAGCTATTCTTTATTGGGGTCTCAATGACTTGATCCACATACTACCCAACGGACACAAACTCTCCGGCATACAGGATGTACTTGGACTTTTACTCATTGCACGAATTGCAGATGCAGTGACTGGAGTCAATCATCATATTCTTAATTTCTCAAAACACTATCGTTGGGAATTGTGGTTGCTCTTCGGATTAATCATCGTAAACCTTGGCTTCAATATAATCCTGATCCCAAAATGGGGAATAACCGGTGCTGCGATGGGGACTTGCATTTCTGTTTGCCTTTTTAATATTGCCAAAACTACCATCATTTATTTCAAAACAGGCCTTCAACCGTACAGCCGGTCGATGTTTCGTCTTCTTATTATGAGTACCATCACCATGGTAAGCCCAGTATCTTTAGACTTCATCGGTAGTGGCTTGATGCATTTGGTTGCAACCTTAATCTGTGTCAGTATGTGTATGCTTTATGGAATCATATACTTTCATATTTCGGAGGACTTCCGAAATTATTTATTGAAACTTTTGCCAGTTAGCAAGGATTAACCTGGTTGTTCTTATAAAACATTTGGATCAGGCAACTTCCTATAACCTCATTTTGTAAAAAAAATTAAGGACATCACTTACGATTGTGAGAGGCAGACTTATATGATTTGCGAGCCGGTTGTCAATTAATTTATACGTGACACAACATTTTGTCGTCATAGTGTTTAGCATCATTCAATGTCAATCAAGCTAATTCATTGACATGATATTGAGTGTTTATAGATTAAAATTTCTAAAACAAATATAAAACAATGGCTATAAGACACAACATTGTATAAGGAGGAGAATGTAAGGATAATATATAATAAAAAATGTCCGCTGTTAAAGACAGCGGACATCGTCGTGGTAAATCTAAACATTCTCTTTCCAGAGATATCCTGACTTTGTTAAGGTCTAAATGTTTCGTATTTGTTCATGTACCGTACGGACATTTACGAAATACAGTTCTTTATTAAAGTTCAATCATGCAAACAGAATAACTTGAATGCTATTGTGACCTTATTAAGCTTCCGATCAACAGATTAATCTTGTTTGATTATCTTCTTTTGCCAGTTTTGCTTATCAGAAGCAATACTCAACACATACGCTGCAGCAGATAATTCACTGAGGTCAACATCGAGTGCATTCGCTCCTTGTCTCAAATTTCTTTTTCCGACAAATTGTATCCTTCCCATCAGGTCTGAAACGGTAATCGTAACTTCCTGATCTGATTCAGCATTAACGAATGCCGTAATCAGATGATTAAAAGGATTAGGTTGCAAGGAAATACTTTCGAGGCTAAATCCATTGCCCTGAGGTCCTGATAAAGATCCGGACGCTTTGATATTGAGCGTGTAATCTTCAACTTCACCATAGGAGAATGTCTGACATGATGTTGGATAGCCACCATATTTGACAGAGACTCTCATTCTTGTCGTGCCAGTGGACGCGCCGGCTGGAACTGTAATATTAGCGGCTAAAAGTGACAGACTTGGTGTAGCGTTTGAAACTACTTCTTCCCCGGCATCATTGAATGAATTATTGCGATTCCAGTCAATCCAGACTTTCCAGTAAAGTGTTCCGGACTGCCCGGTACTACCGGCCTGATAATTGAGTGTGTAAGTCGTCCCTTTAACTACATCAGCAATAAGATTTGTACCATTGTAATAACCGCCGTCACTTCCACTTGTACGGTCAATCGTACCTATTTTGACACGACTAACCCATTCGAAACTTGAATTATTTCCTTTGGATGTGCAATAGGAAGAGGCCAATGTAACAAAAGTTATGGTACTGGTAAAGGCGCTGTTTCCACTTGTACAGACTGCCTGTACTCTGACATCGTAAGAAGTCGAAGGCGCAAGTCCGGTCAGATTAACCGAGGTCACCGTAACATTTGCCTGAGACCAGGTCTGAGAAGTACTAAGCTTATATTGAAAATTATAAGACAATGCTCCGGTTACAGCCGTCCATGATGCATTTGCAGAATTAGAAGTTACATTACTGACCTTAAAGTTCGTCGGTGTACCACAGGACGAGCCACCTGTTGTTGTAAAATTAATCTGTGCAGAGTAACTACTGTTTCCTCCTGTACATTTTGCTTTTACTCTTGTATTATAAGTAGTCCCGGCAGAAAGGTTAGACATCGTATAGTTGGTAACAGTAACATTGACTACAGTCCATGTTTGGGCAGTGCTCAACTTGTATTCAAAGTCATACGAATTGGCTCCGCTTACCGCATTCCAACTCGCCTTTGCGGATGTATTCGTAATATTGGATATAACCAAACCGCCTGGCGTACCACAGGAGCCCCCACTGCAACTTGTTCCAAGGCAGGTGGCTGCAACAACACGACTACGAATTTTATCTCCTGGCAAAGGGCCAAAACCATTGTTGAAGTTGATGCCATAGCTTGTCAAATGGCAATAGGACATAATGGTTCCCCCATTGGTAGGTGCTGGCCCAGGAGAACAACTTCCTTCCGGTGTATAGCAATTATCAATTGCACCACCGGTCCATCCGCACCAATGCGTATGATTGGAACCAATGTTGTGTCCCATCTCATGCGTCATTACTTCAATAGTCCAGGAATAAGTAGGGACATCTTGATAACTTGAATAGATATTGCTATAGGCATACTTATAACTGGTACACAACGCATCTATCCAGGCAATACCTCCAATATTGGATCCTCCCAGGGCTGCCAGGTGAGCGAGGTCACCATTAAAAGTTGGCCTCTGCGTCTTAAACTGTGTCAAAGCCGTATAAGAGTCCGTCTTACTGTAAGGGTCTGCACTAGTCCAGACATATACTTCAGATAAAGTAGTATTTATGCTCTCGTTGGTATACAGTGTTTTCACATTATTGAATACACTCGTAATCCAATCAACGGTAGCCTGAACGCTTCCTTTGTTTTGGTACAAAGCATAGTCGCATTCAATATACACACGAATACAATCCCCTGCTGCCATTTCAGGGCCAGAAGGTCCACCATGCGTTACCGCATCAAGTAAATCTGCGCCGCATCCTATCTCGGGAGTATGAATAATCTTTTTGTCATCATACACAAATAAAGAGAAAGCTTTGTCAGGGACCGACTCAAGAATAATGTTTTGACCTTCAATGGAGATCATACCCAGTATCTTGCTTTCGAAAAAACTTATGGCTGCCACAGAAGAGGACTCATTACCACTGACCACCCCCTGATAATAACTACCGGTTTTGAGGGATGGCCTTGTACCATCGGAGGTTTCGGTATAAAAGTCTTCCGTAATTAATTGTGTTTTTACTAGATCGATGACCATTGAAGTGGTACCCATTGGAATCTCAAATCGCAATGCTTCGGGCTGTGTACTACTGATCTGTTGAAGTCCTTCCGATGATATAATATAACTAGATCCTTCGCGGACACCAAAAAGCTTGAGTGCCTGTGCATCCGTTGACACTGGCTGTAATAGCACTGTCGACGCAAAGTTTATTCCTGATGATTTTAAATCCCTGACCTTTTCTGCCAAGACAGATGCACGCCGGGGAGCTTGTGCTTGTACATTGATCTCAGTATTGTTCTGAGCGTAATTACTAAAAATAAAAAGAAGGAAAAATAACGGCGTAAAAATCCTTCTCGCGAAACTGGAATTTAAGGTCATATCTAAATATTTAATAAAATGAATAATCGATCTTGTAGATCGGATATGCGAGGGGGATGCACAAAGATAAGCTAATTCTGTTGAATCAATTTATCAGTGAAAACCCCTAAAATGAAATTATGGTAGAAAACACCCATAAAAATCACATTATAATTAATAGTAATATGTATTATACCTCACCCCGTGCCATTAATGTATTTAGTCTTTGCTCAAGGGAAGTCAACCTGGTCTCTCCATCAGCCATTTTTTTTCGTTCTTTTTCCACCAGGTCAGGTGGAGCACTGGCGACAAACCGTTCATTTCCGAGCTTTTTCTCGCAGGATGCCAAAAAACCCCGTGCATACGCTATCTCCTCCTTAATTTTAGCGATCTCAGCTTCAAGGTTTACAGAAACCGGCATACGAACAAAATATTTATGCCTCAGCCCCAAAAATGATTGTGCTTCGCCATCATCGGCATCAACCTCCTGTGCAGATCCCAGGCGGGCAAATCGAATCAGTAACTCTGCCGCGCCCCTGTAAATCAATACGGTGGGAGACTCCGAACGTTGAATCAATAGGTCAACCGGCTCGCCCAGTTTGAGGTTATTTTTGTTTTTAAGATTAAGAACCTGAGTAATCACGAGTCGCACTTCACGAATGGCCTCAAGAATTGACTCATCCATATTCCCGATTTCCTCGTAACGACTGATCATACAATCATCTCCATCCTGACGTTTGCGCAAAAGATGCCAAATCTCTTCTGTAATAAAAGGCATAAATGGGTGCAAAACCTTGCATATTTTTTCAAAGAAATTGATGGTCTTGTTCAAGACTTCGCCATGAATAACCTGCCCATCCCGGGGTTTGATGCCTTCTAGATAAAAACCACTAAAATCCTCATAGAAAAAAGAGTACATCATTTTAAGTGCTTCACTTAATCTTGACTGTTCGATGAGTTTATTGGTTTCTGACTGTAACTGAATAATTTTCGACTCCATCCAAAGGATAATGAGTTGTGAAGAATCAGGAAGTACTGATTCCTGTTCTTCAGACCGCCAAGAACCTACAAGCCGTCCCGCATGCCATATTTTATTGCAGAAGCTCCTACCTTGATCGCAAAGTTTTTCATCAAATAGCAAATCTCCCCCGGCCGGTGAAGAGGATAGCATCCCAAAGCGCACACCATCTGCTCCATATTGTTCAATGAGTTGAAGTGCATCCGGCGAATTACCCAGTGATTTGCTCATTTTACGGCGCAGCTTATCGCGTACCATACCGGTAAAATAAACCTTCTCGAAAGGTCTTTGGCCTTTCCACTCATAACCAGCCATGATCATCCGGGCTACCCAGAGAAATATGATATCCCACCCTGTAACAAGGACCTGTGTCGGATAATAGTACTGAAATTCTGCACTATCCTTAAAACCATCAAAAACTGAAATTGGCCAGAGCCAGGAGCTAAACCAGGTATCCAACACATCTTCATCTTGCTTCAGCAACATCGGATCAAATCGGTCCCCGAGCAATTCGCGCGCCTCAACTTCGGCCTCAGAACGGGTTAAAGCAACAAAAACATGGTCTTCATAATAATATGCCGGGATCCTATGTCCCCACCACAGCTGCCTTGAAATGCACCAGTCACGAATATTCTCCATCCAGTGCCGGTAAGTGTTTTTCATATGATCCGGCAGGAATTCAATCTCTCCATTCATAACGGCATTCAGGGCCGGGGCTGCCAGTTTTTGAGAATCAACATACCACTGCAGACTTAACCTTGGTTCTACCACGGCATTGGTTCTTTCCGACCGGCCGATATTTGTTCGATAATCATGAATGCTGAGGAGCGCACCGGCTTCTTCAAGTAAGGACTTTATTTTCTTTCTGGCAACAAATCGGTCTTCACCAATGAGGATTTTTGCCTGATTGTTAAGGCTCCCATCCTCATTGAGTATATCCAGAAATTCCAGTTTATGGCGCAAGCCAATCTCGTGATCATTCTGATCATGTGCAGGAGTAATTTTCAATGCACCGGTTCCGAATTCGCGATCAACATATTCATCCTGAATCACCGGGATGCTGCGGTTGATCAACGGGATGATCACTCTTCGACCGACAAACTCTTGGTATCTTTCATCATCCGGGTGAACTGCGACTGCTGCATCCGCCATAATTGTTTCGGGACGCTGTGTGGCAATAATAATATGCCTGGACGGATCTCCTTCTAAAACGTACTTGATGTGAAAGAGCTGTGCCTGCTCCTCTTTATACAAAACCTCTTCATTGGAAAGAACCGTTCTTGCTTCAGGGTCCCAGTTGATCATGCGCTTTCCGCGATATAACTTGCCCTTGCGGTATAAATCCACAAAACTTCTCAGAACCGCTTCACTCCTGATCTCGTCCATCGTAAATGCCGTTCTCTTCCAATCGCAGGAAGCACCCAGTTTACGTAGCTGTTGTAATATGATCCCTCCGTATTTATCTTTCCATGCAAAAGCATGCCTGAGAAATTCTTCGCGTGTGATGTCAGATTTTTTTATGCCCTCGTCACGCAACATGCGGACAACTTTTGCTTCCGTCGCGATGGATGCGTGGTCTGTACCAGGTACCCAACATGCGTTGTAGCCCTTCATTCTGGCACGGCGAATCAGAATATCCTGAATTGTATTGTTCAGCATATGTCCCATATGGAGTACGCCGGTAATATTGGGAGGAGGAATAACTATTGTAAAAGGCTCCCGCTCATCGGGGACAGATGAGAAGTAATCGCGCGATTCCCAATGTGAATACCACTTCTGTTCCACAGACTGTGGATTGTAATTCGACGACGGCTCCATAAAACTATTTATCTGATATCGTAAGTATAAACACTCAGGCGGGAAGAACCCACCAGGCTTCGTTCGAGCACAAAAATACGATTTGCAGGCTGATTGTCAACGTTTATTGTGTGCTTTTGGCCGGAGAAGAGTTCCAGCATCTTACCAAAAGATTCTTTATGAATCATTATTACCACGTCCCCGGATCCTAATTTATTGACCTGATCAAACAGTGATTTGAGATCCGCCTGATCATAATAAAGTGGTTGAATTTGCTTTTTATCGCAAACTGGCTGCAATGTCAGAATATTCCGCCTGAAAGGCGTCGAGAAGAAGGCTGCGATGTTTTGCTCCTTAAGAATATCTGCAAGGTGTATGGCTCTCCATCGTCCGTCCGTGCTCAAACCCGGATCCAGACCAACCGGATCCTCTTCAGCGGCAAAGAGAAAGTACATCATCTGTACCCTGGGATCGTGAAGTCCCTTGATTCGAATGCTGTCTGTGGCTTTGTCAAGAATAAAAAAGTCGCCCCTGATGGCAGAAAGAGTCCTTAGCGTATCTTCAATCTTTGCTCCCGGATTGTATTGTGCGGATGCAAAAACTGTCGGCTGCATGGACATCAAGATTATTATCAACCTAAAAAACGGGCCTATCACCTTTCGAACAGATTGTTTTTGGAATTTTACTGATAAAAACATAGTTTTATTGAATCAAATCAAATTGACGCACAAAACTACGCAACGCCAGCTCCAGCAGATTTTAAATTTTTCATAATAAAATTTAAAGCGAATGAATTATTCCAGATTATTATTAAGGGAATGTTGGCTTTCCATAAAATGAAAGCACGCTTTTTTCTCTGGCTGATTT
>JAIBCI010000055.1 GCA_019694255.1 Saprospiraceae bacterium
TATCTTTATATCCTGTTATAGTTCAAAAAAATCAATCGTTCTTCAGGAAGAATCGGTTTGAATTTAGCTTATCCCTGAATTCTGAAATCGTATTTCCCTCGATCAAGGTAAGCAGATTTCTTTTAATCTCTTTATAATCATCATGAAGTGGGCAAGGATTCTTTTCAGAACATGCTTTAAGTCCGAGCACGCAGTCAGAATAAATGCTCTCACCGTCGATGGCCTTGACAATGTCGGCGATGGATTGGCTAAGATCCTCCTTGGTCATAAAAAAGCCGCCGTTAGGTCCTTTGATCGATTTGACGATTTTTTTCCGGCTAAGCTCCTGCATGATTTTGGCAATAAAATGCTCGGGAGCCTGGGTCCCGGAAGCGATTTCCTTAATCCCTACTCTGGTCTCATCCGTGGATTTTTGGGCGACAAAAATCATCGCGCGGATAGCGTATTCACAAGTCTTCGAAAACATAGCTGCTCAATTTCCTTACAAAAATACCAATTTGTCTCATTAATAAAAGAGTTTTATATCTACAATATTATAAATTTATATTTTTAATTTATAAATTATTCATTATGTTATATTTATAATTAAAAACCATTTATTTATAAAATGTTTTTTTTAAGTAATGCAGTGTTTGACTTGCTGGTGAACTTTTGCAACAGGCTTGATTATTGCCTATTGATTGAAGAGATGCGATCAATCTGCTGTGACGCACATTGGTAGAAATACCGTGCTCGGTATACAATTCAAGCTATTAATTTGGATAAGAATAGGTTTGTTTGGATACGTTGGAAGTCGGAAAGACTCAGAGACCTAAAAGGAATTAAATTTTAAGAATAATCTTCAGCTGAAGTTTATTTGGTTGACTTCTAAATGACTGAAATAATAATCTGGGCTAATCCAGAATTGTACGATCCTACTTGATACTTACCGGATATTTTCAATCCAAATGCTCTCCAATATTACTCCACCTACGCCACCGTCACCTTCGGATCCAGGTAGACATCCTGAATGGCATTGAGCAAGTCCACCCCTTCTTTCATGGGTTTCTGGAAGGCCTTGCGCCCGGAGATCAGCCCCATACCGCCGGCCCTTTTGTTGATGACTGCCGTGGTGACTGCCTCCTGAAGGTCGGAAGCGCCCTTGGATTCTCCCCCGGAATTGATCAGCCCGACACGACCCATGTAGCAGTTGGCCACCTGATAGCGGCACAAATCGATCGGGTGGTCGCTGCTGAGTTCGCTGTACATTTTGGGATTGAGCTTGCCGTAGGACGAACTGCCCATGTTGAGAGCCTGATAGCCGCCGTTATTGGTAGGAAGTTTCTGCTTGATGATATCAGCCTGAATCGTAACACCCAGATGATTGGCCTGACCTGTAAGATCAGCAGCGGCATGATAATCAACACCATCAACTTTGAACGAAGGGTTGCGTAGGTAACACCACAGAATGGTGCACATGCCAAGCTCATGGGCCTCAGCAAATGCCTTGCTGATTTCAACAATTTGTCTTCCAGACTCAGGTGAGCCAAAATAGATCGTAGCGCCTACACCCACCGCACCCATGTTCCAGGCATCGCGGATGGTGCCAAACAGGATTTGGTCGGCTTTATTGGGATAGGTCAGTAATTCGTTATGGTTGACCTTGACGATCATTGGGATACGGTGTGCATAACGACGGGACATCTGCGCAAGGACGCCATAGGTTGAGGCGACGGCGTTACAGCCGCCTTCGATGGCGAGCTCAATGATTTTGTCCGGATCAAAATAAGCAGGGTTCGGTGAGAAGGAAGCCCCAGCGCTATGCTCTATACCCTGATCTACCGGCAGAATGGACACATAACCGGTATTGGCCAGTCGGCCTGTCCCAAAGACCTGCTGAAGGTTGCGCAATGTCTGGTTATTCCGGTTCGAATCGCGCCAGACGCGATCAATAACATCCTGAGAAGGTAATTGAAGCTGACTGCGGTCAATCGTACGGCACTGGTGATCCAGGTAATAACTGGCCTTGTCACCCAGGAGTTCTGTCACATTGGTCTTACCCATGGTCTGATTATTTTGGGATTATTTATTTTCGGCAATGACACCGCTGGCGATGAATTTCAATTCTTCCTGAGGCTCCCGGATGGCATCAATCTCTTCCTTGGATTTACCTTCGTCTTCAGCATAATGTTTCAGGTCTTCTACGGAGGTGATCTCCTTGAAAGCAGTACCCCTCACCGTCACCTTGCTTCCAGCCAGATCCTTGGGTACGAAAAAGGCATAATCCTTAAACTTCACAAATAAGCCTGTGGTGTCTCCGGGTTGGGCACTGAGAAGCATCCAGCAACCCTTGACCTGGCAGACACTGGTCGCATAGCCACTGACCGCACAATCAAGTTTTTCGGTAGTCTTAAGCGCATTGATGGCCTCTGTTACAGAAATTGACCCATCGGTATTAATTGTATCTCCAAATACTCTTTTCGCCACTACAGGTACAGCGTTCTCAACAGTCCCTGATTCGGGTGAGTTGTTCTTACATGAAATACCCATCAAACCGGCCAAAAGTAAAGGCAATGTTATTCGTCGAATCATAAATTATTGTTATAGGACAAAGATATATTGCCGCTGTGATAATATTTGATGGCCTGTGTTTGTTATCAATTTACTAACAAATCTAAACTTCAGGCCTATTGAACTGTCTGTTACACGTTGATATGAATCGAAACAAATAATATATTATAAAAAATTATAATATATTTGCTGGCTGGATGATTTAAACAAAAAAGACGCTGCATGCGATACGCAAAACAATGATCAAGCCCATTTTTACAAGGCCAATGACGATGATTTGTGAATCGCATCAAAACATTAAATTAATAAAGTAACAGATGAATAAATGGATCTTCTCCGTGATGCTGATGATGATAGGTCTTGCTGCAGAGGCGCAGACCTGTCTACGCGGTAATTGTCAGAACGGATTCGGAACCCTGGTCTGGCCCAATAAGAGTCGCTATACCGGTGAATTCACCGGAGGCTGGATGACTGGAAGAGGCCTTTTCTATTATGCCAATGGCAATAAATACATCGGTTACTGGCAGAAGAATCAAAAAAATGGAGAGGGCAAACTAGTTTTTGCCAACGGGGATATTTATTCAGGTAAATTTCTCAACGACCATATCACAGGATTCGGTGCCATGACGTATAAGAATGGAGACAAATATGTCGGCGAATGGAAGAATGAAAAACCAAGTGGTAAAGGAACATACTATTATGCAACCGGCGAGCGGTATGAGGGTGAAATGGCGGAGGGTAAATTCGATGGCAAAGGAAAGTTTTTCTATAATGATGGTTCGAGTTATGAAGGAGAATGGAAGAACGATTTGCGAAATGGTTATGGTGAATTTTTCGACGGCAAATCCAAAACGATCGCAGGTCAGTGGGAGAATGACAAACCCTTTAAAGTCATCGAATCTGACTTCAATGATATAGACTCTTCCTTCCTGCGCGAAGATATCGCTGCGGCACCCGGACATAGCAATACCGCACCTGCAGTATCAGAAAAAACAAACCCAACGGTGTCACCACAACCGTCAGCATCTCCACCACAACCACCCGTTCAATCCCAACCAACCTCCTCGGGTGTAAAACCATCCGTTGAATCTGAATTACCTGTTCCTTCCAAAGAAGATCAGGGAGCAGTAAAACCTGTATCAACGTCCGCATCAGTAAAGCCTGACGTACAGAATGGCTCCGCGGTTAAACCAACTTCATCTGTTACAAAGCCATCTGCAGAATCTGAATTGCCGGTTCCTTCCAAAGAAGATCAGGGTTCGGTGAAACCTTCAGCGCCGCTCTCATCCGCAAGACCCAACGGAGCGAATAATTCCACAACTACACATACTGCATCTCCTCCCGGTAATGTCGCAGATGAAAAACTTCCAAACTGCAATAACGCTTTTTGTAAATCAGGTAAAGGCTCATTGGTCTATGCAGATGGTTCTCGTTATGTAGGAGAATTTGTCAACGGTGAACCAAAAGGAAAAGGAATATGCTACTACGCTAATGGAGATCGTTATGAAGGATTTTGGGACAACCATGCACCCAATGGTGAAGGGGTAATGTTTTTTAAATCAGGACTGATTTATGGAGCCATCTGGGAACATGGGACGGCAAAAAAACAACTTTCCAGCAAACAGGAATTTGTATTCAATCCGGATATTTCGGAGGACAAAAGTAAGGAAGTGAAAATATGGTCATTAATCGTTGGCGTCTCGCGTTATGAGCATATGCCAAGTCTTAAGTATTCTGATGACGATGCTTATAAAATCTACGCCTTTCTTAAAAGTCCGGAGGGTGGCGCATTACCGGATAATCAGATTCGTCTGCTGATCGACGAAGATGCGACGCGCAATAATATTCTGAAAGCACTCAATGAACTTTGTCTCAGAGCAGATGAAAATGATGTTGTCATGATGTACTATTCCGGTCACGGTCTGGAGGGAACTTTCATTCCGATTGATTATGATGGTTACCAGAATGCGCTGAAACATGATGAACTCAGAGAGCTTTTTAATAAAAGCCACGCCAAACACAAGGTTTGCTATGCAGATGCTTGTCACAGTGGAAGTCTGCTTGCAGCGAAAAGCCCTTTTTCATCAGAACTCAATTACTTTTATGAAGAACTCGATAAATCGAGCGGAGGTACTGCATTTATGATGTCCTCCAAGAGTAAGGAATATTCACTTGAAGATGGCGGGCTGCGTCAGGGCATCTTTTCTCATTACCTGATCAAAGGCCTCAAGGGCGATGCCGATGCCGATCATAACAAGACGGTTACGATACGCGAACTATTTGACTATGTATCTAAAAATGTCCGGGAATACACCGGTTCGGCACAGTCTCCCGTAATTGCCGGAGATTATGATGAAAATATGCCGGTGGGATTTATCAGGCAATGATTTCTTTTCGGTATAAAGCTTCATTCAGCAAACTGTTACAGTTCATGTGCGCTGAGCTGGTTATTTAATTTCAGATCAGCATAATTTCGCATGGAGCTATTGGACTTGCAGGTGCAAATAGTTACAAACCTGGATTTGCATAACTGATTATTGGCAAGAGAAGTGCTGATATTTATTATTCTTTCTCGCTGTGTATATAAAGGAATTTATGCGACCATGTCGTACTGATGGTGCGTGCCCGCCATTTGATTTCATCTGCTTTAGGACCTTCAAAAAGCTTATCCACCGAAGATTCAAAAATGGATAGCCATCTTTCGAAGTGAAGTGGGTTTAAATTGACTTTTTGATGAACAGCCACGTGCGGTGGAAAAGGTCGACCGTCATAATCTCCTGTTCCGAACAAAATCTTTTCCCAGAATGAATACATTTTAGGTAAATGATGTTGCCAGTTTACATTCATGACATCAACGAATATTTTTTTCAGCATCGCATCTTCACAAACAACACTGTAAAAATCATCCACCAATGTCCGGATATCATCGCTGTGCCGAATATCATTTTTCATCAGAAGCTGATTGTGGTTTTGTTAAACGTGCTGGACATCGAAAACAATAGTTTTTGGTGCGTATTCATTGTTCTTTTTTATTACCGCCAGTTTGCATTCAGGTTGTCGGAGTACCACCACTCGGCATAAGAACCCGGGGTCTCTTCCAGACGCATGTGTACAAGACGAACAGACCCGTTAAAATAACCTGCTATCTGATTTTTGAAATGAAGTAGCAAAAGTTCACAGGTAGGCTGAAATGGTGTATAGATTACTTTTTCAAAATGCTGACCAAGGTTATTGCCGGCTGCATAAGGTGCGGATTCATGTAACACGAGCGCATGATCAAAAATCTCAATGATCCGCGAATTGATTACGGCCTTGAGTTCTTTAAAATCTATAACCATACCGTTTTTTGGGTGGCTGTCATCTGATAGCGGATTCCCAGAGACCGTGACGGACAGATGATACGTGTGGCCGTGAATATTACGGCAAGGACCATCATATCCGTAAAGCGCATGCGCCATATCCAATACAAATTTTTTGGTGACCCTGACCCACTCATTCATTGCCAAAATCGGGTTTTTGGTGATCCTTTATACACAGGCTAACCGCAGCCTGGGTGTCAATTAAATTGACTATTTCCATCTTCAAAATCAGGTACCCTGTCTGCGCGAGGCACTTTGATTGTCCTTGTTGATATTCCATAAAATAAGGTATAAAGATAAAAATATCTCAATATACGAGATTATGAGAAAGAATGACGACCGAAGGCCTAATTAACATATTAAAATAATAATATATATAAAAATCTGTCTATTAATTTGTTAAATTAATTAATTCAAATTTATTGACCAATGTAATGATGGGTAAAAAATGAACATTGAGTGTTTGTAATTATATCTGTTTTATTCCTTTTCCATTCACCTTAACGGGTACAAAGTGAGCTGACTGAACTTTTTAATAAAATGTGGAGTTGATATATTTGCTTCAAAATCAATTATTAAAGAGGATGGAAAGGGCAATACCACTTTTGGATCTGCGGGATTTTACGGGTGATGACCACCAGAAAAAGATGCAATTTGTTGCAGATCTTTATAAGGCATTTACTGAAATAGGGTTTGTATGTATTGAAGGGCATGGAATTCCTGACGCACTGGTCGATGAGTTTTACCAACTTTCGAAGCAGTTTTTCAGCTTTCCTTATGAAGTAAAAACCAAGTATGAAGTCGAAGGGCTTGCAGGTCAAAGAGGATATACTTCTTTTGGCAAGGAACATGCAAAGCAATCCAAAGTGGGCGACCTGAAGGAATTCTTCCAGATCGGACAGACGGTGGTCGGGGAGGATGAGATCCGAAGTGAATACCCGGATAACGTTGTAGTTACGGACCTTCCGGCTTTCAGTGAACTCGGAATAAGACTCTACAGGAGCTTCGAAGCCTCTGGGGCTCAATTGCTTCGCGCCATCGCCCTCGGGCTTGGGCTTCATGAGACCTATTTTGAAGAGAAAATTCGCAATGGCAACAGCATCCTGAGGGCAATCCACTATCCTCCGATTCTTCAGGAGCCGGATTCCGCCATTCGTTCAGAACAGCATGAAGACATTAATCTCATCACCTTGCTTGTCGGCGCTTCAGCCGGCGGATTGCAGGTTCTGACAAAGGAGGGACAATGGTTGGATATTGCACCCCGTGACCGCGAAATCGTGGTTAACGTAGGAGATATGTTGCAGCGACTGGCCAATAACACCCTTAAATCAACCACACACCGTGTCGTCAATCCACCTCGTGAAGCATGGCATGTCCCCAGGTTGTCAATACCTTTTTTCCTCCATCCAAGGAGTAGTATGGATCTGACCTGTCTGCCTTCCTGTGTAACCCCGCTTAACCAACTTCATTATGAACCGATTACTGCCGGTGAATATCTGAATGAAAGATTGCGGGAAATCGGTCTGAAAAAGTAGTAATTTTGAACTTTAAAATATATAAAATGAACTTGTTATTCTTAGGTAATTTAGGTGGTTCAGAGCTCCTTCTGCTTGGATTTATTGTCCTTCTTCTTTTTGGTGGCAAGAAAATCCCGGAACTGATGAGAGGCCTGGGCACGGGAATACGCGAATTCAATAATGCCAAAAATGCCATCAATGAAGAAATCAAAGAAGGCATTCGCGATGCAGAAAGAAAAAGTATCACAGACCGCAACAACTGACCAGAATTTTCTTCAATGACCAGAATATGTATGGCTTGCGCCATGATACTGAGTATTGCTATGAGTGCTCATTCGCAAAAAATTGGGCATGTTAATTACCGCATGCTGATAGATTCTCTGGACGAATCTAAAAAGATCAATGAACAATTGAACCGCTATGAAATGTCCTTGTACACTGTCGGGAGCCGTATGGATTCTACATTCCGTGTACATTTGAAAAAATATCAGGACGCAGCCGCTTCAGGCACATTGACTGGACAGCAACGTACACAGATGGAATCAGATCTGGAGACCGAGCAAACTGCTCTAAACAATTACCAGCAAAGTGCCAAAGAATCTTTTCAAAAGAGACAGGCCGAACTGATGCAGCCATTCTTAAAGAAAGTTCAGGTGGCGATCAGTGATTTTGGCACAAAACAAGGCTATCAGGCAATTCTTGACAGCGCAGGACTAATCATCTTTCCTGATTCAGAAGATCTGTTTGCAAGACTCTTGGCTGTTCTTACCAGTAAGTAAATAGTAAAAAGATCCTGCTTAAATCTTTCGATTGAACACAGGATCATTGTCTAAATACGACCAGATTTGTTTGTAATTTCAATTGCTTGTTGCGTGGATTTGACGTCAACGATCATTCATCAATTTCATGCGATAATTTCGGGTTATTTCAATCGATCAACGATTTGTCTTGGGTAATAAACCCGGATTTATTTTGCATAATCTTTCAGATTTCTTCTCATTACTTACGGCGCTGCGATGTTGCGTGGCAGCTTTGATATCACTGGCAGGTCGAAAGACTTCAAATTGCTCATGACCCTTGCGAACCGCTTTGACCTCCCAGTCAAATGAGAAATTGCCATTTCCATGCATTAGTTCTTTTACCAGGAATCCTTCAGTGGTTTTGCCGACTACGGCAAGCCCATAAGTTTCGATACTGCCGGGCGTCAGTTGTACCGTCACCTGATTCGTTTGGGCCACTTTAATAAAGTGTTCTGGATACGATACCAGACACTCTCCATTCCTCAATGTAGCAGTTCCGCGGACATACGCTGCTGCTTCAGGCCCTTCTACACTGGCGTACCATATTTCCCGAGAACTGTTGTCGGGATCCTTGACCCTAAAACTTTTTACATCGGCAAAAATTACGCCTTGCCCAAAGTTATTCAGGTACATGCCCGCAGCTTCTGCACCGGCAGCATCTCCGATTCCCAAAAACGGGTATACGGGTCCAAGATTCGAATATCCAGCATACACGTTGAGTTGATTGGTGTTCGTATTGTAAAGATAAAATTCACCGGCATTACTGGTACTCAATAACTCTGACACCGCGCGGTTATTTTTAGTACAGAACATTCCGAAATAAGGTTGGGATTGATCTTCCAAAAGTGAGGTGAGCTGAATTCTGTCTTTACCGTTTTTATCATAGAGAAATGTTGCACCACCGTATCTCAGATCATTGTCAAATTCAATTTTAAGATTGTTGCCGTTGAAAAATATCATGTTGGAATCAATAATATCAATACCTGAATATTCAATCGGTGACGCTTTTGAAAGATGATCTAGATGGAAATAATTGCCACCTAACATGTTTCTTCGTTCAGGCCTGTCCATCCGGAATTGCAGCTCAACTGGATTAAAATATGACCATCGCTCACGGTAGGAAGTATCCAATTGATAAAAGTCCATCGAGCTATAATCGCCAAGGCCAGACCAGGATACAAGTTCCACAAGGGGCTGATTACGGTTGAATATGCCCTGGTAGTCTGGTTTGAGAATTTGCTTCATCTGAATACCTCCTTGTAGACCTGTCATATTGATGCCGGCAGGATCAATCAGCACAGAATCTGCGGATCGGACAGAACTAATCCTCGCTTGGGTTGAAATGGAAGCAACGTTGGTGTTGACTGTTTTAATATTGACGGGATCCTCCAACACCAGTTCTGATCCAGACTTTTTCCAGTTAGAACTGCCAGATGTACCCGAACCGCCAGGCAAGTGCTTCCATTCCCCCTGTACATACGTCAACACATCACCAGAATCGGGCTTGCTGGTAGACAAGGGTATCCCATTGAGCCTGACGACTGACGGAGATGGATAATTGCCGGACAGGTCTCCTCCGGCTGGCGTACCGGATACCAGGTCATTGGAGGGATCTGTATCGATCGATGTGGCCAACCATTGATTCCCATTCCATACGAGCCCTTGATTTGCAAGCGGAGCATTGCTGCTGAGTGGAAGACCCTGCAGTCCTGTGACTTTTGGATTGGGCAGGGTGCCATTCAAATCTCCTCCTACTGCGGAGCCGTTATGGAGATCATCATTGGGATCCGCATCGCCGGTATTTGTTATTTTACTACCCGTGATTTGTATTCCAGGTCCTGCTTCGAGATAGGTCTTTGCAGCATACATGGCATAGGGCACACTCAGAAAAGGTGTAATGCTGCTCAGTTCGTAATTGATTCCGCCATTCGGATCGATCTCCGTTTTCAAAAAGGTTGACCCATCTTCCCACTTGATTTGATCAAACTTTCCCAGCACCGGAAAACCATACCCTATGAGTGCATTCACCAGACCAAATTCATTGCTCAGTGTTCGGTGTTCCTCACTGTATAATGCGGTACCTCCCGCACCGTTTTTAAGAATTGTAAAGCGGAGATTAATATTCCTGTTCCCAAGCGGTTTGCCTGTATTATCGCGGACAATGCTTTGGAAATTCAATCCATTCGGCACGTTTTGGGAATACGCATTCGAGTAGATCATCAATATTGCTCCCGATAACAAAAGCAATACTTTTATCTTTTTTAACCAATGAAAGATCATACGTTTTATTTTTTTTATTCTTTAATAAATCTGACGGTGTAACCGGAGGGATAGTCGGCAGTAAACACCTTTAGAATATAGCATCCCGGGGCATATCCAGCCACATCAATGGATTGATGTATTCCATTGAATATTTGCAGACATTGGCCCGTCAGATCATACAGTTCGATGCGTTCTGGTTTGTTCCTGCCGTCAATAAATAATTTGTGTACTGATGTATTGGGAAAAATCACAATCTTTTGTTTCAAAAGATCATCATTCAAGGTTATGATCAGGGGATCGGGTTGAATGACTCCGCAAGTAGCCTTTTGAGAAGAATTAATGTTGCCAAGCGTAATGCTGATGATTTCACCCACGGCGTAGCTCGCAGAATAGAAATTATTTTGCATATGAGAACCTGCGACATCTGTAACCGACTGTCCATTTAGTTGCATGATAACCATCATACCACAGAGACCAAAAATCATCTTTCTCATCACTAGGCTTATTTCACTATAACAAGATAATAAGATAAAAGAATCCTTTTATAAGAAATAAATGTATAAAAATCCTGGTTGCGGCAAACCAGAATCGGCTAAATGGCTTCTAAGAGGGGTCCTGGAAATTAAACTTACAGGAGGTTCTAAGGAATTTTATGTTAGAAAAAGAGGGGTATGACTATACATATAGCCTCCTCTTGAGTTCGTGTTGATAGGGCAATCAATTAAATAAAAAAGGAAATAAGTGACAGGGCGTCTGTTATGGGTCAATTCATGATGTCATTTAAAAAAAGACCCGATCAAACCAAAAAAAATGAGAATTGATCGGGTTCTTCTATGTTCAAGGTTGACGAATTTAGTCTGAATACACTGAAGATTTACCCAGCTTATCAACACAAATATAGTAAAACAGAATTCTCAATTTATTGCGATTACCAGAGCCAAAAATACTGATGGCATGTTGGATTGCATCATCCATCGCCTGCTCATCGGTGCACCCCAGTTTCTTTTTGAGAAAATTCTCTTTTACACGGTCCAGTTCTTCCTTGTCGGAACTTGAGACCAACGCTGCGTCGGCATTATAAATCGAAGGTCCAAGCCCGGCGGCTATCTTGCTGAGCAGATCGGCGTCAACATTGACGCCAAGTCCTTTGGCGGCTTCTATTGCTTCGTTCACCTTTTCTTCAAACATACTCATATTGCAAAGTTTTATAATGGTTAAATAATCAAACTTACAGTTCAAATATAAATGAATTTAGTCACTTCGGAAGCGCTAATAATAGAATGGTTTGTGACGATCGGCTGGTACGGTAAAAGCAAATTAGAGAAACAGGAGTGACGCATAATAAATAACTGATTAACAGTAATATATGATTAGGAGAAGGCCTCCCTTGGTGTTTATTGAGTGAATGATTGGTAGAATTGCCGGACAGGGCCAAGTCTTAAATATTCTTGAAATATGTTACCTATATCCGGTGGCTAGCGATAAATAGCTATATTTCGGGCTTTAATTTCTCAAGATGATGCGATATCAATGGACCTTGGTGACTCTCATGGCAATCCTGTTTGGCAATATTTCAGCGCAGGATCTGCATTTTACGCAGTTCAGCTTTTCTCCGTTACATGTAAATCCTGCACAATGTGGAAAATTCAACGGCTCCTACAGAGTCGGGGGAATCTTCAGAGACCAGGCATTTGCCATTGCTTCCAGCTCAGCCTACAAAACCATCAATTTTTATCTGGACGCGACATTTCCGTGGAGGATCAGGAAAAATGATTGGATGGGATTTGGTCTTAATTTTCTTCAGGATCGCAGTGGTGACATCAACTGGGGTAGCGGCGGATTTATCGCCCAAATAGCATATCATCTCTACCTTAACCCGAGGAGTTCATTTTCTTTAGGGGGCCAATATGGTTTTGTCAACTACAATATTCAGAACCCTGAGAAAGCGGTTTTTCAAAGTTCTTTTACGGGTGGATCATCCAATCCGGGTATTCTACAGAACAAAGCCAAGTATAAGGATATTTCGATAGGGATCAATTATCTTTCCAGCCTTGGTGCGGCACGTCATATTCTGGAGATTGGATTGAATGCTGCCAGGATCAACCGACCCAATGTAACGCAACTTACAACCGGTGGTAGCAATAGACTCAATACACTTTTTACCGCCAATGCGGGACTTACTTATCACCTCAATCAAAAAGTAGACCTTCGCAATTACCTGTGGCTTCGCAACCTCAAATCGAATACAGAGATTATTCCGCAGTGCATCGTAAGTTATTTATTTAATGCGGAAAAGGGGATTCGACTCAACGGGGGACTCGGCTATCGTGTAGGTGATGCACTTCAGATCATGCTGGGAGCAGATATCAACAACCTTGGATTTCAGATCGCCCTTGATCAGACATTGTCAAGCCTATCTTCGGTCCAAAGCCCGAATGGATTAGGAGCCGTTGAATTCGGCGTAAAGTACATTGGTGTCGTAACCAAAAAGCCTAATCCCAAACCTAAAGTTTTCTGTCCGAGATTCTGATCACGTCTTATGACTTTTGAGTAATCATGAAATTAGCTTATTCTTTTAAAATATTGAACCGGAATATGAGATCCATTTGGCTTTTAATCGCATTTTTTATTTGTGCAATCAATGCATCCATTGCTCAGCCACCCAGTTCGGATACGCCAGCCAAGCTCAACAAGGCCGGTGATGAGCAGATTGAAAAAGGGCAATACTATAATGCACTTGAACTGTATGAAAAGTCATATAAACAGATTAAGGATAAAAACATAGCCCTTCGTATCGCACGTACCAATCTGCTGTTGAGAGATTACAACAAATCAGCAACAGGCTATGCCAGAATACTGAACAGGGATAAAAAAAATGAATACATTGATGACCGCGTAGGTTATGGTATAGCACTCAAGATGAACGGTCAGGCGACGGAAGCTGCGGCCGAGTTTAATAACTACATTACCAATGGAACCAATGACAGTCTGAAGGCACAGGCTAAGCTGCAGCTGGAAGGCATTACCATGCAGGAGAAAATGAAAGAGAATCCTTCTATTATTATCAAGAATGCGGGTAATAATATCAATAATCCGGAATCTCAAAGCAGTCCAGCCCTGGATCAGGACGGAACTTTGTATTTTGGATCACTTTCTGACAAAGCGGGTAAAGACAAAAATGATGATGGTGTCCATTATGCGCACATGTTTAGTTCATCATGGTCTGAAGACAAGGGGTTTGCCAAGGCCACAGAACTTCCGGAAGAATTCAACCGCGAAGGATACCACACGACCAATGCAAGTCTTAGCGCAGACGGAACGGTGATGTATTTTACACGTACTGTTTCCGAAGGAGGGCATAAAAGTGAAAGCAAAATCTATGCATCCGGTAAAACATCTGGCGGATGGAGTCCGGCCATAGAGGTGAGCGGAGTGAATGGGGATTTTCTCTCCACGCATCCCTGTGAAGGAGAACTGTTTGGATCCAAAGTATTGTTTTTCTCTTCCAATATGCCGGGAGGCAAAGGAGGAATGGACCTGTATTATGCGACCCAGACCGGCGAAGCACAGTTTTCCGCACCGGTTAATCTGAGCGCACTCAATACAGTAGGTGATGACATAACTCCGTTTTATCTTGATGGCACGCTTTATTTCGCTTCAGACGGATGGCCATCTTTTGGTGGCCTGGATATTTTTTCTGCGAAATGGAATGGCTCGGAATGGTCACAGCCAGCCAACTTGGGAATACCATACAATACCTGCACAGATGAATTCTCCTACCGCATTAGCCGCGATGGAGAGAAAGGATTCCTGGTGTCCAACCGACCGGATCCGGAATCAAAATCCCTCAAAAGCAAGACCTGCTGCGATGATATCTACTTTGTGAACAAGCGAAAACTGGTCATCGAATTGGTAGGAATCGTTACTGATTCACTGAAAAAACCACTGAAAGGCGCAACAATGCAGATTATCAGTCCCAAGGGTAATGGTGAGAATGACATCCAGACCAAGACCAGTAATGAGTCTAACAGATTGTCCTATGTGCTGGATAAAAATAAATCCTATAAGATCATCGTATCCAGGGACGGATATTTTCCACAGGAGATCATGCTCAATACTGTAGGCATCGAGAAGGATCAGACGATTGAGCGGCAATTTGTTCTTCGCAATGTTCCAGCAGAATCTGAGTTCGAAATTATTACAATCAATGAAGCAATCCGGCTCAACAACATCTATTATAATTTTGATGATGACAAGATTCTTCCGGATGCAGCAAAAGACCTTTCAGTCCTCGTAGACCTGATGAGCAAATACCCAGATATGGTGATCGAATTGAGTTCGCATACCGATTCACGAGGCGATGATGATTATAACCAAAAACTGTCTGAAAGGCGTGCAAATTCTGCAAGACGCTGGATGATGGGCAAGGGTATTGATGGTAAGCGTATTAAAGCCAAAGGTTACGGAGAACTTAAAATACTCAATGGCTGTACGAACGGCGAAGAATGCACCGATGATGAACATCGTTTTAATAGACGCACTGAATTTAAGATCCTGGAAGGTCCAACAACGATTGAAGTCAAAAAGGAAGTCCTCAACAAGAAAGTACCAGGTGGGAAGCTAGAGGAAGTTAAAAAAGAAGAAAACAACAAGACAGAGGGATCAAATAAAAAGTCCTCAAATAATAAAAAATAAGATCGGTCCATTCTAATTGGTGCGACATTGAAAGCCTACACTTTTGGCGTCATTATTTTTACAGTCTTGATGATATCAGCCTGTCATCGCAAAGCTTCAATTATTTCTGAACGAAAACCTGTAGCCAAGCAAGTATTAACAGGTCCTCCGAAATTTCAGCCGGACTCAATGGTATATCATTTGGGTCTGATCCGAACAGGTGAAGTTAAGTCAATGGAGATTGGATTTGTCAATGGCGGCGGAGAAGCTTTAGAGATCAAACTGGTAAGCGCCTGTGAGTGTACAAAAGTGGACTGGCCGGTGTTACCCATCCCATCCGGGGAGCGAAGGACCTTGAAGATCAGTTATGATTCCAAGGAAAAGTCTGGGCCACAGATTGTTGACCTGGATATTATTACCAATGCTGCTCAAGAGCACACTTTTATAAAACTCATGCTGGAAGTATCAGGGAATTAAAGCCATTATAATCGACGTTATTTATAATGAACCTGGAGGATTACCTTATTAAGTTGCTGTAAGCACTCACCGTGACTACGTACCATTTTATTCTTTCAAATTCGATTAAGCTCAAGTGGTGTTTTTATAAAACGCATTTGATGAATCCATAAACCCTCTATCCCGGTAATATGCAGGAAAGAATTTGTATCGTGTTCTTTAAGCAAGAAACTGTCCAAGGCCAGAATCCGAATTAGTTGATAAAGAGATTGATCTGTATTTTATTAAAAATCTGAGTCGGGCGTTATTTTGATTATCCTATTTTAAACTTGAAAAATTTAAATATTGGAGAAAGAAATTCATTAATCTATATATATTATATATTTATATAATGCATAAAGTATTAAATTATAACATTTAATTCAATATTTTGCATTATTTTCATTTTTCAAATTTGAATTTTAAAAATCAGTGGCAAGTGTAAATCTTATTTTACCT
>JAIBCI010000066.1 GCA_019694255.1 Saprospiraceae bacterium
AATATTCACGGTGAATCTGTTTGATTACGGATTGAAATAATTTAACTTTGTTAATCTATTATCAAACAAAACTTCTAATCATGAAAAAACTAATCAGGATTGCTTTTATTTTTCTTGTTGCCGTCAGCGGACTGACTGCACAAGCTCTTCTTCGAGGTCATCTGCAGGATGACGCTGGCCAGCCTCTTATCGGTGCCAATGTTGTTGCCAATCCAGGTCAACACGGCACACTAAGTGATGCTGACGGCAACTGGACGCTGAACATAACGCCCGGTTCTTACACCCTGAGTATAACCTATGTTGGTTACAATACCGTAGATCTTCCTGTGACTGCTGTCGAAGGCATCAATCAAATACCTGTCCAGACACTTTCAGAATCAGCGGTATTTCTCGAGGACGTCGTCGTCGTTGGTAGCCGCAATGCGCCGAGAAGCCTTACCACCACTCCACTTCCCATTGATGTGTTAAATAACCAGGAGCTTATTGCAACGGGCCAGAATACTTTTGACAAAACACTACAGTATCGTGTACCATCCTTCAATGTCGTACAAACACCGGTCAATGATGCGACCTCTTTGCTGGATCCATACGAGATCCGCAACCTTGGCCCAAGCCGGACACTCATTCTCATCAATGGTAAACGCAAGAATTTGAGCAGCCTGCTCAACACACAGACGTCACCCGCCCGCGGAGAGACCGGTTCAGATATTTCGGCGATCCCCGTAGATGCCATCAAGCGAGTGGAAATACTTCGCGATGGTGCTTCCGCACAATATGGATCCGATGCCATTGCCGGCGTAATGAACATTATTCTTAAGGACAACTCCGAAGGAGGTAATGTGACGTTGAGAAGTGGCATTACAGGAAAGGGAGATGGCGAAATGATCGGTATTGCACTTAACAATGGATCCAGCCTGGGAAGCAAAGGGTTTGTAAACTATACCATTGATTTTTCAAAAATCAATGAAGCGCGAAGAAGTGGAACCGTGAGTGCGGAAGGCGAAGCATCTGACTTTGGTGCAGATCTCAACGAAGTTAAGGCTTATCTCGCCAAATATCCGGATGCAAACAATCATAACTCAGCGCCTGCAACTACTGCGGCCAAATTTGAAATGAACGCTGGTTCTAAACTGACAAGTCATTCAGACATTTATGCCAATGCCGCTTATGTCTATAAAAAAGTAAACAGTTTTGCCAATTTCCGAACACCATACTGGCGGACATTATCAGATTATCCCTATCTGAAAGACTTTTTTCCTGACGGACCTAACGGAGAGTATATTGGCTACCAGCCTTCATTTGACGGCGATCTCACGGATTACAACGGAACCATAGGATTCCGCAACACGAGCAACGGCTGGAATACCGATGTGAGCTTTACTACCGGCGGCAACCGACAGCTTTATCTCGTTGCGAATTCACAAAACCGTAACGGCACTAAAAATCCTGACGGCACTAACAAATACCAGGAGAACAGTCCAATTTCCTTTAAGCCTGGTGGCGAATCATTCCGTCATGTCGTAGGCAACCTCGATATAACCCGTAAATTCAATGATATGATTGGGATCGCTGTTGGATCAGAATTCCGGTCTGAGAATTTTGAAATCATTGCTGGAGACCAGGCTTCTTACGAGGATGGCGGCGCTGATTCCTACGCAGGCAATGACATTAGAAATGCGGGCAAATTCAACCGCTATAATTTTGGTGCTTATGGCGATGTTTCCCTGGATCTCACAAAAGCTTTTCTCATCAACGGAACTGCCAGACATGAAAATTACAGCGACTTCGGAGGCGCTACCGTTTGGAAGCTCAGCAGCCGTTATTTATTGTGGAATGACCGCGCTACGCTCCGGGCTTCCTATTCTACAGGCTTCCGGGCGCCAACCCTGCATCAGAAATTTTATCAGAAAGCACAGTATTCATTTGTTCCCGGGTCTGGCATTCAGGTAGCTGGTCTCACCAACAACGTATCAAGAGAAGCTCGTCTGCTGGGCCTTCCAGCACTCAATCCAGAAAAGTCGCGCAATTTTACTGCGGGTATTGGTTTGCGGCCAATCAACCGGATGAATATTACCCTTGATTATTATTATATCGATATCCGCGACAGGATACTGTTAAGTACGGAAATCACACCCACCGCTGGTGGCAATACCCCATTGGATAAAGTGCTGATGGAAGGCAACCTGACCAGCGTCAGTTTCTTTGCCAATGCGCTGAATACCTATACTACCGGATTAGATCTGGTGATAAATTACAGAGGAACCAAAATCGGAAGCGGCGACCTTGACATTAACCTCGCGGGCAACTATGCCATTGCAAACGATAATTATCAGGTAGCGGAAGGCAAATACGTCAATAATCCCAAACTTATTGATGAAGCAGGACAATCCGTTATCAATCAGACTCAAGAACATCTCTATTTTACCTCAAGACCTAAGTACAAAACTATACTTGGATTTGACTACGAAATCGGTAACTGGTTGTTTAGTCTTAACAATACTTTGTTTGGTCCTGTCCAATTCAAACAAGCCGGTATGGATGCAGATTTATATACAGAATTCAAACCCAAGGTAGTGACTGATCTTGGTGTAGGATACCGTTTCTGCAAACGTTGGAACGTAAACCTGAATTGCAATAATCTTCTCGATGTTCTTCCTAAATGGGAATTCAAAGCTGAAAATGCTTCTGGCACAACCAAGTTGAACGATCCACAATTCGTCCAAACCCAAAGTAACCTGATTACTTTTAATCAGCGATATCCCGTTACAACATATGATGGCTCACACTTCAGTCAGCTGGGGCGTCTTTTCTCCATCAGTATCAATTATAAATTATAAAAAACAGAAAAATAATTACCTCAGGGCGCATTCACTGAATGCGCCTTTTTTTTTCATAATATTGAAATATTCAGATCGAGCTTGATTGCGATTAACCCGGCAATTTTGACAAAACATTGGTTTGTCAAAATGGTCTCGCGACTAAAGTATATTCAACTCCCAAAAAATTATTTTTCGAAATATTCTCTTGCGCGTCGGTTGATGTTGGCTTTCATTTTCTTCGCATCAACCGGATTATCTCCGGCGTACTCGTCCTGTACCTGGCGGTACAACTCAATTTCCCAACGATCATTATGGCGCTCGCCGTAGGTATTGGTATGCAATAAGATAAAATTAGCCCCTACCTTGTCCTTATTATAAAATATAAATCTTGCGTTTGTCTGACCAGTTGGCATCTTATCATAGTACCATATTTCATAAGGATAAGCGCCATTGTCATTTTCTTCGTGGATAACTTCCTGCGGCTTACCATACTTCAGATAGATCATGCCTCGATCTGATTCGAACCCAAATCGGAATCCTGAAACAAATTGTTGATCCGTATACCTGACATTGGACCGGAATTTTTTAAACTGCACAACACAGTCATCTTTAAAACGATCTTTCCAGAATCTGTACAGGTACATTTTTCCTGCATTTTTATTGGCCATGTGATCGACCTTTGCAAGATTATCGCGCTCGATACTCGGCAGGATTACATTCAAAGCTCTCAGGTAGTAATGTACGGAGTCGGAAGACAAGGACCTGAAGAAATCTTCTTCTCCCGGATTTTCAAACTTCAGCACCATGAGCCTGTCCCAAAAAGGATTTGATCTCTCGAATTCAATCTCGCGTGTACAAATTAGATCCTTGTTCTTGCGAAGGGCATTTACTTTCAAAATATAACTTCCCGACAATAACGTGCTGATATCGCGTGTCTGTAATATCATTCCCGGATCATTGACGAAGCGATGTTTGAACCATTCATCGTCGACGAGCCATTGTCCTTCTCCAGACCGATGTAATATCTGAAACTGTAGGACATAATCACGGTCACTGAGCGATTGCATCCCATACGTCTCAAGATAGAAATGTAAGAAATTAAACTGACGGCCAAGATTATTCCATGGGAGGGGTTCATACGCAAAACCGTTTTTGCTGATTACCTGGCTTCCTTGATTATTTTTGCTCACTACGGAGAACAACTGAATGTCCGACATCACCAGGGATGACGGAAGCTCGGATATAGTGAGCGAGTCAACCAGTGTAAGAGAATGCCCTTCGGCCTGTGCATCCTGTATTTCTGACTGAAGAATAAAGTTTCCTCCGCTCAGGGGCCATCTCAGAACATGCAGCATGTGGTTGTTTTCTTTAAGTAACGGAGAATGCAGGGTAAATTTATCAGCCCTGAACATTCTGCTCCCTTCAGACAGGGTAACCAGTACTTCAACGCTGGTGCGAAAACTACTGTCTGGTGCATATTCATGGACCAGTTGATCTGTTGGAATTACAAAAGTGATTTCGACATACGGCTTCTCATTCTGATAAAAAACATAGGTGCGGATATCTGCCTGAATGGCCGCAGACAATGTACTCAAGCAACACAGTCCGAAGAACATTATCAAGGCCTTGCACATACTATTCTCTTTTTAACACAAATCTAAACGGAATACCATCGATGTTCGTTGCGAAGGTCAGTGTGGAATCCTGATTTTTAGTCACGGCATAGCGCATTTCGAAAGGTACCATGTGAACCACATCCTGATTATCAATGTGAAACCCTGTACTCAGATTATCTCCGAAAATATTGGTCGTCAACATCGTGTCCTGAAACATGTAGAAAGCTCCATTGAGGGTAACGGTAGTCTTCTCACCGCGAAAAGCTTTGGTCAGTATCCATTTGCCCTGAAGGTCGTGCCTTGTCAGATAAGCTTCCTTTTTGCAACCCAAAAAGAAGACAAGACCACAGATCAATAGAAAACAAATCCTCATATTCGCCATTTCAATAATTCAAAGGTATATCGAAAAGGCAAATCCATCGTTAAAAATGACTTCTAAGGACAAACCAGTGATCGTACTGACCGGTGTCTCCAGCGGCATAGGCCGCTTTTTGGCCAAAAAATTGTCCGCTGACTTTCAGATATTTGGAACACTTCGCGACCTTGCTTTTGCGGATTCTTTGAGATCCGAAATCAATGATATCAGACTATTTAAGCTGGATTTGAGTAGTCCGGACTCGATCCGTTTGGGTTGGGAACAAATCATGCAGGAACTGGATGGCCGCCTTGTGAGAGCCCTTATCAATAATGCAGGCTATGCATTGCCCGGAGCCATTATTGATCTTACGCACGAAGCTTTACTGGATCAAATGCAGGTCAACCTACTGGCACCTGCTGACCTGATCAGGCGAGTTGTTCCCTTAATGAATCCGGGTGAAGGCAGAATTATAAATATTAGCTCGGTATCCGGTCTCTTCGCCTCGCCTTTTATGGGTGCATATGCCGCTTCAAAATTTGCGCTCGAAGGGCTGTCTGATGCGCTCCGACGGGAACTAGCACTCATAAATATTGGTGTTGTCATCATCGAACCTGGCCCTCTCTATACCCCCATCTGGTCTAAAAACCTGGGCCTCGACCTCAAACACCGTGACAGTCGTTTTGCTTCCTATCTGGAAGGCGCTGACCAGCAAATCAAGGCCATGGAAGCCGGAGCTTTGCCCGTTGAAAGAATACTGGCACCCGTTTTGCAGGCGATTAAACACAAAAGGCCAAAAATCCGTTATCTTGTGCACCGCCATCCATGGATGATCAGGACGCTGGTCCACCTGCTGCCCTCGCGATTTGTGGACCGGTTGGTGTTAAAACGAATCAGATCAAAATCAAAAAAATTTCGCCCCATATGAGTTTTGCAACAGGAAGGAACATTCTTGTAATTTCTCTTTTCATTATTTTATACCAGACTGCACATAGTCAGGTTATGATTTTCTCCAGAAAAGACAGTTTGCGCGGCGCGCTCAGACCAGAACGCAGTTATGATGTCACACATTATGATTTGCACGTAGCCGTTCAGCCTGAGAAAAAAAGCATTTCCGGATACAATATCATCAGTTACCGCGGCCTTGGTACTTGTCCTGAGATGCAGATTGATCTATTTGACAACATGAAAATTAAAAGCATACGCACTGGTTCCAAAGAACTTAAATGGCACCGCGAGTACAATGCAGTTTTTATTCAATATCCGCTGTCTGACAAGAAAGAAGACAAAATCAGAATTGACTTTGAAGGTCAGCCCATCATCGCCAACAAGGCACCCTGGGACGGCGGATTTGTGTGGACTGAAGATGAATTTAAGAATCCCTGGATCGGTGTTGCCTGCGAAGGTATCGGTGCCAGTCTGTGGTGGCCCAATAAGGACCATCTCTCCGATGAGCCCGAATTCATGGATATCTATATAACAGCACCAAAACCACTCATGGCGATTTCCAATGGCCACTTTGTTGAGGAGAAGCCCGAAGGCAAAAAACAAACAACTTGGCACTGGCAGGTGAGTTACCCCATCAATAATTATAATGTTACGCTTTATATAGGTAAATACGCTTCCTTCACTGAAGATTTCAAAACATCAGCAGGTGAGGCAATGACGCTGAGGTATTATGTGCTGGAGCCTCATCTCACCATTGCTAAAGAACATTTCAAACAGACCGCACAGGTTCTTCAATCATTTGATCATTATCTTGGTCCATATCCTTTTGTGAAAGACGGTTACGCCCTCGTTGAGGCTCCTTATCTTGGCATGGAACACCAGAGTGCAATTGCCTATGGCAATGGATTTATGCGTGGATATCAGGGCAAACGAATTCCGGATGACCTCAATTTTGACTATATTATTTTACATGAAAGTGCCCATGAATACTGGGGGAATGCAGTGAGCTGCACCGACCATGCCGATATGTGGATCCATGAAGGTTTTGCGACCTATATGGAAGCACTTTATGTCGAATATCTGAAAGGCAAGGAAGCGGGTCTTAAATATCTTGAATACATACGTCCGTCGATTGTCAATCAGCAACCTATTCTTGGTCCTAAAAATGTTAATTTTTTGGATAACCCTTCCGATATCTATACCAAGGGAGCTTGGGTTTTGCAGACACTTCGACAAAGTCTCATGAACGACACATTGTTTTTTGAAATCCTGAAAGATTTCTATCAGCAACACAAAATGGGGTTTGCTACCACAAAGGATTTTTCAGACCTGGTCTCCAAAGTCAGTGGTCGCGATTATGCTCCTTTTCTTCGACAGTATCTGAAATATAAAACCATACCTAAGCTTTTGTATTCTGTTACTCATCGTGACAACTATACCACCATCAAATACAAGTGGGATTGCTACGAACCTGATTTTTATTTGCCCATTGATTTTGACATGGACGGAAGAAAAATTCAATTGGAGCCTGCCTCGAATTGGAAAAATATAGAATTCAGTCGTGATTTTAAAAAAGTAAAACCCCGCACCCGAGGTCTTCTGATTGATGTTGAAGAAGTCAAAGGGTAATGGAGGCTTTGATCGAAATAATATCAAAATGCAGACTTATCTCGAACTAAAATTACAACTTGATCCTGATGACCAGGAAGGTTGGATGGGATGGTTGTATGATCAGGGTTTTGAAAATTTTGTTGAAGAAGAACAAAGCCTTTCCGGCTTCCTGTCCTGTGACCAATGGACGACTGACCTGCAACAAGAAGTCGAAAAACGTTGCTTAGAAAATAAAATTTCAAGCCAAATCGTCATTCATGATCCGCGTGATTGGAATGCCGTCTGGGAATCGAATTTTGAACCCATCGCGATTGGACAAGATTTATACGTACGGGCAACCTTTCATTCACCCAGATCAGAATTTCCAACGGAAATCGTAATTGCACCCCGCATGGCCTTTGGCACCGGTCATCACGCCACCACTGCCATGATACTTTACTGGTTGACGAAACAGAATCTGGAAGGATCAAGCGTCCTGGATTTCGGATGTGGAACAGGAATTTTAGGAATATACGCAGCTAAAAAAAAATGCGCGTGTCTCGACATGATTGACAATGAAGAGCCCGCTGTGGAAAATGCCACAGAACATTGCACTATGAATCAGATCACCGCAGACCATATTTTGCTGGGGTCTGTTGAGGTGATACCGCAAAAAAAATATGATTTGATTCTGGCGAATATTACACGAAATGTTCTTGAAGTATGCCTGCCTGGGCTAGTTCGCCATCTCCAGACCGGAGGATATCTGGTGATCAGCGGATTTCTTAACAGCGACCGAGATGCGATGCAGCATACATTACAATCGCTTGGTATGGAAGTCACTGAAGTGATTCAGGAACAGGATTGGCTGGCGATGGTTACCCAATTGAAAGGGCATCATCGAAATGCCTGATTGCTTCATACACAAGGTCAGTTGGTAACCCCATAATGTTGGCATAAGATCCTTCAATGGCTGAAATTTTACACAGACCAATCCATTCTTGTACTGCGTAAGATCCTGCTTTGTCATAGGGTTTGTATTGCTCAATATACCATCGTACTTCGGCATCGATCAGCTCACGCATGTAAACCTGCGATACTCCCGTGAAGCTCATTCTTCGTTGATGATCTGCAACACACACCCCGGTGTACACGGTGTGCCTCTTACCAGATAAAAAAGAAAGCATGCGATAAGCGTCATTAAAATCTGCCGGTTTGTTGAAGATCCGGTCCCCAAGGACGACGACTGAGTCTGCGGCAAGCAGAATTTTATTGTCCGCTATCAAATGCAATCCAGCGTCTGCCTTGCGGTTGGCAAGATGTTCAGCAACAAGTTCGAGGGGAATCTCTTCACTGAAAGTTTCGTCTATATCCAGAGGCATGACTTCGATATCAAATCCTGCCTCTTCAAGGAGGCTCTTTCTTCTGGGAGAACCAGATGCCAGTACGATTTTTCTTTTATTGATATATTGTCTCATGTCAGAATAAAATATGCTAATCCGCTCACCATGCTGATTTTAGACGCAGCACTCCACTTACTATATGAACCCGGACGATTTTTCCACAACCAATAACTTATCACCAGCCACGGACAAAGGACTAATAAAACAAAAGCAAAATTTAAATTCTCCGAAGGGAAAAAAACAATCAATCCAATCAGGAGCAGAAACTGCAAAATCATCACACAACATAGCACCAACCTGCAACGATCCAGTCCCAATACTACCGCTGTTGTCTTATAACCCATAACCTGATCACCATGAAAATCTTCCATATCCTTTACGATTTCACGGAACAAATTCGATAAAAAAGCAAATACCGAAAGCGTTATGATCGTTTTCCAGATTCTGAAATATCTCCCTGGATCATTCTCCTGAAGCCACTTCATCCCATCTGAAAACGCATAAGGTAGAAGTAGTATAACCCCGGCAACAAAAATCGAAACAAAAATATTGCCCCACAATACAGTTGATTTTAATCGATATGAGTAAATCCAGAAGAGATACACTGAAATCGGATACAGGAGAAAAGAGCAATAAAAACGATTATGCATACTAAGATACATTGCAATCAGTAACCCTGCTCCGGTAATCAGATAATAGCCATTTGTCGCCGATCGAATACTGATTGCACCACCTGTCAACGGGCGATCTAGCGGACGGTTAATGCCATCGGTGTGCATGTCAAAAATATCATTGACAATAAATCCACCTGCTGCTACACATAGGGTGCAGACAAGGAGCAAATTAAAATCCAGTGGTTGAAGCCAAAATTTACCTTCGAGATTCTTAAAGCATCGATAATACACGCCCCATTGGGTCAGGGCAATGACCAGCAGGTTCTTCCATCTTAACAATCCCAGCCAGTTGTGCATAGGCTACCATCGATTCTGGCTCTGTAGTATATGTTCGATAAGTTCTCGTACACAACCCTGCCCTCCCCGCAAAGTAGCTACATAATCACACGCAGAAAGGATTTCGGGGACTGCATCGGAGGGGCAAGATGCAAGGCCAACATATTGCAGACACTCCAGATCAGGGAGGTCATCACCCATATAGGCTATTTCATCTGGGACCATGTCCCATTGCTTTAGCAAATCCTTTAATACAGGCAATTTTTTTTCCACACCCAGAAATACCTCCTGAACCCCGAGCACATTCATTCTTCGAATCGTTCCCAAAGACTTGCCGCCGCTGATAATTGCGATGCGAAGGCCCGCTGCCACAGCGCGCTTCACTGCATATCCGTCGCGTACATTCATCAGACGAAGAAATTCTCCGTTCTCCGTGACGAGGATCTGGTTATCTGTAAAGACTCCGTCTATATCCAGCACCATGCCGCGGATCTTCTGCAACTTGCCAAATACATTCATGTCAACGATTGTTATCGCGCCATTCATACACCCATTTGGCCTGGATTTGTTCCAGATGGGCTTCATTGCAATCTTCACGGCGTCCGGTAAAATGTGGAATCTCAAGCACCCATTCAATCAGTTCTGTAAAACGGACACGATAGATTTTGCTCTCATTGAAATCATCCCCAAAGCGCGCGTAAAGTGCCATCGCTACATCTTCGTGATCACTCCAGGTGATCGGAAGGCTTTCAATATCTTTAAACGACATATGCAGAAATTAATGTTCGTGTCCGATAATTCTTCGCTGGTCAGGAATTTCAACTTCAATGTTGACATTCTCCTTCAAAATAATACACTGACAAGCCAATCTTGACTCAAGACGTGGATTTATTGCCCTATCGATAAAATCCTCTTCTTTTTCAGAAATTTCTTCAATTGCATTTTCACCACGAAGAAGATAAACATGACAGGTCGAGCAGGCACACACACCACCGCAATTATGATTCAGGTGAATATCGAACTGCTCGGTTAGCTCCAGTACACTGATGTCTGTTCCAGTGAATTCAAACTCCCTGGAAGGAATAGACTGATCTTCAAAATTAAATTTGATAATGCTCATGGCCTTGTGGCATTTAGAACAAAATCCTGCGCTACTGGTTCAGCATACACTTCAATTATCACATTATTTAGAATAATCTTCTGAAGTGTAATGAAAATATTAGTCTCAAAACAGGCACCAATAATTTTATAAACGAGTAGAAACTTGTCCCTGAAGTAAAAATGTCCGAAAAGAAACCATGAAACCAAAACAATACATCTTTACCAGCTTCTGCAACTAAAAAGCCCGCACAGAAGAGCAACCAACCAGATTACATATTCCGAATAATCTCATCTCCGAATTCGGAACATTTCAGCAATGTCGCCCCTGTCATCAGTCTGTGAAAATCATAGGTCACGCGTTTTTCGCGAATAGATAATTCAAGTCCTTTGATGATCAGTGCAGAGGCTTCGGTCCAACCCATATAATCAAGCATCATAACACCCGATAGAATCACTGAGCTTGGATTGACCTTGTCCTGATTGGCGTATTTTGGGGCCGTGCCATGCGTCGCTTCAAAAATGGCATGACCACTGACATAATTGATATTTGCTCCTGGTGCAATACCAATGCCTCCAACCTGCGCTGCCAATGCATCTGATATATAGTCACCATTGAGATTAAGTGTCGCGATGACATCGTACTCTTCGGGCCTTAGCAGGATTTGCTGAAGGAAAGCATCTGCTATGACATCCTTGATAATGAGACCACCAGGAAGCTTCATCCACGGTCCTCCGTCCAGCAATTCAGCGTTATATTCTCTTTTGGCGAGATCATAACCCCAATCCATAAATCCGCCTTCTGTAAATTTCATAATATTACCCTTGTGTACGAGCGTTACACTTCTCTGTCCGCTGGACAGCGCAAAGTCTATCGCGGCGCGCACCAGGCGTTCCGTCCCTTCTTTGGAAACCGGTTTGATACCAAAACCTGCAGTGTCCGGGAATCTTACCTTTTTGAAGCGGTCTGGAAAGTTTGTCTTCAGTAACTCAGCAAATTTGATTGCATCGGCTGTTCCCGCCTGAAATTCAATACCTGCATAGATATCCTCTGTATTTTCACGAAAAATGCACATGTCGACCTTACCAGGCTCTGAGACGGGTGAAGGTACGCCTTGGAACCAGCGGACGGGACGTACGCATGCATAGAGGTCCAGTTGCTGACGCAGTGCCACGTTCAGTGAACGGATGCCTCCGCCAACCGGCGTAGTCAAAGGACCTTTGATGGCGACCAGGTGTTCACGGATAATGTCCAGGGTGGCATCCGGAAGCCAGCTTCCGGTCTGATTAAATGCTTTTTCTCCGGCGAGTACTTCGAGCCATGAAATCTTTCTTTTGCCCTGGTATGCTTTCTCCACTGCAGCATCAATAACACGAACGGAAGAGGCCCAGATATCTGGTCCGGTACCGTCCCCCCCAATAAAAGGAACTATAGTGTAGTCAGGTACGCTCAGCTTCCCGTTGGCGCATGTTATTTTCTGAAAATTCATTAGTTATATATTTAAATTATTTTTAATATAGTTTAAAATATGCATCAATCTTCCAATGCGGCGCAAAATTACAGCATCCCAGCCTAAGAGAATAAATTAATACTGAAAATTACCGTTAATTACTCCTGGCAACATGTACAAAGTTTTAGCAATATGTAACCTCGGATAAGTTGTACCTTTGACTTCGATGCGAAACCCAATACTCGACGCAAATTCAGGCCAGCAATTGCCGGAAGAAAAGGTTATTGAGAAAGCCTTGCGACCAAAGGCTCTGGGTGATTTTTCCGGACAACCCAAAGTAGTTGATAATTTAAAGATCTTCATTGAGGCTGCCAAGAGACGTGGGGAAGCACTTGACCATGTGTTATTGCATGGCCCACCAGGTCTTGGCAAGACCACATTGTCACATATTATCGCCAATGAGCTTGGGGCCAATCTCAAGATGACCTCTGGTCCTGTGCTGGAAAAGCCCGGAGATCTTGCCGGTTTGCTGACCAATCTTCAGGAAGGAGATGTACTCTTTATCGATGAGATACATCGACTCAATACTGTGGTGGAGGAGTATTTATATTCTGCCATGGAAGACTACAGGATTGATATAATGATTGATTCGGGGCCCAGTGCCCGAAGTATTCAAATCAGCCTGAATCCATTTACTTTGGTAGGTGCAACCACAAGGATGGGGCTTTTAACTGCTCCATTGAGGTCTCGTTTTAGTATCACCTGTCATCTGGATTATTACGATAGCGCTACATTGATGCGGATTCTTAAGCGCTCAGCAGATATTCTGCAAATTCCTGGCACGGCGAGTGGCCTGGAAGAAATAAGCCGTCGCAGCCGGGGTACTCCCAGAATTGCAAATGCCCTTCTGAGAAGGCTGAGGGACTTTGCACAGATTCGTGGAAACGGCACTTTGGATATCGATATCGCGCAATACGGTCTGCATGCACTCAATGTGGATTCACATGGCCTTGATGAGATGGATAACAGAATTCTGTCCGCAATCATCGAAAAATTCAAGGGCGGTCCGGTAGGATTGACAACCATCGGCACTGCAGTTGGTGAAGAACCAGGCACCATTGAAGAAGTGCATGAACCTTTTTTGATTATGGAAGGCTTTTTGCAGCGGACACCCAGAGGCAGAATCGCCACTTCCAAAGCATATCAGCACCTCGGCATACCGCATTCAACCGGAACAGATAACAGCTTATTCTAACGGTTTGTTTGATTCCCTGTCAGACTTTTAAAACCCATCGGATCTGATTTTTTGGCTCCAGATTAATTATACGAGTTTGCCCTAATTTAGTGATTCTTTGCGCTCTCATGACCAAAATAAAACCCAATAGGAAATAAACTCCGCTTCAGAACATAAATACCCGCGTACGTTGCCTCCACCATTATTAAATATTACTTTTAACTAAAAAAAATATTATCTAAGTTTTCTAGGAAAAATGAATGACTGATCCAATGATGCTTATTCGCACATCCAAAATAAATGGCCTTTAAAGCAGCATTCAGATTGATTTACATTCCATGTTATCGCCTAGAATTTCTTGAGTGGCTTTAATTGTATCAGAATATATTCGCCGATGAATTGACCAGCCAGGTGCTATTTTTGTTGGCTGGCAATCATGACTTCCTCAAAAGCCCAACGCAATCCATTTAGAATCTCAAATTATTTTAATGAGCAGTATACAATCCGACCCACTCCGTTTTTTGTCACTTGAAAACCGCAGGCAGCGAGTACTCAGCAATAAGCATTTCATATACAGAATGCTACGCTATTTATTATTTGGCGGAGTTCTGCTGGGCTTTAGTATTGGATTTGGCGTAACAGGATATATGTATTATGCAAAGCTCGGGGCAGTTGATGCTTTCCATATGAGTTGTATGATCCTGACCGGTATGGGGCCGGTGGCAAATATGTCGACCAAAGGTGCCAAAATTTTTTCGTCCATATATGCACTTTACAGTGGAGTGGCCTTTCTTTCAACCACAGCGGTCTTTCTGGCGCCGGTCATTCACAGACTACTTCATATTCTTCATGTGCGTCAAAATGCGGATGAATAATCTTGGGGGGTTGTATCTTCGTATAATATCCAAAGACAGATAAGATGATCAGATTTTTTCAGACTTTAATTACTTTAATAAGTGTTCTCACGAATGCCGGCAGTCAAATACTTCCTCTAAACCTGCCACCAAAGGCTGATAGTATGCCTGAGTGGGCGCAATATCTCTATGAAAACCCAATCAACATTATTAAAGTAGAAGATGCATATCATCAATATTATATCAATCACACATTTGAAAAGAATCAATATACACGATTCTACAAGCGATTGGTCATGAATCATCAAATGCAGATTCAGGAGAATGGCGATATGGTGAGTAAAAATTACCGGGAGCTTGAAGAAAGATCTCAAATAAATAAATCCAGGTCTCCGGTCAATGAATGGAAGCCATACGAAATGGAGACTTTTTTTCTTGAAAACAATACCCAGGCATGTCCATGGCAGGTAAATGTTTATCGAATGGATGTCTGCCGAGCTCAGCCATCTTTTCTGGTGGCTTCTTCCGAGACCGGTGGACTTTTTAAGAGTACTGATAAAGGGAGGCACTGGACTCAGATTGGAAGGCAATTTGCACTTGGCACTGAAGCTATTGCTATTCACCCACGGTATCCTGATACCATCTATGTGGGCACAGGTAACAGCATCAGAAGATCAGCGGATGGTGGCAATTCCTGGACAACTTTATTTAGTTATACGGATGCTGGATTTTATGAAATTCTGGTAATGCCTTCCAATCCAGGGGTTATACTGGCAGGCACCAGCAAAGGACTCTTCCGGAGTGCTGATTACGGAAAGACGTGGACAAGAATTCTCGACGAATCAGTCTGCGATATAAAGGCGCATCCTACCAAGACCAACACGGTCTATTGTCTTCGATATGTTGCAGCTGCCAAACAATACCAGGTTTGGAAATCGGGAAACGCAGGTGGTTCTTTCTTTGCCAAAACCACCGGGTGGCATTCTCTTCAGGATGGCGGAGCGAGAATGGCGACAACGTTGGCTGACCCTTCACGTTTGTATGTCATAGCACTTACCAATTCATCGGGTCCTTACCTGATGCGAAGTGACGACGAAGCTGAAAACTGGAACATCCGTGCCCGTGGTTCTTATACCGGATATAATTCGACCGCATTCCCTATGGACAACTGGCAAGGATATTATGATCTTGCCATAATGGCCTCACAGACGAACGCGGATCAGCTGATTACCGGAACCGGCAGCACTTTTAAATCAACAGATGGTGGCAGCACTTTTGAGATCATCGGAGGGTATGGCGGTAAATTTTCTCTTCATCCCGACCTTCAGACCTGTGTAAGCTTAGGAACTGACAGCTGGATCGGTACAGATGGAGGTCTAACCTATTCTGATGATTTTTTTACGGAGGTAACGAGGGCGGAATCTCGCAACAAAGGACTCTACGGATCTGATTTCTGGGGATTCGATGCAGGCTGGAATGAAAAACTCGTCGTTGGTGGACGTTACCATAATGGCAATACTGTATGGCACGAAAATTATAACAGCAAATTTATTCGCATGGGCGGCGCAGAATCCGCTACGGGATATGTAAATCCTGTCGATAATCGTCAGATATTTTTTTCAGATATCGGCGCTTATGAATTGCCATTTCAAATTAGTTCAGGATGGAAATGGAACAGTATTGCCAGTTCGATCTGGCCCAATGAATCATACTATCCAATGGAGTTCAGTCGTATGGTTTGGTCTCCACAATGCTACCACGAGGTATATCTTGGGAAAGGTAATTCACTGTATCGAAGCATTAACAATGGCGCCAGTTTTACACCTATTTATTCGACGCCCAATGCGTCTGAAGTACTGGAATTCATCGAAATCTGCCGAAGCAATCCCAATGTGATCTACATCACGACCAGAAATAATTCTGCCTCCGAAGGTCTTTGCTACAGGTCCTCCGATGGTGGCAATACATTTGAAGTGCTCAACACCCCACCATCAACTACAGGTGGACAACGTCGTGTTCATCGTCTTGTTGCAAGTCCTACCAATGAAAATGAGATCTATCTCGCACTTAGAACCGGCAACAAGAGTAATAAGGTATTTCGAAGTATTGATGGTGGCAAATCCTGGACAAATTGGACAACTGTAACCATTGAAAATATTAGTATAAGTGATATTTGCTTACAATATGGAACCAACTCCGGAGTATATCTTTCAGGGGATGATGGCCAGTTATTTTACAGAAACTTGTCGATGGCAGACTGGAAGGCTCACAATGCAGGGCTTGGTATCAATCATTTCACACGACAGTTAAAACCCTTTTACAGAGATGGATTACTTCTCAACGGCAGCAATATGGGTGTTTGGGAAATACCGTTTTTTGAAGATTCAAAGCCGCTGGCTCAACCTTCCGTTGACAGGCTCAGTAGTTTTTGCGTAAGAGACAGTTTTTATTTTGCCGATTACAGTGTGCTGCATGCCGATAGCTCCACAAGATACACATGGAATTTTCCCGGTGCGGCCTATGTTTCTGATAATCACAGCAGCAGACCTGTAGTAGTTTTTGGCAGTGCTGGTGATTTTGATGTGAGCCTCAGTGTACAGGATCAATACGGATCCGATAGCAAGACGATCAAGAGGATGATTCATATTGGTCAGAATGAATGCAATATCGATTCCACGATAGGGCATTGCCTTGATTTATCCAAAAATGATGATAAAGCAACAATAGGAACACTCAGCGCATTGAACAATGCTTCAGGATTCAGCTGCATGGCCTGGATTAAGTTAAATAGCAAACAGGATTGCTTTACACAAATACTAGCCAATTGGGACAGTGATGCGGGAATGGGCTTTGGCTTTGCATTTCAGGGATATGTCACCACAACCAATTTGACATTTTCATGGAAAGGCGTACCCTATCAACTAACATCGCCCTTCAATCTTGAAATCAACAAATGGATCCATGTTGCCATGGTTGTATTTCCAGATTCCATCAGACTATACCATAATGGTGAATCATGGACCTATAAGGGAAATTTCAAGTCATATCATCTCGGAAATACCCCGTGGGAAATTGGCACAGGGGTACGTGGACAATGCGGCAATTTCAACGGACAAATTGATGAGCTTAAGATCTATAACAGATCGCTAAGTGCAGATGAAATCAGAAAGAATATGCACCTGATCCATCCAGAAGGCGAAAATGGTCTGATTGCATATTATCAATTTAATGAAAGCACTCCAAATGAATTCTATAATCGCTCAGGAACAAGCCATGCATTGAATGGTGGAGGATTAAGAAAGATTTCAACGGCACCTGCGGCAATTGGGCAAAGTCAATTTAACAATGTGAAATTGGGAGATGTCAACTGGGACACTTGCGGTCTGGCGATGTATTTTGGACAAATTAATAAGAATAATTACCCATGGATAATCTTTAGACTTGATGCACCTGCAGACAGTCTTCCTTCGACGACAGGTAGTTGGTACAAGTCGTATTATATTGCCCGGGCATTTGGCTCTTCAACAGGAGAGACCTCAACAACTTTGTCAGTCCATATGGACGGAATCGACCTTCAACAATATGAAAAATTCCCCCAGTATATCAAATTATTCCGGAGAGATCTTGCCAACGAACATTTGAATACATGGAAGTATGTGGGTAACGCGTCGGCTGCAGATGCAGCAAGTGGAAGAGTGCGTTTTAACTCCCCAGGTACGCTCAACGGACAGTATCTTATTGAAGTAATTGAATCACCATTGACCGGAATTGGTCAACCTGATGATCAACACGGTGACTTTCAAATTTACCCCAATCCGTCCGGTAGCAACATAACAGTTTATTTAAGAAATAATTTACAAGGGAACGTACTGTATATCAGAAATCTTCAGGGCCAGGCAATTAGAAATTATCCGTATGAAGGAAGTAATGAAAAGTACATTGAGATACAGGACCTTCCGAGAGGAATATATTATGTAGAATTCGGAGGAACTGTTCAAAAACTTGTGATACAATGACAAATAAATTAAATTCCCCTTGAAATCAATAAAATCTTTTTGAGAATTTCAATCAATTGCTTAATGTCATTTGCATCAAGCATACCATCACTTTATATACGCGGAATAAATCTACCGACCATTTTTTGATACTCCTTATATTTTGGGTACTTCGCAGCAGATATGCTTTCGCTAAAATCGGAACTTCCCTGGAATAATAACAAGAGTAATAAAAAACCCATCGCAGACCAATTAATCCATGCAGCGGAGCAAGCCGCTCCGATCAGGTAAAAGCAAATCCAAATAGCCTGCTCGGCGGCATAATTTGGATGTCTCATGTATGCCCATAACCCAGTATGCGTAAATCCCTTTGCATAAAATTCGGATAAAGGAAGTCCTGCCTTAATCAGACGGTGTTTCTCTGACTGATAATTCCATTGCTGCTGATCAGCGATATATTCCATCATAATAAACCCAAGCATCAGTAAGGCAAAAACATAAGCTAACGGAGTAAGTTTTGCATTTTCATTGTAAGCAACAGTAATAATTGGAAGGGTAAACAGAAGAATTAAACCATTTTGATACAGTGAAATAAAAAACAAATTGAACAATCGCCAACGCCACGGTTGATTAAATTCAGGCTTTGCCCTTAGAATCGCCCATCGGTAATCTTCCTCACCCTGCCAGAATTTCCATTGATAGGCACCTCGACGTGAGAAATTGTAGGTTAGCCTAACACCCCACACCGCAACCAATAAGGCCATAATTATAACTGATCCTGATGGATATCTCCATACAACATATGCGGTGTAAAGAATCGGAAGTACACTCCAAAGCTTATCGACCTGACTATAATTCTTAGTCACTTCACTAACAATAAAGCAATACATAGCAGCACAAAATGCCATTATAGAAAGTTCTTTGATCAATTGCACCTGACCACTACTCAACGGATCCCCAAGATAGTAGCAAAATCCCGGCAGTGCAACAAAACTGACCAATATGATTATAACTGTCTTTAACATTGCCCAAAGCTAATGCAGCGAAATAATTATTTAATATTAATATTCTACTTTGTCCTCAGATTTAATCATAACGGTCACAAGACAATTATCATTCTGAATACAAAATCTATAATGACTTGCAAAAAACTTATCAAATTAAAAATACATTTTTTGGGGTTCCTTTGGTCTAATTACCGGATCTTTCGGTGTAAATTGTATATCCACAAATTCCACATTCCCCTTGGGGCTAATTTTTAACATCACAGATTGATAAGGCTTAAATTCAACGGGAACATTAAGCGTTCGTCCGTTTGAGGAAATTTCAAAACTCACTTTTTGGGTCCTGGAGGCAAATGATTGTCCTGAATAAACGGGGTATTCGAGATTCTTCGAAGGCCACTGAGCCAGAAATATATATTTCGTTCCATTGCTTGTTACTCTGCACCAATACTCTGGCAGACTGTCTCCTTTAATCAACGGAGGATGGTCTATGATTTGCGAGAATTGCTCTGAAACATTGGTATATGATTTAAGCAGATGGAGAAGCTCGAAATAGTCCTTTGATTTATTCAATCCAGGTTGCCGCGGTGATCTTTTTAAGCATATTTTTAGTCCTTCTTTTGCAAGTGCACACAGCCTTTTAAGTGCCCGGATATCCATGTATTGTACATCGATATATATAAGTGAGAATTCAGCATCACCAAGTTTAAGTTTACCGTTGCTCATTTTTCCTTTATCCAGAAAATGTCGGTTAATCCAGAGTGGATGATAACCTGCGAGCGCATCAGGCGTGCGAATATATCGAAGCTCATACTCGCCCCATACCCAAACCCTTTGTCTTTCCGGCGGATAGGCACCCTTCATCACAGCATCCTCATAAGGAATATAAACTGCAACATCCGTGTAAGTTCTGCCTTGCTGAAGCAAACCGGACACTTTCTCTACATATTGATTAAATGAGGGCAGTTCGTCAGCCAGGCTCCCACCGGGACCGAAATAACAAGTAGAAAAAAAGTCAATGGTATCCGAGCCCTTAGGATTATAGGGCATGCCAATGTAAACATGTTGATTAACGCCATTTGCAAACAGTGCATCCGCAACCATCTTGAGATCTGCAGTTTGCTCCTTTCTAAGGTATGTTGCAGGAAAGCCATACATGCAGGTAAAGGATTCGCTGGAAACTAATTTCTTTCCTGACAAGCTTGCTGAAGAGCTCACTATTTTGGCATAATTGGGATTATTCAGCATTGCCTCCGTCTCCGGAATATCCGGCAGAGAATAGGTTGTCATGATATCTGCAGGAGCGCCTAGACATTGTACCCGGGACCAGGCGCCAAGTTTTCGGCATTTTTTAACAAATGGCTTGTAAAAACCCTTTGTTACTAAATCATCTAACAGTAACATGTAATCATATCTTACATCCGGAAAACTGTCCAGCCCAACTTGCATATACGGAATTATGCTATAATTGAACTTACGATAAAATGCACGATCAAATCCAGGGGTCCACAATTTATTTTTACTATTAAGTTTGATCTCCCAGGAATCAGTGAAGAGACAATTTTTTTTGCTCGTCTTTAATTTTTTAAATGCTGATTCCAAAGGTTTGGAGAAAATTTTAAAAGCTTTCGGATCCAAATGATTAATAACACGCATTGTCTGTGGCCAGGCCCAAGAAAAGGTTAACATTTGAGCAAAAGAAGAATCGCCATAGATTTGTGTGCCATATTCCCGAGGAATATTCAATTCAGCTGCCGGCCAGGCACTTCCGTATGTAAAATCACAGGAGAGTCCTATGGAATCAGCGTATTTCTTTGTATATTTAACAATATCGATCCAGTCAACACTAAGCCATTTCTGAGCCGTGGTATCAACAGGGTATTGTCTGTTGTAATCTCTCGCATACCATTCCTTGTAACGGTATAACGGGTAAAGCCATGCAATTTCAAGGCCACCGAAATGATTGGCCTTTGCCCAATCTAGTTGAAAGCTCACATCCTCTTTTTTTATCTTCGTTGCAAACCAAAACCACCGGGCCATCGGCTTACTGGATGAGTAGAATGTATTGAGCTCCTGTGAATAGATCCCTTTACAATTAGACATGGTCATTAGAATGACAATTATAAATCTCAAACCGCAATAGATATTCTGAAAAAGGCCCATGCAACAAAAGTAAATTATTTCCGGAAAACCGAAAAATTACATTAGCAGGTAACGGTTCCTTAAGCTTCAAGAAATCAATTATATTTGCACGATACGACAGAAGAATTAGCTCGATGTCTTCCAAAAGTAATTGTAATTATTTTTCAGTAGCAATATTTATTATACTGGCCTGCCTGTTCTGGTTTTTGGGATATATTAAAGTACCCTATTTCGATACAAGAAAAGATTTCTGGCTTGGCTTTATTGCGTGTGCATTAATTTTTATCCTTGGATATCTACTATTTAAAATTTCCGTATTCAGTCTAAAAATCAGAACAAATCCCACATCAGATGCCGAAATAAAAAATCACACCAAGATATATATATATGGCTATATCATTGCCGGCCTAATTCTACTATTGTCTATTACATGCATTTATTACTTTGGCCAGCTTAGGATTACTGAAGCTAAATTAATTGAATCTAATGCGGCTTTGTTGAATGTCGCAGACCAAGCAAGTAATAATACTCAACTCGATAAAGTCAATATTGTACTTGGCCTTGTACAAAAATTTGACAGCGTGAAATCCGTACATCCTAAATCACCATTGGCGAAGCAAATACTTTCTCAGATCATTGCTTTAGGCAACAGTTTAAAAATAGACAAAGAGTGGGATCCACAAAGAAAAACTTTTCAGGAACTCAGTATTGCCCGTGGCTTACTGCTGCAGGTGCTTTGCAATGCTCATTTGGATTCAATAAATTTTATGAAGATAAAAAGCAGTGTAAGCTTTGCCGGTGCTGATCTACGAAATACAGTTTTCACTAATATTGACCTTACAGGAATTGATCTGAGGGGTGCTAATTTTGAAAATTCAAGATTGGAGAATTGCGATATAAGTTATTCGAATTTAGAACACTGCTCATTAATTCACTGCACTTTTCAATCATGCAAATTCATCCATGCCAGTTTAAAGTATTCAAATATGAGTTGGTCAAAGCTGACCAAAACAGTCTTTACATCTTCATATGTCGACACCGTGAATCTAAACGCCGCTACACTTGATAGCGTTATTTTTAAGTATGCAACATTAATTGAGGCTAACCTTACCAGGAGCAATTTGTCAAATTGTGATTTTTCTGACGCCCACTTAAAAGGAACTGACTTTACCCAATCAATACTTAATAACTGCAGAATTTTTAATGCAACCATTAATCGGGCTCACTTTGCTAATACCAAATTTAAAAATACTTATGTTGACACCAGCTGGGTAAATAAATATTCTCAATATTTTAATTCAGATAGTAAAAGTTATGGACCTGTTGTCAAATTAATTATTGACTCGACAGCTTATAAAGATTCAATTACAATTAGATTAACTTCAGTTGATTAATTCGAAGTTTCAAATTGCAAATTATTAATAATTTGAATTCAGCTGAAAATCAACTTTTTTCTATTCAAATTTATAATTCTCCCCTCACCAAATTCATTTTTCGTGAAAATTTGATTACCAATTCCTCGCTGGAATGGAAAGGCTCCATTCCTACACCCATTGACCACATATAATACTCCTCAATCTTATTTAGGATGTTGCACAGAAGTTCCGGGGTACAAACTGTATATTCATCCAATTTATAACATTCTCTGATTTTATTTCCCAGAACTTGTCCAATTCTGTTATTGACCAAATCTACATAGTTATCGACCGGGTAATTAATCGTATCCATAAGTTGCTTTTCGCTAAATAATCCAGTAGTTAATTCGGGCATATTGGCCCTCTCATGCAGATCTGAAACGATATTTGCCAAATCTTCGGAAAAAAAAGCGGTAATGATAGCCTGCGCTGTAATATGATTAAATGTATTAATATAGCCCTTTTCAAGACTATCCCTGAATGTTAAGTAGGCTAATTCCGGGGTATTAATATTGCGAAATGTCGCCTCCGATATCAAATAAAATGCAACATCACCGGAGCCGTAATATTCCTCCTTTTTCCTCGCCAGTCTGTATACTGCCTCCAGTTGTTTTCGCTCGCGGACCAACGCGCTGTGTTTGAATATGAAATTGAGTTGTCCATTCTTGCTGCCTTTGGTTATATTCATAATTTCGGTCTGGCTTATTCCCGACCTCAACTGTTTCTTAACATTAGCCTGGCCACAATTATAATTCAATACGACTACAGATTCTGAATTTGCTTCAATATCATATACAGAAGAATCCCGGTAATACTCAATTTGTACAACTTTTTTTAACTGATCAAGATTTGCAAATCTTGTTGCCAACAAAGGACTACACAAACCTTCAAAATTGATATTTTTTCCTTCCAGGCCTTTTTGTTCATCATTGCGAAATTGCTTGTATTCTCGCAATAATTCTGGAAATGTAATTCCATTTTCCTTACAGGACAGAAACAAAACAGCAAAACTTAAAAGGTAAATTAACTTCAGCAACTTCAAACAAATATCCTTCGCAAAGCTAGTAATTTTGTTTGAAAATTTAAATTAATAAGCTCACCGCAATTAACTTTACAGATTAATTACAATTACATTGTTATGTTGAAAATTATTTCATCGGCAATTTCAATTAAATTTTTTCTCATTCTTGCAATGCTACTTGCCGTGACATTTCCGGACTTCGCAGCTGAATATGATATCCGCCAATTCGGGGCAGTCGGTGATGGCAAAACACTGAATACTTTGGCTATACAACAAGCGATAGATCATGCCTATCAGAAAGGTGGTGGACAGGTTATTATTCCCAATGGCAATTTTGTCACAGGTTCCATTGTTCTCAAATCAGGAGTTGGTCTATTTCTTCATAAAAAAGCCATGTTAACCGGAAGCATCAAAGCCTCGGACTACATTCGGCTCAATCGATGGAAAGCACTGATTATGGCTGAGAACGCGCATCACATTTCCATTACGGGAAATGGAACTATTGACGGCAGAGGGGCCGAACTTGGGCTTTATATTGATAGTTTATTTTATGCTGGCGAGATCGATAGTATCAATTATCACTTTACCGAAAAAAGAGCCTGGGCTGAACTAAGACCACAGATCATAGAATTTAATCGATGCAGCCAAATCATAGTAAGAGGTGTAACAATAAAAAATTCATCCTGCTGGGTCCAGACATATGAGAAATGCAGCAATTTAGTCATCGAAAATATCCACGTAGATAGTGATGCTTACTGGAACAATGATGGCATAGACATCGTTGATTGCAGAAATGTGGTCATTAGACATTGCCGGATAAATTCCTCTGATGACGGCATATGTATTAAATCCGAAGACTTTGGGCTCACGCATATCAATGACAGTATCTACATATCAGACTGCACCATCAGATCAAGCGCAAGCGCAGTCAAGTTTGGCACTTCACTTGTAAGCGGGGCCCGCAATGTGGTCATAAGAAATATTAAAATTTATGATACTTACCGCTCTGCCATCGCCATAGAATGCACCCAGGGTGGTTTCATTGAAAACATTCTTGTTGAGAATATCGAAGCAAAAAATACCGGAAACGCGATTTTTATCCGTATTGGGAAAGTGCGTGGAGCACCTAAAGCAGGACCATTGCGAAATGTTACAATAAAAAATGTACGGGTATCAATCCCATTTTCTAGCCCCGATATCAATTATAAGATCAGAGGACCTGGATTCTCAACATTTCATAATATCTGCCCTTCCTCAATTACAGGCAATCCAGGTATTAATGTTGAAAATGTGCTCATTGAAAATGTCAAGATTGAGTATCCGGGCAGAGGTGTCAAGGCTTATGCCAATATGCCGCTTTACAGAATCAAAGATGTCCCTGAATTAGAAACAGCCTACCCGGAATTTACCATGTTCGGCGAATTGCCAGCCTGGGGCTTATATGTCAGACACACCGACGGCCTTACACTTAAAAATATTCAGCTCAGGATTTCAAAAGAAGATTATCGACCTGCTATGGTATTTGATGACGTAAAAAATATTCACCTTGATCGCATTAAAATTATTGGAGACAATAAGCAAGATCCTTTCTTTTTTAGTAACTCGGAAAATACAACCATTAGCAATACCAGAATTATCATGAAGTGACAGGCAGTGGATTACAATCTGAATTACAAGAATCTTTATAGCATTGCCAGGCTTGAGATATAAAAATATTTTAGCATTTTTCTAATAAAATATATTTTATAGATATTGAAATTACATTTGTGACTAAATAATTTATTCGAAATGAAACAAGTTTTTATTAATCTTCCTGTATCAGATCTGGAAAGATCATTTCAGTTTTATACTACGCTTGGATTCTCAAATAATCCAGACTTTTCTGATGATCAGGGCAAATGCATGGTCTGGAGTGATTCAATTTTTGTAATGATCATGACAAAGGAAAAATTCACTTCATTTACGACCAGAGCCATTGCAGATATTAAATCAACGATCCCCGCATTATACTCTCTATCAGTAGATAGTACCGAAATCATGAATAGCCTTGTGGATAAAGGACTTATGAACGGGGGTATTGAGCCAAAACCAATGAGCGATTATGGTTTTATGCAGGCAAGACAAATCGAGGATCCGGATGGACATACCTGGGAATTATTCTATATGGATATGTCCAAATTGACTCAGTCCTAATCCGGCAATCTTTACTGAATCGATTTCAATATCAGATTGTCAATTATTTCAGGCATACTGCCTGATCAGTTCCTCAAGAGCTGTTGCAGAAACAACTCCTGACTGCCTCCATTTCAGCTGACTGTCTTTGAATATCATTAGTGTTGGAACACCCATGATCTGATATTGCGTGGCAATACCCGGATTCTTGTCAACATCAATTTTAATAATCGTTGCAGCATCACCTACCTTCGATTTAAGTTGATCAAGAATAGGCTTCATCATTTTACAAGGACCGCACCATTCAGCTGAAAAGTCAATCAAAACGGGCTTACTGCTCTTAATAATTTCTCCAAATGTTGCCATTTTTGTTTTTTAACTTGTTAATTTATCTTTGGCATTGCCCACCGGCACATCCTGCCCCCAAGATTCCCATGAATGTAAAGTAGCCTCCTAACAACAGACCCGGCCATTCATGTACAATGATTCCTTGTATAAAAATCATCAATCCGCCTGCCAGGTAAAATAACCTCATCAGGTGCCAGCCAGAAGTTAATCTTTGCCACAATTTATCCATAATGAATTCCTAGTTCCCAAGTTTGGACTGTAGGCTGTAATAGCCACCTCCATTGTACACTTCCTTAAAACCGTTTGCCAATAATATTGATCTCGCCGCGGCACTTCTACTCCCCGATGCACAGACAGCGATAACAGGTTTGTCCTTATGAATACTCTTCAAATTCTGACCAAGAACCTGCAAAGGAATATTCTTCGATCCTTTAATATGTCCACCATTGAATTCCATCTTAGTGCGAACATCAATGATCTGAGCGCCTTCTGAAACCAGCTGGCGATAATCCACTTTAGGTCCTGAAGCGAACAATTTCTTTATCAATTCAAACATCGTATTTCATTTATTTTTAAAATTATCTAACATTAAACCAGCTTCCTGCATTGCTACATTCAAATCCATGGCTTCTTAGAAACAACATTGCTTGACCGCTGCGGTTTCCACTGGCACAGCACAACACAAATGGCTGTGGCATCTCGCGAAGGACTTCCAGTTTATTCGGAATATCCTGCAATGGAATATTAATACTGCCTTGTGCATGCCCACCCAAGAATTCTTCCGGTGTTCTCACGTCGATTACTGTTTCTTTCATTGTTTATAATATGTTTAATTTTATCATTTATAGCATTGTTGTTGGACAGACATATTCGGTCACTGCAAAACGTCCCGAAGATTTTATGTTTTTAAATCCTCCATCCACATCCACCAGGTTTCTGTAACCTCGGGCCCTGAGTATCGAAGCGAAAATCATGGACCTGTATCCACCAGCGCAATGAACATAAGCCTGTTTGTCCTTAGGAACCATGGCCATGTTATCATTGATATAATCCAATGGAATATTTATTGCATTGACGATGTGCTCTGAGTCAAACTCACTCTTTTTTCTCACATCAATGATCACACTATCCTTATCGTGACTCGTTGCTTCTGCAAATTCATCTATACTCAAAGTTTTGATGGAGTCGACAGACCTTCCCTCTGACTTCCATTGTCTGATACCTCCCTTTAGATAGCCAATGGCATGATCATACCCAACCCTGGCAAGACGGATGATCACTTCTTCTTCGCGTCCTTCATCAGCTACAAACAGGATATTCTGTCGAATATCCTTTACCAAGGTTCCCACCCACACAGCAAAATTACCGTCGATGCCAATATTAATACTACCAGGAATAAACGCTCGACCGAAATCTTCGGGTCTTCTTGTGTCTAGAATCAGTGCATTCTTCTCATCCGCAAGCAATTCAAATTCCGATACACTTAATGCCTTGTTGCTACGATCAAAAACAGTGTTCATCTCTTCACCACCTCCAATATTCATCAGTACATTCTGTGGAAAATATACTGGCGGCATTGTCAGCCCTTGTAAAAGCTCTGTAATAAAACTCTTCTTGTCCAATCCTGGACGAAAAGCCCAGTTGGTTTTCTTTTGATGCCCCAGCGTATCCCATGTCTCCGAACTTAAATTCTTGCCGCAGGCGCTTCCTGCTCCATGTGCCGGATATACTATAAGATCATCTTCAAGAGGCATGATCTTACTTTGCAGTGAATCAAATAGATGCCCGGCCAGTTTTTCCTGATTTAACGTTGCATTGACGTGCTGTGCCAAGTCCGGCCTTCCAACATCTCCAATAAATAATGTGTCTCCCGTGAAAATAGCTTTTTTAACCCCGGTCTCATCCGTCAAAAGGTAACAGCTGCTTTCCATTGTATGTCCTGGCGTATGAATGAGCTTAATCTCAATATCACCCAGGTGAAATACTTGCCCGTCTTCGGCGATGATCGCATCGAAACCAGTCTTAACCTGAGTAGGACCATAAACAATCTTGGCTCCGGTTCTTTTGGCCAGCTCTACATGCCCGGATACAAAATCTGCGTGAAAGTGCGTTTCAAAAATGTATTTGATGGTCGTTCCACGCTCATTTGACATCCTGACATAGTCATCAACCTCTCTCAGGGGATCGATAATGGCTGCTTCTTGACCACTTTCAATATAATAAGCTCCCTGTGCAAGGCAACCGGTATAAATTTGTTCAATTTTCATTTGTTCTATTTCGGTGTAAAAGTAAGACGAACAGCCCTACATATTTTGTTACCAATGTTACAGTTCGTACCTACTTTGGTTTAGAATTTTCGTCCTTTTTTTTGGTGGAAAACCCAAATGGAAAATAAGCGGGGCAAAAACCAAGAAGACTTGTTAACACAAAGAGAATTGCAACTATCCCCAAGATAATTGCCAGTGTACCACTTATAACATTGGCATAAAAAAGTATGGCAATTAGTACAGCAGCAGCTAAACGAATTAGCTTGTCAACAAAACCCATATTTTTAGTCATAATAACTTCATTTTAATTGTGATTAATAAGACAAAGTTATTACTGCGCAAGAACGCTGACTGTAACTTATGTTACAATCCCTTTAAAAGTTTAATCTGGTTGCGATACAACAACACCTTTTTATCTTCTTCGAGCTTTTTTAGTAGTCTGCTGATGACCACACGTGAACTTGCCAGTTCCTGGGCGATCTCCTCGTGGGACAAATTGACTAATGATGAGCCGGTGATACGTGACTTCTCTTTAAGATACACCACCAACCGTTCGTCTAGCTTCTGAAATGCCAGCTGGTCAATCGTTTGAAGAAGCTCATTAAACCGATTGCGAATAGTTCTCATTACAAAACTTTTCCATGTAGGGTACTTAACCAGCCATTCATCCATAACACCGATCGGAATGGCTAAAAGTTCAGATTCAGTCTCCGCTGTTGCTCTAATTTCACTCGGGTATTGCTGCATGCAACACGTAAAGGTCATGGCGCAAGATTCACTTGCTGTAACATAGTATAGCAGTATTTCGCGACCCTCTTCATTCTCCCTGGTCACCTTCAGAATTCCACTGATCAAAAGCGGTATTGTACGAACTGTTTGACCTATATCAATAATTACTTCGCCTTCCTTCACCTGCAGGAAGCGCCCGTTTGCCAGAATAGCCTGAATAAGCGCAGGTTCAAATGTGGAACGGTAGATTTCAGGGAAATTCATGGAGGCAAATATAAAATCTTAATCTCAGAAGTATGTCTTGTTGATCTGTAATTGTAGAGTGACCTCAAGATGCAAATTATAAGGTCAAATGCGTCAGTCAAATTACTAATTATTTAACTTTGTACTATGTCAACGCCTATAGCCAATAGCATGATTTGGGTGGATTCGGTTACGACCGGGCTTAATGAAGCTATTCTCTCAGATGATTTATATTTTTCTTTTTGCAGGTATTCAGATAGCCAGCAATTAATCGTCAGAATATTTAAAAACCAACCCGGAGAAAGTTTTGAAATAAGCATTTCCAATCTTCCCTCAACTGCTCCGATTGGAATGATTACTGATCTATATGAATCGATCAGTATATCCTGGGATACCTTGTTCTGGCCAGTAGGATTTTACAATATAAAATTATTTAATGCCTTTCGGGAGTTCAATTTGAATTGCACTAAAGAATTGCTTCCTAAAAATCTGGTCTCCGCAACTTATTTTTCCGAACCGATATGGCCTAGTCAGTTTCAATTCTACCTGAGGAATAAACAAATGTGGCTTTCTCAAAATGATCCTCACGAACCTGATCTTGGACATGATCTCTTGCCAGATTCAATTAATTTTACCGAGGCTGAGCGAAAAATCAGAAGTCAAGGTCTAAAAATGATTGTTGATTCATTTGCAGCTTCAGCAGGAAATTCCAAAAAAGAACCCGTAATTGAATTTCGCGAAATGGGACGCGAAGGAATAATAATTTATAGAGACGGCCCGGTTGAACTTGAATGCCCATACGAATTTGGTGGTGGAAAAGTACAACTTATTGTCAACGTACCGACACCTGAAATATGGGAATCCAAGACATCATTAAAATTGGATGAACGTCGAAGAACACTGCTATGGATTGCCACTGCCATCAAAAAATACAAAGCCCCAAGTTGGCGCTACGAAATCAATGACAATGAAATTTTATTCTACAAATCAGATTCATTCTGATCAGATCCTTTCAAATATATTACGCTCGGACAAGCGATAAACATTCGTCCTTCGCTTCCATCGATTCAGATCTCGTTTTTGTGTTGTAATCACGATATTTTCACCATTTATCGCAGTACTGATCCGCGCGTCAGCATGGTCTATTGATTCATAGAAAAGAATCTCCCAGTAGACCATCTTATTTGAAGATGAATATTGAACCATCATAACAGTTCGCTCTTCTCCCTTTGTTTTTATTAAAATGAGTACTTTGCCTGCTTCATTGTAATACAAAGTATCAACAATATAATAGTTAGCACTATGAACATCAATACTGTCTTGAAAATCAGCAACAGATAATTCACTTAATTCTATTCCCCGAATTGGAAGATGGGTTTTGGTCTGTTGGCTTACCCAAGCTGAATCTATCAATATAGTGTCATTCACTGGTGTTATTGTCGCAGATTCCATATCACAACGCACGCTAGCAATTTTCCACCCGCCAACCTCTTTTAACAAAATGAATTTCCTTATCAACGGAGAATGAAAGGATAATCCTTCCAGACTGACTTCTACAGAATCATTCCTAATGTAATCAATCTTGACAGGACTTTGCGTCCAATATTGAATATCCCACTCCTGGGCACAAAACAATGGATCGCCATCCATGCAAGATGGAACATCTTGATTACTTTCTTTTTGCCAAAGTTGCTCACATTTCAGGTACATTTCGCTTTGTTGCTGAATTAGTTGATGACTTACAAATTGACATTTTGCCAATTTTTGAAGATATGCATCCAGCTTTGCGCTCGACAATCTGTAATGCACGCCATCATCCTCAACAAAATCTACTCTAGACTGGCTATCTTTAACAAAATGGCTATACCATTCGTAGAAGCCATGAATGCATCTTGCAATCTCCAGACTATCTGATTGAATAACTTGTTGGGTTGCTAATCCTTCAGTACCGTTTTTGCACATCCACGAAGTAGACAATACCGCACAAAAAACAAACTGAACAATCTTTGAATTGAAAAATGCGGAATCTAAATATTTTTTCTGAGCCATTGGTCAATCAAATTTAATGCGCTAAACTTAACTTTTTTATAATCTGTCGGAGTATTCGTGATAATGGCATCTCTGAGGCCGATAATGAAGGGTCTGAACTCTTGCTTGTGTGTCTTGAAATGAAATTCAATAGATTCAAGCATCAGTCCTATATTAAGGTGGTCCAGACTCCACGTCTGATAATTATTAGTTTCTTTTAAAAATTCGGTGACATCAACGGTCAGAGAGATGATGCTTTGTCTGAAAGCATCGGTGAATTTCTCAGGATGATCCAAAGGATTCCCACTTAAATAATAATAGGCATCAATATAATTTTGGCGATCCTCTAGCACCGCAAGAATTTCATTTTCCCATTCAGGTCGCTCCTTGATCTTCAGCATCGCACTGTCATGAATATCCTTAGGTCGCAACACAAATGAAAAACTCAAAAGGCCTTGTATGTTTTTATCCCTTTGGTAATTCCTAATTTCCTCAAGGTTTTTTAAATGATACTTATCCTCAATAGCTTTATTTTCCTGGGCTCTTCCAATAGAAATAAGATGCTGATCGCGCAACCATCCGACTGCCAGTAGTACCGAAAATAACATACAAATCCCAAAATCAATCCTTAGCATACCTTTTACCCAAATAGCAGGGTTATCAGGTGCTTTAATCAAAAAATAAAAAGGTATCATTACAGCGATGGAAAGCCAAAGATGAACTCCGGTCCTAGAAAATATTTTAAGGACTTCAGGATATCCTGATTCAGCATACCACTCCGTGCTGAATATTCCTGTGAAAAAAATAGTAAGCAATAATGTGATGCAAGCAAATATTATAATTAAAAGTCTTGAACCTGCTTGAGGGTAGATCCAATTAAAACATCCCTTGAAGGACATGGCAATAAAAAGCACAATGACCGCTAGTGAGACCATCATACCGAGAATGAATAAAAGCCAGGCTTGCCCTACGGCCCTGTCGCCACCCATCGGGGTGAAAGTAAAAATATTATAAGAATTGAAGGCCATCAGGAGCAATGCTATCACATAAAATATCATCATAATCTATTTTTTTAGTTTAAGTCAAAAGGATTCTCTCTGCTTAATTGCAAGTTGTAAATACCCTCCTCCCCAACATACACCTCTCCGATCACAGTTCCTGTCTTTTTCCTTTTGGGGTCATAATAGGAAAAAGCCAGCTTACTCCCTGGCCGTCCCTCAAGAGACTGATACTGGTAAGTATTATCCCATTCAGGCTTAAAACCTAATTTATTCTCTGCCCACTCTATTGCAACCGGACGATACTGCTCAATCCACCGGAGTAACAAATCGCACTCTGTATTAAATTCCCATTTCAATTCATTGCCTACATTTGAATTATTTATCTCATTGACTTCTGAGATTAGAATGAATTTTCTTTGCAGCACACTATTATCTGCGGACCAGTGATACATTGTAATAATTTCTTGCGTCTGTTTAAAATCATCATCTTCCACAACAACTAACCTGATGGGATAACCCTTTAATTGCTTCCAGCTCTTCAGCCCACTCCGTATTTTCTGAATGTAGTTATTGCTATCTTGTATTATTCTAACTCCACTCAAAATAAGGTATATATAACCTTTACAGTATCCAACATGACATGATAATTCGGAAGATTGGTCCAGAATTTTTCGCAACCCTCTCAGGTCTTCCAGTATTTGCTTTTGCTCGCTGGATTTATCCTCGAACATTTCCCTTGTCCACCCAAAATTTGGCAGTCTCTTGTCACCATCCACCCTAATCTGCAGTAATGAATCCTTTTTATCCTGTAGAATAGCGCTAAATTTTGAAAAACTTAAATTGCTGAATGGATTCGCCATACTGTTTTCCACGATAATCCACCGATCATTCTGATTTTTTTTAATCCATTCCCTCCAATTGGATTTTCCTGACTCCGCTCCGCGACACCTTGAGAGGATCAATACAACGATGAGCGCAAAAAAGATGAATATCGCCGTGTACTGCATTTTATTGTTATTTATTTCTCAACTTACTGATTAGGTTTAGCAGATCTTTTCTCGCATTGGCAGCCAATATCCATTTTGGCAATCGAGACCCTATGCCCCGAATAGTTCTTCCGGCATGATGCCTTTCCCGTAGATCGGATGAAATGATACGACAGATGAAATCAAGATGCTCTATATTATAAGCCCATAGCGTGCGGCTACGATAATTTGTAAGAAGCCAAAGCTCAGCATGGAAAAAAGGATCGATGGCATTCCCGAATTTAAGGATGACTCCATTCTTTTGGGCTGGACTTTGCCTCCTTTCAATAGGTTCCAATCGCCGCGAATACCCGCAATGCTTGCAACTAAGGTTAAGGCCTTCGATTTTTGCTTTGAATTCCTGGAAATTACCGCTGGATACCAATGCCAATTGACTACAATTAGGGCATACAACCAATATTTCCCTGACGAATTCATAGAGGGTTACATGATATGAATCAAAAGTACGTTTCATACTGTCGATTGCCAGACCTCAGGTAACATGAATAAACTAACTTCAAGCAAATGGAGGTTGGACCTGATAAAAGCTTCTTTATGCATTTTAGTACTGAACTCCACTGGATAATAATTCGTTGTATAAAACGTAATTATTTGTATCATTGATAACGTTTGCGAGTAAAGGTAAGAACTTCTAATTATTATACTAGTACTTCAAGTACATGCATTTCTTCAGAATTAAGACTATGATTATGCTGCGATTATAATACAATGGATTTAAAGATTTTATTGATTCCGGATTAGATTACCTATAATATATACTGGATTCAAAGATGCCTAATTTATTAAAGCCAGAAATCCGCTAATAAAATAGAATATTCTTAAGTCTGTTAAATCTTTTAAAAATAGACTTCTATCCGTTATAAAACGTTTATATACGAATAAAAACGTTCTGCTGATGGATCGTCAGCGCATACGACCCCAAATTTGCTACGTCAACCATCAGAAGACGGAATTATTAATTCACTTTAATCATGTATAATGAAAAATTTATTTAACACTGTGCAACTCATTGGACACCTCGGTCAAAAACCTGAAATTTTCACCCTCGAAACAGGGCGAATGGTCGCTCGCGTCAGCCTGGCGACGAATGAACAATATTACTCTTCCAGTGGAGAGAAAGTAAACAACACTTCCTGGCACAATCTTGTCGCATGGGACAAAAAAGCTAATTTTCTCGAAAAGTATTTCGCAAAAGGTAACCGCGTACTCGTACATGGAAGGATTGCGACGCGTCAGTATGAAGATAAGAATGGTATTAAGCGCAATGTTACAGAGGTCATCGTGAGCGACCTAATGAAATTTGACAAATCTGAAGTTTGATACTGACTTGATATTATTACTTCTTGCTTAGGTGTAACTTCTTGGTCTAGAAAACTGATTAGATAATTTATGCTATGAAATAAATTACCTCATGGAAGATTGATGAAATGAGTTAATGTCAAAGACAAGAGCAATCTTCCAGTCAGGCGCTGATACCGTAATTTCAGATGAATGCATACACTTTGGAAATAACGCATTGATAATTAAACCAACAAAAAGCATTTCGCTCAAGATATAATTAGCGTTTGAATAAGTACTGTCATCATATGATAATTTCAGAAATAAGCGCATGACTCACTTTCATGTGGCACCAAAAAAATTAAACTTAACAATAATTATCTTTATATTTACGTATGAAATTTACGAAAATTTTCCTCGCTGCAACGTTGCTGCTGCTTTTACCTGAATGTGCCAGATCACAGATCCTCTGGGATCAGAATTTAAATCTTGCTTCCAGCCAATATAGCAACAATCATCCCCGGATTGTCATCAACCGCAATGGAGACCCCGTTGTTGTCTGGGGAAGATCTTCAGACGGGGCGGTATTTTGTAGTACATGGGACATGAATCAATTCACTACACCACAAAAACTGAATGGCTCCATGCCGATGGCCACAGCCTCGTGGATGGGACCTGACATAGCAGCTTATGGAGATACGATTTATGTTGTAATGAAGCAGACCCCGGAAGATAATATTAACAGTCATCTATGGATTGTGGCATCATTTAACGGTGGGAAAAGCTTTAATGCCCCAACAAGAATTGAATCAATCGAAGACAGTATTTCAAGGTTTCCAACAGTCTGTACGGATAACGAAGGCCAGCCAATTGTCGCGTTTATGAAATTCAGCCCGGGATTTACCGAATCCAGATGGGCAGTTTGCAGATCAGATGATTATGGGGTAAGTTTTAATAAAGATATTAAAGCCAGCGGCTGGGGTAATTCAACCGCGATATGCGATTGCTGTCCTGCATCTATAACCTGCAAGGATAATGTTTGTATCTTATTATACCGAGATAATAACCGCAACATCAGAGATAGTTGGGCCGCATTCAGTTACGACGGTGGCAAGTCCTTTGTTAAAGGGAGCAACATCGACAATAACCGGTGGAATATCAATAGCTGTCCAGCCAGTGGACCCGATGGAGCAATTCTTGACCAGTCATTATTAGCCACCTTTATGAATGGCTCTACCGGTAAATCTTTGACCTATTGGAGCCTGTCCGATATACCAACTTCATCTTTCAAAACAGCAACCAGACTTCCTGCCTCATCTGGTTCCATTCTTAGTCAGAATTTTCCACGAATAGATGCCTATGGTCAGACTGTTGCAATGGTGTGGAGAGAAGATGTAATAACCGGCACACAGCTTATGATGCAATTTAGTCCTGATTACAAAAAAACCGGCTTAAAGATGGATACGGTTGACCTGAAAGACAATACTGCAGCTGATATCGCACTGAGTAAGGACAGGATTTTTGTTGTTTGGCAGGATGACAACTCAAGAACCATCAAATACAGGTCAGCAAAATACGAGAATGTCTTATCCTCTTCCAATTACGACAAAATCTTCTTTTCTATGTCTCCCAGTCCCATCACAGATTTTTTACATGTTCGGTCTGAAATATATCCAGCATCCATTGAAGTTTTTGATGTAACGGGAAGTCAACGGCTAATGAAGTTTCTATTCAATGATGAAGTTATTTCTACGGCATCATGGCCTACAGGAACATACCTGGCACGATTGACTGCAGATGGAAAAACTGCTGCTGCAAAAATAATTAAGTTGCAATAAATGCTCGAACAACCAATAATATCCAATGTGTAGATTGGATTGAATGAGATTTAATTGCTATTCTCAGATATTAGTATAACACTTTACAAATTCAATTAAATTGAAGATATACACTTCATTTAATATTAGTATTTCTGCTTTCGGGTTGGCCATTAAACTCAACCACGGATACATTTAATCTGCACATTTAGGAAAAATATACACAATGCCGTTTATTTTTTAAACCAACATTGCATATTGAATGCTCTTGAGCGTGTCTAAATTAATCGACGGATCCTCCAGTGGAACGACCATATCGAACAAACCTCAACCGACTATAAATAGGAGTTGCTTTTTGCATCGGATAAACTGTCTTAATTGCTCTGCCAGACCTAATAAAAAGCCATTCTTCTGAAATGTTGCCGTTAAAAATTTGACAGTTATAAATAACATGCAGTGTCCTTTGGTCAGTATCAGAAATCAATCATTAGTCACTGGCAATATTACTAACTCTGAATTTCTCAATATTCTCAAAAATTCACACTATTTCTGTGAGGAAAAAATTTATTATAATCCATAAAATAATTGACTTTAATCGTTACCTGATTTAATTTTGGTCCTGATAGCGTTTGCTGAAGGTTGTCCCAATACCGCCCATTTCTGATATCAGTTACTCCAGCTCCGTATTGATCCGTAGCGTTCTTCCAGATCAGATTAACAAAACTTCCTGGTGCAAACTGCCAGGTTAACAGAAAATCCAGATTAAAGTAATTTTGATTAACATCAGATACTTTCACATAACCATTGTCTTCCTTTAAAATTCCATTCTCCTGCAATTGGTAGAAGCGGGAATACCAAATTTTAATCCAATAATGACGTAGATTGGCAGATAGACTAATGTAAGGTGAAAGGTTCACATTGAAAATAATATTATTGGTTCTGGACAAAGCCTGACGTTGTCCAAAACTGCCATCTCCTTGTACAAAGTTATATGCACGGGCATTCCAGGTTCTGCTCAGACTAAAATTTGTCTCGACATTGAACCTGCTGCTAACTCTGAATATGGGTCCGAAACCCATGTCAACGATCTTTTCATTCCAGCTGGGTACTACGAGCATGGCAGTATACGCATAACCCCTGATTCTCTTTCTGGGATCCATTCCGGTCTGTATTCCACCCAACCAGTTTTCAGGCATTACAAATAGTTTACCATTCTCCCGGGCTTCATAAAAATCATTAACGTATGGTGAATACTTAATCCATGAATTAATGGTCCACTGATTCTTCAGCTTAGCCCAGCTACCACCTTCAATCAGAAAATTCTGATAAGTTCTCGGAACATCTCTTTGAAAATAATTAAGACCCACCCAACTACTAGACTGTAAGGTCAGTTTTCCAGGCTTGTAATTATTATAACTGATACTTGCTGTATTTGAAATATAATTGCGCTCTTGCACATAACCGAGATCGGATGGATCCCATCGGCTATCAACAATATTTTGTTGCAAAGACCAGTTCCAGCTGCCATTGACCTTAGAGAAGCCCCAATCAGCGTTGAATCCAGGACTACTCTTTGAATTCTGAATCACAGCACTCATCCTGGCATTCAAATTTAATCGGTAGGTGTTTTTTGGATCCTGCAACTGATATAGCAATCCGCTGACACTGGCATCTGGTGAATTTCCGGATCTTAGCGTACTCGTCTGAATAAAACTTAAATACGAATTGTTTGGAAATATCTGGTCTATAACGCTGACATTAAAATTTGTTAGCTCAGAAGTCTTCACATAACGGACAGTACCACTGAGTGTATCTCTAAGTTTGGCCATGGCTGGTGCTGTTACAGCATTTAAAATGCCAAGACCAAAGTTACTACTGGTTCTTCCAGTAAATTTTATTGCATTGATCAATTGGGTTTCGGTCGGATTATTTTCGATAATCTCGTTACGCCTCAGCTCCTGATTCGCACGGTTGTAATTTGCCGGTTGCCCTCCAATTCTACGACTATAAAAAACACCTCCTTTATTAAACAAGTCCGTGCCTTCAGTAAAGAAAGGTCTTCTTTCTTGAAAATACAATTCAAACGGACTGGTATTCAATCTACGCGAATCTGAAACTACCTGACCAAAATTTGGTATCAGAGTCGCATCCAGAGTAAAATTTTCATTTATCCCCCATTTGACATCTAATCCACCACTTAATGCCGTACTGCTTAATGGCTTTCCATGCTGCTCGGAAGATACATCTGTTTGTTGATGACGAAAGAGACCAGCAACATAAGGGTAAAACTGCAAACGAACAGGAGGTCTGATATCACGTATACCTTCCAGATCACCCCATTGATTGACGACCCCGTTTACCTGAGGGTTCAATTGAGTCCATGTATCAATTTCAGCCAGACGGTTGATTGATCGCGCAAACTGGAGACCGAATGTGTGTTCATCTTTCCTTGGAAATCGAATATTGTAAAACGGGATTCTGATCTCTGCATACCACCCATCTTCCGCAACACGACATCTTGATTCCCAGACTGCATCCCAACTGTGGTCACTCGCGTGATTAATAATCCGGACATCCGATTGTGCACCGCTTGCCCCAACAATAAATCGATAACCGTTTTGATTGTCATTGTATGGATCAATGCTACATGTAAAATAATCCGTGGCAGCAAATTCTACAGCATCTCTCGGACTCATCTCCTGACGGATCTCTCCTGGGCGATCGAACATTTTAGCAAAAATATAAATGGCGGAATTGTCGTAAAGCATCCTTACCTGTGTACGAAGACTGGCTTGTCCAAGCGGTTTTGGCTCAAATTGAATAAAATGATCCGCAGTGTCTGCAACACGCCATGAATCCTCCTTGTCGAATCCATCAATATGAATATTTTGCGTCGTACGACATGCATGGTAACACTTTGCAGTAGCCATAATTTCATCAAGCGTCTGGGATACTGCTATCCTTACAACAAGGAAAAGTAGAATGAAAAGAAGGTATTTTATTTTCAAGAATTGCTTAATTAATATGAGATAATTCAATTTTTCGATTTCATTACAATCCCGCAGGTAATAAATAACCCCGACAAAATGCAGTAGAATTTGATAAACTCTGCGCACCCGCGAGCAACTGCCATGTTTTAAAAAATGGTTTATGATCTGATTCTGGCTGACTGGCCTGAACCGTAAAGAATTAATCTGATGTTATTTTTTCGGAGATTACTTTGCCTTATCTCAGAAAAAAGATCGCGATTGCCTACTCTATATTTTTTGGCATAAAAACAAGACTAACCGGTCGGTTGCCCTCCAACTTCTTCCCTTCCACTTTTTCATATAACTGAAGATAGTTTTTGAAGAGAGAAGGATCAACATTCTTGTTATTGATAAGCATGTAGTTGCTCCACAAAAGAACATGTAATTCATCATTCTGAAATAAGCCGTCTTTCTGTAATTGATTCAGTATTTCGATTCTCAATTGATGAATATTGATTACAGCGGGTGCATCACATGTACCTGTAACACTGCCTTCCGCAGTCTGCAACAGCACATTCTGAGTCATATCTGATGTGAGCATTGGCCGGTTCATATTCAAAGCATATTTGTCATTATCTTTTGAAGCCAAGGCAGATAGGCCGGCAGGCATAATTGTGGTTATACCTGTCGATCCATTCCGCTTGCCCGGCAAAATTTCAGCTTCCTGAGCATTTTCCGGCGCTAAGGCAGCCTGCATTTCTGTTTGCTTCTGCGCCTGCCTGTTAGATTCTATTATTTCATGAATTATTTTACTGAACTTTTCAAAATTGATACGATCCTGCTCAACTCCGTTAATTTTGAAATGAACAACGTAATTGTTTAACACTTCCAGACTGGCCTGAAAAAGATCTGCATCGAGATGATATATACCATTTTTAATAAATCCGGCAATGACGAATGAATCCAATTCTCCTTTTTCGTTCTCATACTTAATATAAGTGTGCATCATCTTGGACTCACTCATTTGTTTTTCATAGAACGAATTATTCTGATGCTTACCTACGGCGGACATGGTCGCGAGGGAGGTGCAAATAAAAATAAATGAAAGGATAAGCAGCGCACTCAGCTTTTCTCTAAAGGTTTGCTTTCGATCGCCAGGGTCCACCAATCTTTGAACCCTGCTATACAGCGCACCACGGTGATGTCCGCTTATTGCAAGACTCAAATAGCCTGAGTTTACAAATGCCATCTCCTGTACTCTGACCAATGACCGTGCATAGGACATTGTGTCACCACAGATACCTATCGCAAGGTCATCACAGCAATTTTCGCGTTCGGTGCGTATCTGTGCACTAATCCACCAAAACGCCGGGTGAAAGTAGAAAATAGCTTCTGCCACGGCGTGAATGATATTGATCAGAAAATCATGTCTGCGAATGTGTGCCATTTCGTGTGCAAGAATTGCTTCTACTTCCTCAGGCTGCAAGTGATTGATCGCCCCAAGCGGAAATAATATCATTGGCTTGAGATGTCCAATCACCATAGGCACACGGACAAGTGCTGATTCCATCAGGCCGATCGTGCGAATTATGCCCAATCTTTGCTGAATATTCTGCATTAAATCCTGCCAGTACTCATCCGCTGGAAAATTCATCCGATTCCTTAGGTAATACACATAACTGAGTCCTCCAAGCAGACGAATGGTAAACAAGACAGCCCCAATGAACCAAAATATTGCGATCAGTTCAAGATGTTGTGCACAGTATTCTTTGACGCCCTGCAATGTCAATGAATTGAAATGTTCAACTCCGGTATTAAAAAATGTAGTGGAATTTCCAGGTAGCACTGTTGAAGTAACTTTGCTTACGGGTTTAAATCCGACCTGGGATGATTTGTAACCAGACCAATAATACATGAAAGTTGATGCTGAGCTGATCATGATTGCCAGTATTGCAAAAACGCTCACCAGATACCTGGACTGGGCTTTCTTCACAAATCCCAACAGCAAAATCGCCGCGAGGATTGCGACCGCAAGAACTTGCCATAGCGATTGCAGGATCATCCATCCTAAAGCGTAACTCAGTCTACCGTCAAAGAGTGATGTTAGATTTTCCATGCCATTTAATTTGAGTTAGAGTTGGATTTTTCTTCTTCGATACGCCGGATCATTTTCTTGATCTCCTCAAGTTCCTCTGCAGAGGTCTTCCCATGCCCTAATGCCTGAATGACGAGTGATGCTGCCGAACCGCGGTATGCGGCATCCACAAATTCATTGAGCAACTTTTGTTGGGTCTCCTGTTGGGGCGATGAGGGACGATAGATATGGTTACGATCTTGTATCACGCGATCAAGAAATCCTTTATCCAGCATGTTCTGCATAATCTTGAGCGTTGTCGTATAACCTGTACCGGGTTTAATCTTGTTGATTTCGTCGTTGACGAAACGCACCGCCTGAGGTCCAAACTGCCAGAGTATCTGCAATATCTCCAGCTCGGACGCTGTGGGTACCTTCTCCTGATTTTCTACTTTCATTGGAGCATTACGATTTTTGTCGTAGCAAAGGTATAACTACATTCTGAAATAGTGTTAAAATTATTACGATTTTTTTCGTAGCGAAATTAATACTATAATTTACTTTATTTCAATTACTTATGAATATAAATAAATTATATTTAAAAAAACAACTCCCAAATTTGCAAATTCTTACTTCGCAATCACCAGTGACTCTGTCCGTTGCGCATCGGTTTGTTGTAGGTAGACGTAATAATTACCAGGTGCAAATCCTTCATTTTCCAGACTAAAACGGTGCTCACCAGCTTCAAGTTTACCTTCGAAGATAGTCTTCACAAATCGCCCTTCCGGATCTATCAGGTGCAGACGGGTGTAACCATTCGGAATCGTAACGCTTAATTCTGTTCGTTCAACCATCGGATTGGGCAAAATGGCTAACTTTAATTTTTCCTGATTTTGGTGATAGTCTTCAATTCCCGTCGAGCTGCAATTATTATTGACAATAGGCAGCGTCTGGAAGTTCTTGAATAATATGTTGTTCCTTTCTGAATCAGGAACGCAGAACCAGTCTTTTAATATCGAAGAATACACCGAACGAAAATCAAATTGCATGGCCACGTTATCATTTACCGAAAGGTTCGAAGGGATATCAGGATTTTTACCAATGATGCCTGTCTGAACCTGTGATCCCATTACGAACATCGGCGCAGCTACGCCATGGTCCGTTCCTTTGCTGCTATTGGATTTTATGCGTCGACCAAACTCGGAAAAAGTCATGGACAACACCCTTCTATCCAATTTGAGGGCCTCGAGATCTTTCTGAAATGAATACACCGCATCCGACAGTACTTGTAATAACTGAGCATGCGCACCTACGGTATTATCTGTGGCATCCACCTGATCGGAATGGGTATCAAACCCGTAGACCTGAACAAGGTATAACCTGGTTTGTAATCCGCCTTTGATCAACCTTGCGACCGCTTTCAGAACATCACCCAAATAATTTGCTGCCGGGTAATTGCCTATATTATTGCCCTTTAAATAGGCTTCAACAATCTTGTCTGCGTAGCCTTTGGACTGACGCGCAATATTCCGGATATAAGCCACTTCTCTTCCTCTGTAATCGTTGCCAGGGGTATCATTCACACCTGCCGGCCATTCCTTAAAGATGTCCGGATTCGAAACATTCATCGACATAGGGGCATTGGGCCCGAGAAACATTAAAGGCAAATTCGCTCCGATCTGAAGTGCCAACGGGTCAGGGTTTTTACTGTTGGGATAACCAATCGGGAATCCCGGATATTCTTCTGCGAGATAACGGCCAGCCCAGCCTGTACTGATATAACGGTCAGAATCGCTGGCAGATGTCCAAATATCAGTAGCTCGAAAGTGACTGAAGTCAGGATTGGGATAACTAACACCCTGGATAATATTAACCTTCCCCTCATTGTACAATTTCTGAATTCCCGACATCGAAGGATGCAAGCCACTTTTGTTATTTCCATTCAACGCCAATACTTTGTTTTGAGGAATGGCGATATTGCTTCGTGCTGCATTGTATGCTGCATAATTATCCAATGGAATGACCGTATTCATTCCGTCATTTCCTCCGCCGAGATATATTACGACGAGTACATGATCGGTATCGACCTGAGGTTGAAGCAATGTCCTGAGCCAGCTCTCAGGTTCAGGTGTATGCACCGGCATACCATTGATCATGGCGGGTGCTAGAATACTGCCTGCTGCGCTGGTCTTTATAAATTGACGACGTTTCATTTTCTGATTTTGAAGCGTTATGATAAATGATATTCTGCCTGACTGACGATTTCTGAATATAAAGCATTGAGTCGCTGCATTACAGCACTCCTGTAATTTGGATCATTTGGATTGGCCAGAAATCCCGTCCAGATGGTGGTCCAGTAACTCTCATCGGGCAAACCGGAGATCAAAAATGATTTGAGGTAATCCAGCGATGTCACAGACAGTGGATAATTGTACAGCAACTCAACTGCTTCCTGAACCAACAGACTGGCATCCGAAGGATCTTTTAACGACTTTGTAAAAATGGTAGGATCAGTGTAGTATTTGATTCCGTTGACATCAAGTCCTGCTTCTGAGAATAAAGTGGCCGCGACATTGTTACGGCTAGCCAGCGTATCCGAATTGATCCAGATCTCGTGATACTGCGGTTTTTGATACCAGGGCTGATACCCGGACACGACCGGCGGATCAGCCAGATTGAGCCCCTGATAAGCTGATAAAATAGTTATGCCGGCCCATCCGAAATACTGCTGCTGAATGTTGCTGGCATCGGGCAGCGCAACCGAAAACTCTTTGAGTAATCCGACCGCATAATCCAAAGGATTCTTAATGACGCAACCAAGATTGGCCTGATCATAGAAATGTTCGGACCGCAATAATGTATCAATGACACTCCGGATATTGTAACCACTGTTGCGCAACTGATCCGCCAGCGGCCTGATCACATTTTGTTCAGCATCACTGCTGATCTCGTAATACACAAAAAACTGATACAGCTTCCTGCACAGAAATCGTGCACATTCCGTATTTGAGGTCAGCATTGTCAGCATTTCATCAAGTTCACTCTCTCCTAGAATTGCTGGTCTTGCAGCGATACTTTTGTTACCATAGAAAGAGGAAAAGTCTTTTTTGTTGGCATCATGCATGGTACTGTCAAAATAGTATCCGATCGGATTCACCAATGGATTGATCCTGTAACCTGTCAGTACCCTGGCCGCCGCCTTCACATCATCCTCTGTGTAATGCGAATCAGTCCCTTTACCGATGGCAAATAATTCTTGTAATTCACGTCCGTAATTTTCATCTGGAGCTGTAGCGCTGTTTTTTTGTCCGTTGAGATAATACAACATCGTGGGATCCACACTTACCGCGCGAAGCATTTTAGTGAATGAGCCTAGACAATTGTCTCTCAGTAATTTGTAATAATAATAGACGGGTTGTGCTACTGGAATCTGATCCAGTTCGATGGCAAAGTGGTTGAACCAGAAAAGGGTCATCTTCTCCACAATCGTCCTTTTCTGGTTGATGATATTGCCGGTCCACCACATTTTCAAACTGTCCTTTCGGGATTGATAATACTGTGCGGGGATTTGTGTAAGTACGGGTGCGTTGACCCATGTCTGACCATAGGGTGTCGTCGGATCCGGATCTGCAGTAGTGCTGTACATATTGAGCGGGGGAGATGGTATGGGATCCAAACCATCATTGAGCAATCCGTTTACGGAGGCTGACATTCCCTGTGAAAGTGCCCAATCAAGGTCATTCTTCCGGACGCCAAACATGGTTCTACGCAACAAATGCATGGCCTGGGTCCTTGTCCATGGACCGGTATATGGATTCAGGCCTGATTGTGGTGGTGCTTCCATTGATCTTGAACGGACACCTGCCTGAATAAAATCTCTTCTTTCCATGTTGAAATTATTGAGCAGTAAAGTTAACGGCTATCCGCAAATTTTATTTGTTTTTTTCGAAGTCGAGAATTATATAAACTTTATTTAGTACTTTATTAATAACTCGGTAACATCTGTACCTAAAGTAAAATTGTGAGAATAATTTGTATTTTTATAATGCCGCAGAAGGTAATTAAAATGAGTTAGGAATTACCGCACAAATGTATATCTGAAGGTGGATATAATTTTTTCTCATCCGTCTTAAGTTGCGGGCGACATGTATAATCATACATCCCCATACAAGTACATTTGTAGGTCTATCCTTTGCCAGATAAGTACTTCATTCTGTGAAGAAATTTAGTTTACTTAATTTCCCTATTTTTACAGCATGGATTCCTTGCGTTTGAGTTTGCTGCAATGGCCCCAGGTCTGGGAAGATCCAGCAAAGACCAGGCAGATCATCGATGAAATACTAGTAGAGCTTCCGCCAAGTGATCTCGTCATCCTGCCTGAAATGTGGCCTACAGGGTTTAGCATGAATACACAACTTTTTGCAGAAATCATGAATGGGCCCACAGTTCAGTGGATGAAGGAACGCGCGGCGAGACATCAGTCAGTGATCACCGGTTCGATGATGATCTTTGAAGAAGGGAATTATTACAACAGGCTGATTTTCGCGCGACCAGATGGTCATCTCGATACCTATGACAAAAAACACATGTTCGGTCTTGCGGGGGAGGACAAGTATTTCTCACCGGGCAATGAAAAAAAAATCTTTGAATTCAAAGGTTGGAAAATCTGCCCGATGATATGCTACGACCTGAGGTTTCCGGTCTGGTCACGCAATAAAGAAGATTATGATCTGCTGCTGTATGTGGCTCAGTTTCCACAAAAAAGAAGCGTGGCCTGGAATAGCCTTTTAAAAGCCCGCGCCATTGAAAATGTCGCTTATTCGGTAGGCGTCAATGGCCTCGGGACAGACGGTAACGGCATCATCTATCAGGGGGACTCATCCGTTATTGACTTTGAAGGCAATGTGATACTCCATATGGAGGCTGCAAACGGGATCAGAACCGCTGAAATAAAACGTGCTCCTCTGGAACTATTCAGGCGGGCTTACCCATTTCTGAAAGACCGGGATAAATTTCATATACCATAATATAACAATTTGTTATATATTAGCGTTTTATTTAATATAATAGATTGTTATGACCTTTGCCATACCCAAGTCATGGACTAAATATTTACTCCTTGCCCTAACTGCCATGTTCTTTACTTCCTGTGCGACAGGATCTCAGGCTAGCCGCGAACACAAAGTACAGCGCAAAGACAGCGCTGAAGAAAAATGCCTACGGCAACAGGTGGTTAATTACGCCCGTTTGTATCTGAATAAACCATACCGAAAAGGCGGAAAGGATCAAAAGGGATTCGATTGCAGCGGTTTTGTGGGCTATGTACTGCGCAATTACAATATTCCGATGGCCGCATCAGCGCAAGAAATGTATAAAGAAGGTGTTGAAGTAGATATTGAAAAGGTTAAGCCCGGAGATATCGTATTCTTCGGCGCCCGCAATAGGATGAACCATGTGGGAATCATAACAGAAAGGTCTGGAAAGGCACTCATGATGATACATAGCAGCTCGAGCAGGGGAGTCATTGAAGAAGATATTCACAAATCGGATTACTGGCTAAAACGCTTACAAAGTGTCCACAGTCTGATGAGTTATCCAAGACTAAAGGACACTGCGTCGAAATAAATCTTTTTATTTGCAGTCAAAGTTGTGCTTGAATAATTAGGACTTTATTTGTGCTTGTCCTATACAAATTTAAACCAAAGGACCCCTCAGTCGTTACATTTGCGTCGAAAACGGAATAATCCTAATCCTCCGTTTTTCTTTTTACTCTAATCATGAAGCACATTATTCTTTTTGGCCCTCCGGGCAGCGGCAAGGGCACTCAGGCACAAAAACTGATTGAAAAATATCGCCTCTATCACATTTCAACCGGCGATCTCTTTCGCGCTGAAATAGCAGCCTCCTCGCCGCTGGGACTACAAGCACAGGATTTCATGAACAAAGGAATTCTGGTCCCGGATGAAGTAACCCTTGGAATGTTGCGCAACAAACTCAACAGCCTGAAGGACGTCAACGGAATCATCTATGACGGCTTTCCCAGAACCATTGCACAGGCAGAAGCACTTGACCACATGCTCAATGAAAACAATGAATGCATCAACGCACTGATTTCGCTGGAAGTCACGGATGACGAAATTGTGCACCGCATTATGCTACGCGGCCAGACTTCGGGACGTGCCGATGATCTGGATGAAAGCATCATACGCAAACGCATGGATGAATACAGATCAAAAACGTCCAGCGTATTCAACTATTACAAACAAATGAATGTCACGCATCAGGTAAAAGGCATCGGTACTGTGGAGGAGATTTTTGACAACCTCTGCGCTGTGATGGATCGTATTGCGTAATTCCTCAATTTCATTTTTATTTTAATACTTACTTGCTTGTGCAGATTCATTCCCTTTGACGGATTTAAGGTCAAATATTATACATCACATAAAGACCGTAAACTATAAATCACTTCTATGTGGTTATTGAATCTTTCTTCGATTTAAAAAGATTCCGCCATGACAATGCTGCAACTTACGTATGATGTATTTGACGTTAGTTGTCTGTGGATCAATCGGGTCAGTAGATTTTCTGTATAAATGAGATAACAGCGGCAATCGCCCCGGCAATCCATTTTAACTAATTTCTACCTTCACTGATTTGACAATATCATTTGAGCTGCTTCTATCTTGCCAGATGGTTGAAATACATATATATCATCGTTCGTATGATTTATATTCAAATGTAGAATGGTCTTGTTTGTACAATAAAATAACGGAATCATCACCTATAGGACCAGCTTTGGATGTTAAACTTTTCTGCTTTTGTGACGTTCATTTATCCTATTCCATGGCTGAGCAGAATTTTGTTGATTATGTGAAAATATGTTTTCGCTCCGGAAACGGCGGGGCAGGCAGTAAGCATTTTTTTCGCAGCAAACACAATCCTAAAGGAGGCCCGGATGGTGGCGACGGAGGCCGGGGTGGACATATTATTCTCAAAGGCAATGCGCAGATGTGGACGCTGCTGCATTTGAAATACCGCAAACACATTTATGCAAAAAACGGGGTCAATGGCTCAGAGAATAATTGTACCGGTGCCACCGGCGAAGACATTATTGTAGAGGTCCCGCTGGGCACCGTCGCAATTGATGCAGAGACTGGCACAAAACATTTTGAAATAACCGAAGACGGTCAGCAGGAAATTCTTCTGGCCGGAGGTCGCGGAGGAAAGGGAAATGCCTTTTTTACAAGCGCAACACAACAAGCGCCAGACTTTGCTCAACCCGGCGAGCCGGGTGAAGAATCCTGGAAAATACTGGAACTTAAAATACTCGCGGATGTCGGATTGGTAGGCTTCCCCAATGCAGGCAAATCCACATTGCTGTCTGTGATGACGGCTGCCAAACCAGCCATCGGAGATTATGCATTCACCACCGTTGTCCCAAACCTTGGCATTGTCAAATACCGTGAAAACAGGTCCTTTGTCATGGCAGACATACCCGGAATTATTGAAGATGCACATCTCGGTAAAGGATTGGGATTACGCTTTCTCAGACACATTGAACGCAATGCCGTCCTGCTTTTCATGATCCCTTGTGACAGTTCGAATATCAAGAATGATTTTGAAATTTTACACAACGAACTCTGCGCTTTCAACGAAGAATTAGTGCACAAACCGCGTCTGCTGGCCATTACAAAAATGGATATCGCGGAGCCAGAATGGCAGGAACTTATCAAAAATGACTTGCCTAAGGATATACCGTACGTTTTTATCTCGGCAGCAGCGCATCGTGGGTTGGATGAACTCAAGGACAAATTATGGTCACTTCTTCATAATGAAAAGATTGATCACGCCAAATAAAATATAATGGATTCAAAAAATATTAAACAGGCAACTGCTCAATATGAACTGCTGCCAGAAATAAAAAATCGTTGGAGTGCCCGGGCTTTTGATGGTTCTCCACTTTCTGTTACCGAATTGAATACGCTGCTCGAAGCTGCTGCATGGGCGCCCAGCGCCAACAATGAACAACCCTGGATTTATTACTATGCGCACCGCAATACGGAGGCATTCAAATCCTTATGGGATTGTCTCGTGGAAGGTAACCGTCCATGGACTGCTCAAGCCGCTGTATTGATGATTGCTTGTACACGAACAACATTTGAACAGACTGGCAAGCATAACGGCTCTGCAGAACACGATCTCGGATTGGCCAATGCGAATCTCCTTACACAAGCGACCGGCATGAATATTTACGGACATATCATGGGAGGCTTTGACCGTGCAAAGGCTACCGCACTACTTCAGTTACCGGATAACATCCGACCAATGTATATGATCGCGCTTGGCAAATTAGGAGATCCTGCATCGCTCGAAGAACCTTATAAATCAAGAGAGTTGGCCCCCAGATCCCGAAAACCATTGGATGAAATAGTTATTGCTATTTGATTTTTTCCATCACTCGATTCTCTCCTATTTAAATTCATTCGTAACATGTTCCATATTGCTCCTATTAATCTCAATTTGGGGAATACTATTCATTGGTGATTGTGAAATATTTTGTTTAGCCTGAGTAAGTCAGGTTTTCAAATTATTGATTGGTACATTCAGGCCGGAGGAATCGAATTAATGTTTTAATTCCTGCTTGTCGTATGGATTTACGCCGGAGGCCATGATACTTTCTGACTGTCGCGTCAGCTAATTAACCAAACATCGGAATCCATTGCCAATTTTAAGAATGAATGTAAAAACGTGCCTGTCTGTTAAGATATAGATATGTACTGTTCTATGTTTACCAAATTACCATTTTTTCACCTTGAATTAAATAAAGCTATTTGAAACGCGATTAATGCAATGGAAATTGAAAAATATTTACTTATAAGTAATTAGAATTATTTCACTCGGTAAGCCAACTGGTTCATCATACTTAAATACTTTTTCTATTCTTCCAAGAGAATCATATTCATAATCTGTGCGATCAATATTAAATTCCAAACTATACTCTTCAATTAAATTTCCTTTTGAATTAAATTTTGATGAATAGTGAGTCTTTCTTAAGAGATCATCTACATTTAACAATTGATCTTTTTCATTATATACGGCTTTATAGTGGTCACTTAGCTCGGATTCATTGAAATATCGAATTAGTTCAAGGATTTTTCCAGTTTTCGAGACTATTTCAATGCTAGATAATTTTACTGAATTAGGCATTTAACTTACTCTAAGCATTTTATAATAAGCAGGTTTATGCTTTACCATTCGAATCATTAAGTTGTCGAAAATATCACCATTCATTAAATGCCTATTATATCTGTA
>JAIBCI010000096.1 GCA_019694255.1 Saprospiraceae bacterium
AATTATTTTTTATCAAAAATATTAGTAGATAACATCAATACACCTACTTTATGAAAGAGAAACCACTTTTTGGTAAAATTTGATAGAAGTCAAATAGTTGGAATTTTGATGATATCTTGCTTATGGTGCTTAAACACCAGAAAACAGCACCTTAAATAATGTGAGTACGGCCCAAGCCTGAACGGATTAGCCAAGGCGAGTTATAAAATAATGTAAAATGAAAAAGACAATTTTTCTAGGATTATTTGCTATTGCAATAACCTTTCAATATGCTTGTGTAGGACTTGAAAAGTCCGAAATAAAGAATTCTTCTGGCACTTTAACAACTAGAGAAAGGCCAAAAATTAAAGCTAGAATTGGTCATAATCATTGTGCAGATCCAAGAGGTGTTTGCATCATCGTACAATTTATTTCAGGAGATCCTGTTGGAGATGATGAAACAGTTGCTGAGGTTGATGTATTAACAAACCAATTAAAATTATATCCAGATAAAGTTATTTGGGATCAAAATGGCATTGTTCCAATTACTGAAAGCATCCAGCTTTCAAACGCAGTTTGTAGTGATTTAGGAATAAGCAATAACAGTTATGTCAATACAGGAAACTACTCTATAAATACATCTGGCGCCGTAACAACAGTAACTGTAAATTATTCCAACTAATGGTTACTAAAAGAGTGAAGGATTATGTTCCTTCACTCTTTTAATAATTTAATTTTCTGTCATAATGAAAAAGAATCTAATTTGTTTCATTAGTTGCATTTCCTTAATTTGCTTTTCATGTAATATTCTTAGTGGATATAAAGAACTTGACCGTATAGATTTAAACAGAATTGCAAAAAAATGTATAGAGTACAATTCAACAGAGTGTATTACTTCAGACTCAAATTATTTAATTAGATTGCACAAAACCACTAAAGACTCCTTGCTATTCAAAGATCTATATCAGCCTTTGCAAGTACATTATTTTATTAATTCAATAAGAGTTTCTTCGTTAATTAACTGCTATATAAGACCTAAAGGAATTAATGATTTAGATTGGAACGAAAACAATAGATTAAGTGAATTTCCGCCACGGAATCTTTTAGATAGAGAATTTAATATTAATTTAAGAGATTATTTACTACTTTTTGGTGATAAGTATTATAATAATACAGTCACTGATGCTATTTGCATTGTTTGGACCAACTTTTTTCCTAAGAAAAGTGATAAACTGATTAAAACAATTCAAAACAGTTTAGGCCAAAGACAATCTAAAAATATATCTGTATATTTAATCAATATTGACTTGGTCTATCTGAAAAACTAATACCATTAAGATCAATTACCATTATATTGACTAAAAATTAATATCTCTAAGACATAGTGTAAAAGACCAGAAACGACACTTAAAAGATAGCTAGTATGGCCCAAGCCTGAACGGGTTAGTCAAGGCGAAACTACTAATTCAGAAATTATGAAAGAGAAACTAACATTATTCTTAATCTTACTTTTACTTACACTTCAATTCGGATGTACGGGAATTGAAAAATCTGATTTAAGTAATTCTTCTGGTGTACTTACAAAAAGGGATCGACCAAAAGTTAAATTTGTATTTGCGCACAATTGGTGTGGAATTCCAAAAGGAATTTGTGTTGTCATTGAGTATTCATCCGAAGATCCTGTTGGCGATGATGAAGCGGTCGCGGAAATAGATGTTTTATCAAACCAATTGAAGTTTTATCCAAACAAAATTATATGGGACCAGAATGGAATCGTACCAGTTACCGAAAATGTACAACTATCGAACAGTGTTTGTGCAAGTCTTGGAATTAGTAATAACAGTTATATTACGACTGGAAACTACTCAATTAATACTTCTGGTGCAGTTACAACAGTAACAGTAAATTATTCGAATTAGAGATTACATTAGAGTGAAGGAGTAATATCCTTCACTCTTTATATTAGATTTATTCAATGTTAATTAATGGATAATTATTATAATTATGGTTAAAAGATTTCGTGCTTTAAGGTCATTAAATAGTAAGGTTAACGATCAGCATCTACAAAAAGAGCTTCAAAATTCACCACTTTTAAGCTCTGACTTATCTAAAAGATTGAACATTAGTTTCTTCAGACCTATTATAAGTAAAATTGCAAGATTTAAAGAGGAAATAGAAGAACAATTTAAAAAAAAATAAGTCCGCATTTTTAATAGAAATATTGATGAAATGAAGGAGAATAGTAAATTTCAACTATCGGTAGTATTTTGTGAACCAACGATGTTTTACCACTATAATAAACTATAGGAGTTTTCATTTGACACAATTAATTCTTTCGAGATATTGAATTGCACTTTTTATTGCATTTTCATCATTACCAACATAATCAAACAACTCTACATCGTGTTTTCTAATGTAAACCGCCGTCAGTTCGGGCCAAAATTGAACTGTAATCTGATAACGATCCGAAAAGGATAATAGGCGATGGAGCAATTTTAATTGCTTCATTTCAGCCGGACTAATTTTTGTGTTCATGAGTTAATAAATCACCCTCCTGCAGATATAAAATGTATCAGTGTTAGTAATGAGAACACTATCAGCGAATGCCACCCTTTCCCTTACTGAATCCTGCTGATAATTGGCTGGCTTAACAACTTGGTAAGCCATTGTCTTGCAGAACCAGTAACGGCCGTATTTTCGGTGATTGCCTTGGTAAATGATGTTTGGCACGACCCTGAGCTCTGATCCCCATGCAATCGGCCGGTATATAGTATCCCCCGGCTGAATGATCAGGGATTCTGCTGTTTTCTTCACCGGGCTGACTTGAAGGCTATTGATTAATTGGGGCTTCATTTCTTCTTCTGCACTTCGTGTGCAGGTTAACATGAGCAGCGATGAGATCCAGATTGCGAATACAGCCAGAACTACCTTCGTGCATTGTGTCGCGAGATTTGTTGATTTGTATATCATAAGTTTTGATTTTTTAAAATTAGGGGCCTGCTATGCATCTTAACTAACTTTTTCCATTTCTAAAATGTATTTTTCCCATCCATTTTTATTAGCAAATAATACGTGGTTAGTGCAACACTGCATCATTGCACCAGTAGCGCCATCATTTATAGCTTCATTCATAGCTGATTGCATTTTTTGCATATCCTCGTTTTCGTTTGCAGTAAAACCATATATGTTTTTAAACTGGTCAAATTTTGGGGTTGCATTTTTGTGATTTTCTAGCCATTCCATTCCTGAAATAACCATTTTACGGCAGGCTTCTTCATAGCCACCACCAATACCAGAGATTTCTCGACATTTTTCCGTATACTTATATTTAGACATTTTTTATTTAGAATTTATGGACTAATAAATTAATGATTACTAATACTGCATGCCTTGATATGCAATGCATGATATGGTCAAGTGAATGCTTAAATGCCAGAAAATTGCGGGCAGCTAGCCTGTCAAGTGGAGCTGGGTTATTTTTTTGAGGGTTTGTCAATCCCCCATTCTGTGTAAGGATCGTGTGCCGAAACGAGGCGAAGCGGAAGTCTTCGGCACTTGATCCTACACTACTGTTTTTGGTAGACAAGATTGGATTGTCTAATCCGCAAAAAAATGCCCTGCGGAGCTTGATCTGGCTTTGGGCAGCCATAATTTTGCATTTAGGCATTCGCTTGTATTTTTTCAAAAAGAGGCAAAGCCTTACTTTTCCTTCTCTCCCTGCGTATAATTCGAATAAACTTGCGCTCAAATGAATCCATATCGTGCCAGGTTCCATTATTCAGCTTAACATGATTTTCAAAAATCTCAACGATTCTGAAAATAGACATTCTGAACTTACTATGCGGACCGGGATCCTTAAGCATGTATTGACTACAGGTATTGATTATCATGCGTGTCGCTTTAATGGTACTGAGTAAGCTGAAGGCCCGGGACACATCGGCGCTTTCTTGACGCTTCCGGATCCTGTAAGATATAGTGTATTAAACCTCTCCCCTTCCCGGGATCTTTGACGTTTCATTTTACACCGGAAACATTCATCTGTGACCGTGTAACTTTCTCCATGTCGCTCACGAGCTACAGGACTCCATACGTGGTTTAGTATTCTACTCATAATAATCTGTTTTTTAATAGATATTCATCGTCAATCTCATACTCTTCCCGAATGATTTTCCAGAGCTTAATCAGGTTGATTACATCTTCCTGATTGTATTCCAGTATTCGTTCTCTTTTTGCTGGCCGGTGCCAATCATTCCAGATTTCAAAAATTGATTTTTTATATTCTGTCCGGTTTCGCCGGATGCCAAACATCTTTTCAATATCCGCGAGCTTGTATGATCTTGCCTTGATGTGTCTGCGGAAGATCTTTAGAAGGTTTACACAGATAAAGTTGTCCCGAAGGTTAATTCCGTAGAATTTCTCCAGGACACCTATATCCGGTCCGTACACGTAGATGTACAGTTTTTCACGAATTAATTTGTTAAAATGCCTAACATTCAAATAAGAATCATAGAGCTGACCATGATCTTTATCATGGCTGGCGTATCCAATTAGGAATACATCACCACCGATATACCATTCTGCGTCGATGTATATTTCATTCCTGGACACTCGTTATTAATTTGGGCATCTCAATAATCTTTCCGGGCTTTACTTCGGGAGCTTCTAAAAATCTCTCAATGTCTTCCTTAGAAGGGAACTCCCAAAATCCGGTAATATTGATAGTGGCCAATTCTGCATCAGGGTTTTCTGCTTTGATTTGCTTACCAAGCCGATCGCCCAGTGTGCTATTGAGTCGATAAACATTGGGATATTCTTTCAGTGATATTGCCGTGATCTCAAATGTTGAGTAAACTTTTGGAGGCTGATTGTACAGCTTGCTATTAATCCTAATAGTTGCCACAAATGAGACGCCAAAATGCCTATCCATAAACCTCTTCCTTTTGCTTGATAATTTCATATTCCATCATGGCATCAGCAGATTCGTCCAGGCGCCCGGTAACAACATACTTTTTACCTCCATAACCGTCCATGGACTGAAACCATCGAGCAAGCTCCGTACGCTCTGTAATGGTTAAGAATGGACGAATGAGCTTTGACGCCTCACTGATTGTCATATCCTCGTTGGGTTCGAGATAATCCTCCGGCTCCGGGCGGATCAAAATGTATGAGGGTTTAAATCGTGATACCGACATAATCAAGCATTTTTGGCGTGATGGCTAATTCGAAGACTATTTTCTGTGAAATATTAACCGGGAATTTTCTCATGCTTCTATATTGCTCCCTGGTTAGTCCGATCTTTTCAAGAATTTGGTCAGTCATGGTCAATTTGTCCAGACTTCTGTAATTGCAGATCCCTTTAATGGAGACATGACCGTACATGTAGCAGAGTAATTTTTTGCTTAAAACCAAATTCATAGTGTAAATATACTATAATATAGTATTATACACCATTTTATAGCATTTTATTTTCAATTAATTTTATCGCTGGAGTGAGTACTTAAATATAAATTATTGTTATACAGTTATTTATAAGTTTTTATTCAGCTGATACAGCAAATATTTAACACTATTTTATAGTATAATAATATAAGATTCTTGTAAGATTCGATCTCAGGATTACTTTTTGCCTTCAAGAGTAGGCTTCATTGGACATGGTCTTACAGCCAGATAATCTGTGTCATTTTTTTCAGTTATGAAATTTGTCAAAAAATGCGCTTTGTAAAAAGTGCAAAACGGACCGGAGTTGACACCCTGCTGTAGTGTAGTAAGTAATTTCAGGAAATACTAAATTATTGAATTTTCGCTGCAATATTCAATATGTAGTTAAGTTATTAGTAGTATGTAGTATTCTAAAATTTTTTGAGTTCAAAAAGTAATTGCTGTATAAATTATCATAATTTGATTATTTGTACTGTAAATTAATAATGTTTTAGAATATAAATTTAAATACTACAATACTACATTTATTATTGACACCGACCAAAAAGCATTTTTCAAACATTTATCCGCACTACAAGTCACTACATTGTTTTACTGGCCAGAGACATCATTTTCAAAAATCTGCCTTTTTTGTTAATATTATTAACATATAGATTTTAGTATCTATATATAATGCAATTTTGAATAAATAAAAAACCCCGGCAAAATTGCCAGGGCTCAAAACGAAAAACACCGGGTCCAGACTCCGGTAATTCTATCTAACGTCTGCAGGATTCTTTATGTATTCTGCTAGGGCGGCGAAAGTTTTGTCCGGAAGATTATTCCATATTTCTACGATTTCCTCAATGAGAAACTCCCTGTATTGAACTTTACTCAACCACTTTGGATCAATAAGTGTACAGAGCAGATTGTGAGCATCAATTCCGGATTTAATTTCTAACTCTTCATGTCTGACCAAGTCCATCAAATCAATGTATTTGTCTTTTCCTGAATTGGTACTTTGATCGTCGTTTACAAAGAATTCATGGAAGATCTGGTATGGACTTGCAAATTGTCGCGCCATGAATGAGAATGTCCGACCGCTGACCCTTTTCTCAAAGTTGTAATTTCCGGTCTGACTGGAACCTTCAGAATAAAGGGTATAGTATTCCGGCAGTGGATTCTTATAAGCACCAATGACAGACTTGAGGTAATAGGTAATTTTGCTTTTAGTGAGTTGATTGTCATCTATCATTTCTTGAATGTCACTTACTGTCAACTTACAAGTCAATAAGCCGTACTTAGTCATGTAATCCAAAATGGCGTCTTTTATAATGTCTTCATTTCCTGAAGTCGAGGATTGTCGAATCCTTCCCAACTCTTCAGTATAGATCAACGAATTATGGAACCATCCACGATCCTCCCACTCGGTTGTAAATGACCTTTCCTGCAGATAGTATAAAAAGTGTGGGATCTCTGCGTATAGCTTATTCTTAAAATCGTGAATTGGCCCTCCTTGAATTCGCTTAAGTTTACGCACCCAAAAACGAACGTCAGTATCTTCAATCGGGGCAAATGTCGTTTCATTGTTGGAAGTCAATATGACCTTTAAAAAGGTGTCGACTTCTACAGCATTGATACCTTTCTCCTCGAACTTATGCTTAATGGCTGTTACCAGGTCTTTGAGTCGCTCAACATCCTCCTTCTTACTGATCAAGGCCTCCTCAACATAAATAAGCAGCTTCGATATAAAGTATGAAGTAAATCGACCCGATAGATCAGCCGCGGGAACCTTAATAACGTTTTCCTGAAAGATTGCCTTAATCCACTCAGGATACGTTGATTTTCCTGTCTTCTGCTCTTTTGATATAAGGCAAAGTATTGGTAGAAATTCTGTTGGCTTCTCATACAGCAGCTTCATATAATCCAAGCCTAAATCCATCCCGGTAATCTTTTGCCCTTTATGCAGCATTTCATGCGTACCAAAAACATGCTTGATAAGGTTAAGACTCAATGGACAATCGCCTTTCGTAGGCTGGTGACTAATCCTTCTGTATAGGTTATAGTAGTTCGTTGTATTGTCTGGGTTGACGTCATCAACAATTGTCCAATTGTCTCTATAATTGATATTATCCGGGAGGTTTCCGAACTTATCAAAATAAGGAATGTCTTTCAGGAAGGCTTCAAAATGACTCTTTGACATTTTGTTGTACTTAGACCTAAGACCTTCCTTGGTAATTCGGTCCAGCATCTGGTACTTAAAGCCATGAAAGTCCAGGTTGGTATTTATTTTAAAGTAGTTTGAACCCACAGCCAAAAACAGTCCAGCCTCTTTGCTGCGAACGAACTCCGCCCTATCTGAGTCAAAATTGTATTGGTATATGTAACCATTGTAAACAAATGGCTCTAGTCCTATTGACTTCGAATTCTTTTCGAAAAACTCAGCTCCTCCTCCTTGAATACCCCAAAACTCTTTAATCTGATTGAGGCCCATACGAGTGATATTCTCTCTCACTGTTAGCTTTCTGGGCCCAGTTTTCGTCGAAAGGTCATCAATCAATAATTGAAGCGCTTCTGGATCTTGACTATAGTTTTCAAGCAATCCATACAATGAACCATCTCCGGTGATTAAGTCTGGGTGTGGATAGGCCCAATACAATGTGATGCCATTGTTTAGGCATGCTTTCATGCGTTCCAGCACTTTATAATGCTCAAATGGCCTCAGATAAAGATCCTTTCCTTCTTCCCAAGTAATATCAAATAGATCTCTATCCATTATGATGGTGATCGATTCGACCTTGCATTTTTCAATGATCAGATAAAGATCAGCGAATAGATCACGAACATTAATTTGACTCCATGCTGTCCATTGAGGAACACCAATTGCATCAATGCCTAATTTATTACACCAATAAACTGCAGGGTAATGATTACTTAAAATCAGGTTTGGTATAGAAGTCTCGGATTTTAGTTTTCGGGTAATTTCTTTGGTAAGAAATAAGTCATATCCCTGCCCAGGCTCCGGAACAGAACATTTACGATCATTTATATTAAAGGTTAGTTTTTTCGGGACCAGTTCCCAATTACCCTTCTCTGCCCTACTCCGGAAAGTTTTACAGAAGCCGTTTATACTCTGAAATCTCAGCGTATAAAGTGATGGATCTTCCTCACAGTATTCGATATAATTGATCCCATACCCAGGGACAAATCCGTCCTCAACGGGGTTTATTTGGATCCCGTTGTCGAATTGTTTGATATCAATCATAAGACTAGCTTACAACTGGAATGCCTGCGATACTAAGTATTCTCTTTATTTTATCAAGTGACTCCTTGACGATAATCCATGTCCCATCATGGAAGTAAACTTGCCCGTCTTTTATTGCGGTGACATACCTAAGATTGATGATATGGGACTGATTGGTATCAGCTTCTGTCAAGACGATTAATGAGTCTGGATTCATTAGTTTAGCTTTATTCTGTGAAAAAATTTCATGTAGTTTTTAAGATCTGAAATCTCATAGAGGATTTGTATTTGCCTTCGATTCTTGATTCTGATATCAAGCATGCTTGAATGCTGATAGGCTTTGTGAAGGGTAATGAGTCGTTCAAGTCGACGACGGATGTTAATGCAATTCATATAATTAGGGTTTAGTGACTATATTAATTCATGAACATCCATCTCTAGTGTCTCTGCGATGATGTGCAATTCATCTAACGTTATAGAACTTCTATTGCTGATTAAGTTATAAAAACGGAGTCTAGGAATTCCCCTTTTCTCAATAGAAGGACCCATCATTACTGAGTATATAACTTGGTCCATTGGCAATTCAGGATATTTAGAGCGTACAGCTTCCCAAATTTTGTTTTTATATTTCGGAATTCTTTTAGTTTTTAGGGCTCTTTGGAGTTTCTGCTCGCTCATAATTTCTATTTTATAGTGCAATAATACTATATTTTAGTTTTTCAAAGGTAATTTTTAACTTAATATTTTTATGCTTTAGCTATAAAATATCGTAATATTGTTAAAAATTAAGAGGAATGAGTGAATTAAAAGAAAAGAAGGTTCGCAACACGCGAAAGAAAAGAGCATTATCAGTGATGTATAATGTTGATTTTGGGCAGCTTATAAGTGATTTTATAGCGATGAAGCCTAATTATTCTAAGGCGCAATTTTGTAAAGACCTGGGTATGAGCCCAACAGCAGTAGAGACTAGGCTGAAAAACCCATATTATGGGACAATCTATGACTTAATTGATGCTTGCATTGCATTAAGGCATGATTTTATTAGCCCAATAATTGGGATACTTAAAGATAACAGTATCAGACTTTTAGCTCTTTCAGAACTGGATCAGCTAAAAGAATTAAAGACAGAGAATTCCGCTTTAAGGGATCGAATTACGAGACTTGAGAAGGACAATGATGTGCTCCACGAATACATCAAACACATAAAGTCAGCATCTTAACTATAACTGCAAAATAAAAGAAACTTCCTAATTTTTGGTTGTATAAAGACACAATGTTACTATAATGTAGGTTTGGCCCATTTTAAATTATAAGTATTTGAATGCCAGAGGATACTAATTTATAGTAGTAAGCATACTATAAATTATCGGCAAAAAGATTATCTGATTACATTGAACTGAATCAATAAAGCCTATGTATGGATTTAAAACATTTTTATCATTAATTCTGACAACTCTTTTATTTATGAATAATAATTATTCCCAACAAGATAATGATTATGTACTGCCTGAGGAACTAAAGGATTTAATGACAAAAAATAGTGAATACATAAACCGTAAACTTGACTTTTATAATATTAACTTTAAAGAAATCAAACCATTATTTATTATTGAAGAATTGAATAGCAGTAATTTCGAAGGTGAATTGAAAATGAACATGTTAGGAAATAACTTCATCGCAATAGATACATTTGACAACGTAATTAAATATCTTTATGATTTATTCCCAAAGAAAAATTTGATTTTACCTGCTATTGATAAAAGAAGGTTGATCAAAGTAGTTAATATACATACGGGAAAATCAAAAATTGAAGTCCTAAATGAGGTAATTTCGAAATTTAATCTTAATTTGAAATCATTTAATAAGTTTAATAAAGTACTATGTGTTGATTTTTGTTCATATAAAAACCTAGAAAGCGAAATTCCACCAATTGATCTTAAATTTAATTACATGAATATTGCTGAAACTGATTCAAATTTATTTTTAAAAGATATGGACAGTATTAGTTTAGGCTATTTCTATTCTTTTTATACAGACAAACAAATTTCTATTAAAACCTCGTATAATTGTGGGATTATTAAGTTCATGCGATTAAACAAATATAATTTAGATGATCTTGATTCACAGTTAATAAGCAAATTCCAAATTTCAACATATAGGAACGTAGAAGAAAAATGGATTCAATTATATCGATAATAATCATAAGTGATTTATTATTCATAATTATAACATTGAATACCTTTTTATCTCTCAGAATAAACTGAATTCATTTATTAAAATTGAATTGAAATTTTTTTTTAATAAATTACCCTCCTGCAGATATAAAATGTATCCGCATTAGAAATGAGAACACTATCCGCAAGCAACTAAAGTTATTCAACAAATGCACAACAAACCTAAAGTTGCTTTGGTTTCAAATATTGCCGCCAGGTTACAGATAATAAGATCTTTCAAAAGTCTAGCCAGATATGAGTTACCCCCAACATAGTTGCAAATAATTAAAAGTCTCAATCAGGTTTAGATCATGAGCTGTTATGGTTAGATTTTTATACAAGCCTGTATTAAGAAAATTTTGTTTTTGTTATAGCATGCTAAACAAAAAGACTCAGTAGTATTTGTAATTATATATTTTCCAGGGTAAACATCACCGTCACAGTAAATACCATTATTTTGATTATTATTCCAATAATAGTAATTTCCTTTTCTTAATATTTCTAAGCCTTTCATCTGCAGATCCTCGAGTTCAGCATAACTTAACTTTACAAATTCTTCACTCGTTTGAATAACATTGGCATCAAATATTTGGAATGTATCAACACTTTTTTGTGAAAAGCCAAGTTTACTACCTATTAAGCATATTGAAAAAATAATAAATATATTTTTCATAATTTTTAATTTACAATGCTACTTCCAAAGATACATTAAAGTCCGGATCTTTTCTGAAAAGATTGGGTCTGTATTAAAAGAATAAAAACTTTATTATCGCGTAAGGATCCGTTGAGCTGGATAAAGCAGTCTTTGATCACTGCGCGAGATTTGCGGAAAGCACAGAACATATTGTCCATGTCATCGCGCTCGAGGCGCACATCGGAAAGGAAAGACAGATGGAGTGTCTCCAGCATGACCTCGTCCAGGTCATCGAAGTTAAAGCTAAAATTCAGCTCACGGATTGATTCCAGAAGATTGTTGACGTTCTGGTTACGTTGTGCGCGCCTTAATGCCCGGCGCTGGGCTTAGTAGCTTCATTTAAGAGAAAATTGTGTTTTATATTTTAAAGTGTACAAGCCCTAAATAATGTAAATTTGTACTTTATATATCAAATATGTCAGTCGGTCGTTGGCTTAAATCTGTTTTCTTTGGTTCATCGGAAGGCTCCCGGCAGCAACAAGAGAAGGGTCAATCGAAACCCCTTGATTTTTCAATGGATGAACAGGCAACTTCCTCGAAGAACCCTACCCTTCAGATCGAAAATTCTGAAAATCAACCGGGTAATGGCAATACTACGGAAAGAAAGATTGACGAGTTGGCTGAGAAAGCCAAGGACTTCGTCTCCGAGACAGGGAAGGAAATTCAACGTCAGGGATCAGAACTCTGGGACGCCGTTAAGTCTAAAGTTGAAGATCTTGATGATAGCACCAAAGCCATGCGTGAAAGCATAAAGGAGAAAGCTTCGGAAACTCTTGAAAAAATTGATGATTTCGTGGACCGGACGGTCGAAAAAGCCCGGCAATTGGACGAAGAGGAGAAGGCTAAAGACAAGAATGAGGACGGTCTCGCTGATAACAAGCCAGATTTTGGGAAAACGCTGAGTGAACAGCAAACAGGCTTTTTTGACAAAGCTGAAAAATGGCTTCAGGATCAGGAATCACGATCCGTCAATGAGGTATCTGGAGGTGCAGGCGATGCCAATTCGCCTCAAAAACCTACACTAGACTTACCCAAAGATTAAATTAACAACTAAAGCAAAATAAAATGGGAATTTCAAATTTTTTTAAAGGCTTGTTCAGTAAGACAAAAGAAGAGGCAACCGAACTGAGCGATAAAGCAAACAAACTGGCAGAGGAAGCAAAGCAAGAGCTAAAGGAGGCAACCTCAGAAATCCGAAAGGAGGCTTCTGAAGGATTAGAAAAGGCAAAAGCTTTTAGCGCCAATGTGGTTGAGGAAGCCAAAGAACTTGGCAAGGAAGCAATGGCTGAAGCCCGGGAAACCATGGAGGAGATTAAACAATCTGAAATGGTGCATAATGTATCACAAAGCATTGAAACCGCTTGGGACACAGCAAAACAGAAAGCTGAAGATTTGGCAGATAAGGCACAGGATGCCGCTCAAAGCATGATGGACAAAGCCAAAAATGCGATGGATGATCTTACGTCAGATGAAAAACCTGCAGAACAAGCTCCTCCCAATGAGCCTCCTAAGGCTTAGATAAGACAATATCAATTAGACATTAATTGGCAGTGAGATTCACTGCCTTTTTTATTTTTCAAAATTTACAGGTACTAATCCTAATTCCAGCCCTTTCTTCAACATGAGTTCGAAAGCGGGCTCAAAATCATTGGGCACTTCCCCTTCGAGAATGGCTTCACGTATGGCGTTTTTAATAACGCCGATGGCAGGACAGGGTTTGATCCCAAATGTTTTCATAATCATTTCTCCAGTTACTGGTGGCTGCCATTCACGGATTCGATCACTTTCCTCAACTTCATGAAGGCGCTGACGAACCCGTGCATAATTTTCAAGATATCGCCTTACTTTATCAGGATTCTTGGAGGTAATATCTGCCTCACAAAGGAGCAGCAATTCTTCAAGATCAATACCCGCGTCAAACAAAAGCCTTCGAACGGCAGAATCTGTGATTTCTTCCTGGGTTAATGCAATCGGGCGAAGATGAAGCCTGACCATCTTCTGCACAAACTTCATCTTATGATCAAGGGGAAGCTTGAAATTCCTGAAAATCCTTGGCACCATCGCAGCGCCGAGTGCATCATGGCCATGAAAGGTCCAACCTGTGCCATGCTCAAACTTTTTGGTTTGTGGTTTTGCAATATCATGTAGCAATGCACTCCACAATAACCAGATATTTTTTGATTTGGCAGAGACATTGTCCAATACCTGAAGCGTGTGATAAAAATTATCTTTATGCGCTTTGCCTTCCTGATGTTCGACACCCTGGAGGGCTACAAGCTCTGGAAAAATAATATGGAGCAATCCACAATCAAAGAGCAATTTGAAACCAACCGATGGTACCGGACTGAGTATTATTTTTTCGAGTTCGGAAGAAATTCTCTCCTTTGAAATTATTTTGATGCGATCAATATTTCGCCGAATGCCCTGCCAGGTATTCTCCTCGATTTGATAACCAAGCTGGCTTGCAAAACGAATCGCCCGCATCATTCTTAGTGGATCATCAGAGAATGTAATATCGGGATTATTAGGCGTTCGGATCACCTGATGATTCAGATCTTCCAGGCCGTTAAAAGGATCTATCAACTGTCCGAAATCATCCGGATTCAAACTGATCGATATGGCATTGATTGAGAAGTCACGCCTCAATTGATCATCTTCCAACGTGCCTGGGCTGATATCCGGCTTGCGCGAATCTTCAACATATGATTCCTTACGCGCCCCAACAAATTCGATTTCCAAATCGTGATGGCGAATCATTGCAGTTCCAAACCGGCTGAAATAATTGACCTGAGGAATAGGCCTCAACCTGGATGCCACACCTGAAGCCAACCTGATGGCATCGCCGACGCAAACGATATCAATGTCCTTGCTGGGACGTCCAATCAACTTATCTCTTACATAACCGCCAACTGCATAAGCAGGAGATCCCAGTGCGACTGCTTCCCCGCTAATGATTTCAAATATCTTGCGCTCTGAAGAAGAGAGCTTAAATAGAAATTCCGCCATCTTAGTTCGCAATAACGGAATTTAAATGACCATAATGATCTGCTATCGAATCGAGAATTTCAAGGAGGACAGGGAATTCCGGTTCAGTGACCAATCTGGCACGCAAATCCTTGACGCCCGGCATCCCGCGAAAGTAGTTGGAATAATGACGACGCATCTCCAGAATACCAAGTTTGATCCCTTTCCATTCGACAGAACGCATAAGATGTTCTTTGGCAGCGCTTATTCGTTCTTCAAGTGTAGGAGGATCCAGAAGCTCGCCGGTTGCCATGTAATGCTTGATTTCTCTAAAAATCCAGGGATATCCTATACTCGCACGGCCTATCATGATGCCGTCGACTTCATATTTACGGCGGTATTCAAGCGCTTTTTGCGGAGAATCAATATCGCCGTTGCCAAAAACCGGGATGTGCAGTCGCGGATTATTCTTAACGCGGTTTATCCACTCCCAGTCGGAATGGCCCTTATACATTTGCGCCCTTGTTCTCGCATGAATGCTGAGGGCTTTAATGCCGACATCCTGCAATCGCTCAGCAACTTCAACAATATGAATACTGTTTTCATCCCAACCCAGCCTGGTTTTGACGGTGACCGGAAGATTGGTTGATTTGACCACCGCTTCCGTTAGCCTAACCATTTTGGAAATATCTTTCAGAATTCCGGCTCCAGCCATTTTGCATACAACTTTCTGCACAGGGCATCCATAATTGATATCCAGTATCTCAGGCTTTGCCGCTTCTACAATATGTGCCGCCTTCATCATAGAATCCAGCTCGGCACCAAATATTTGTACTCCGATAGGTCTTTCTTCATCGTAAATATCCAGCTTTCGTACACTTTTATCTGCATCTCTGATCAGTCCTTCAACAGAAATAAACTCAGTATAAAGCAAATCACAACCGAATTTTTTGCATAAAGCCCTGAATGGAGGATCACTGACGTCTTCCATAGGAGCAAGAAGCAGCGGAAAATCATTTAATTGAATGTCACCAATGCGCACCATAATCCGAAACGCAAAATTATCATTTTATGCCGTAGTGTGTCCTTACAAATATTAAGTCTTCCTAACAAAATTGCCTCAGGATATTTTTAGATTTGCAAAATGACAGAATTTATTTATTATGCAGTTTACAAACCTTATGGTGTGATCAGCCAATTTACACCCGAGGCACCAGGTGAACCAACCCTTGCATCTCTTCATTCTTTTCCTTCTGATGTATACCCTGTCGGCAGACTGGACAAGGATTCAGAAGGACTTTTGATATTAACCAATGACACGTCTGTGAATGCTCAAATGTTAGGTCCATCCAGTAAAAAAAATAAAAGCTATCTGGCCCAACTTGAGGGCATAATTGGTCAAGAGGCTATCAATCAAATGAGTACTGGAATTACAATAAACGTGAATGGAAAATCATACCTTACTCATCCTTGTGAAATAGTGTTGATCGATGCGCCTAACAATATTCCTGATCGACAGCCACCGGTACGTTACAGAGCCAGTATACCGACAAGCTGGATTAAAATCACACTCGCTGAAGGCAAAAACAGACAAATCCGCAAAATGTGTGCCGCTGCGGGATATCCGGTATTAAGACTCATCAGAATTTCATTCGGAAAATATGCATTGACAAAATTGCTTCCTGGTAGCGTAATGCAAATCAGGAAGAAAGATCTTCTCTAAAAATTATCTTTCTACTGCTTTGATGATCTCATCGGACAATGGCTCAATGTCTGGATCAAATACATCTGTCAAAGCTCCGTCTTCATTAATCAAATATTTCTGAAAATTCCATTTGATTTTTGAATCCTTTAGATGATTGTATTTTTTGTTCATCAGCCAAACATACAGTGGGGCAGTTTTCCTACCCTTAACAGTTATTTTTTTTGCCAAAGGAAATGTTACACCGTAATTTAACTTACAGAAAGATGCAATTTCATCTGCACTGCCTGGCTCCTGAAATAAAAAATCATTGCACGGAAATCCAATCACAACCAGGCGGTCTTTATATTTCTGGAAAAGTTTTTCCAAGCCATCATATTGTTTGGTATATCCACAATGTGAAGCCGTGTTTACGACGAGAATTTTTTTGCCTTTAAATGCAGCGAAGTCAATTTCGCTGCCATTTAATGCAAGCACCTTAAAGTCATATATACTGCGGATGTTATCCGGTAATTTTGGATTTCCTGTAATCAGTCCTAGCATGGCAATGGCCGAAAAAATTAAAATTAAAATTCCTTTCATCAAAATAATCATGAATCAGGACATAAAGATACTCTGAAAGTAGGAATTCAACACTACAATGCAGCCTGAGCAAAGTAACCCATCAGGTATGCTTCGACAGTTTGATCTCCAAACCTGGACTCATTGTCTATGAAAACTGCCAATTCATATAAAAAGAACCCCCTTACTAAGCCATAGCCTTTATCTTTGAGCCATATTCATTTACTATGTGGTTATTGTATTATTTATTGATCAGTTATGTCTTGTTGTGCTTAAGCCTTTACTGGCTTTTTCCCAAGATGGGAATTCTTCCATACAAAGCCTGGGTGCCTGGGGTCAATTTTAAAGAATGGTCAGTTGCCGTTGGCCATGGACCCTATTACTGGCTGTGGCTTTTTTTTCCCATTGTGAACATTTTCATTTTGGCTGGTCTCTCAATAGATCTCGTTCGGTCCTTTGGAAAAATGGCTTTCAAAGATTCGGTATTGGCAGTGATATACCCACCGGCCAGTTTTACCTTGATTGCGAAAGATGAAAAATCAGTTTGGATTGAACCTGCTTGGAAGGAGGAGCATGAATACCTCGAGCAATTACATGCTTTGAGAAAGACCAACGATACTGCAAAGATCACACGTCTTCAACAGCAAAGCCGCTATGCTAAATCTGCAGGCCGTGAATGGGTAGAGTCCATCATCTTCGCTGTGTTTGCCGCAGCATTTCTTCGCATGTTTATTCTGGAAGCATTTATTATTCCTACACCCAGTATGGAGGGAACCCTGAAGGTAGGTGATTTTTTGCTCGTCAGCAAAGTTCACTATGGTATTCGTACGCCTATGACGGTAGCGATGTTACCGCTGCTTCATAATACTGTCCCGGGCCTTGGATGTGAGTCATACTTTTCTTCGCCCAGTCTACCCTACTATCGCTTACCAAAAATATCAGAAATTAAAATCAATGATCCTTTTGTATTCAACTGGCCTGTCGGAGACTCCGTTTACCTTGGCAAGACACGTTCATGGGCAGCCTTTCAGTTGCAGAATAATCCGGGGGCGGCACAGGATTGTCGTGGTGCTGACTTGAGGGTTCGTCCTGTAGACAAAAAGGATCATTATATCAAACGATGCGTTGCCATGCCAGGCGACAGCATTCAAGTCATTAATCGACAATTGTATGTCAACGGAAAGCCCGCTGTGAATCCCAAACATCTTCAGTATTTGTACCATCTCACAGGTGGCAGTGGTGCGGTCAATCTTAAAAGACTAGAAGCGATGGGCGTCAACGTTTATGATGATTACGCACAAGGCGGCAACCTGTTTCTTGACGAAGATCAATATCAAAAAATCAAAAGTATGTCTCCGGGAATTGAACTCATCCCAGCCCAGCTTCCGGTGTCAGAAGTTTTTCCTCCAGGGCAGCAAGGATGGAGTTTTGATAACTATGGTCCGGTATGGATTCCCAAAAAAGGTGCTTCAGTTGAGCTAAGGCTGGATAATCTGAATCTTTATAATCGGGTAATCAGTGTGTACGAACATAACAAACTTGAAGTCCGTGGACAGCAGATCTTCATCAATGATGTACCGGCCGACCACTACACATTCAAACAGAATTATTATTGGGCGATGGGAGATAACCGGCATAATTCCGAGGATTCCAGGGCATGGGGATACGTTCCGGAAGACCATATTGTCGGCAAACCTGTATTGATCTGGTTTAGCCTCAAGAATGCAAGCCTGCGCAATGGAATCAACTGGAAGCGCATTTTTAAATCGCCCAATACAGATTAATTGCCTGATGAAATATTTATTCTGCGCATTGGTTTTATTTTCTTCCGTCATTACGGGAAATGCACAAAAGTTACCGGTCACCAATGTGTATTGTATATATTTGAATCAACCGGCTACCACAACCATTTGGCAAGCTTCCAAAATAGAATTGCTCAATAGTTATAATAACCGAGCATACAACAATCAACCCTATTTTATCAATGCCAATGAAGTCCTGATCACATCACAGGGCAATGGTGAAGACAATACAGATATTTATTCGCTCGATCTTCAAATTCATCAATTGCGAAGATTAGTTGACAACGACGGTAAGGATTACAGTCCCAGACTATCTCCAGACCATTCCGGAGATATCACCTGCGTACACATCAATAAAAATGATAGTATCCAGAACCTGTGCTTATTCAGCGGTTCAGACGGTAGTTTTAAAAAATATATTTTCCAGGGTGTCGGGCAAATAGGATACTACAGGCATTTCCGCAAAGATTTATGGGTTTGTTTTCTTGTCGATCAGCCGAGCAATCTACTGAGCTTCATCAATGCAAAAACGATGGAGAAAAAAATATTTGCATCCAGTATAGGCCGAACCTTTGAAGTATTGAGTCAGAATGAGATTTTGTTTGTCCACAAAATTCTTCCGGACCAGTGGATACTGAAATCATATGATTATAGTTCGCAAAAAATGACTTCCTGGGCTGTGATGCCTCCTGGATCAGAAGATTTTGCACTGATGCAAAATGGAAATGTCATCTGCGCTTCCGGAAGCAAATTGCTGTTGCTGGACAAAGACACTTCAACCTGGAAAGAACTTATGGACCTTGCTTCACTCGGCATTCATCATATGCAAAGGATCGCCATTGAGGGCCAAAAAGTTTTGGTGGTTGATGAGCCCAAATAATTACTTTTATCAGAATTCGGATCAGACAGGCCGTACAGTAGCATTATTGCATAAGCCAAAGAGGATAGTCTCAACCGTTCCTTCAATCACTGAACTTCTTTGCGATATTGGTCTGAATGAACAACTGGTAGGCAGAACGAAATTTTGTGATTCACCCCAAGAACTAGTTCAGAGTATCCCGGCTTTCGGAGGCACTAAAAATCTCAGAGTCAGCGATATCATAAGACTTAATCCGGATCTCCTGATATCCAATAAAGAGGAAAACACAGCTTCTGATATTTTTCAACTTTCTGAACACATCCCTGTCTGGGTAAGTGATATCCATGATTTAAATAGTGCAATTTATGCTATCAATGAAATCGGAACGCTTTGCGGAGTTCAGGATAAAACGACGCATTTGACATCTGATATCATTAAGCGTGCTGCTGATTATTCCAATATTCCGCCTTCAATCAATAAACGAGCATGTTATTTAATCTGGAAGAATCCGTTTATGACCGTTGGATCTGATACATTTATTCACCATATGATGTCTATTGCAGGGTTTGATAACATTTTTGGCGATTGCCAACGTTATCCGGTTACAGATATTAATGAAATTGTGAACAGATCCCCAGAAGTCATACTTTTATCTTCGGAACCCTACCCTTTTAAGGATAGCGATCAACTGCTCTTCGAAGGAATAAAGACAATATTTGTAAATGGCAAAGCGTTTAGCTGGTACGGAAGCCGGATAGCCCAATCTTTTTCCTATTTTTGTCACCTAAACTCCCTGTTATGATGAAAGTTATAGCATGTTTCATCACATTTTTTTTAATGACTTTTGGTTTGAATGCCGGAAATAATCATAAAATACCCCATCAGTATATTGTCGAATTCAGTTTTACCGCTGATGCCGCAATGTGGCGTCTTCAGCATCAGGAGGCACAGCTTGAGCGCCTTGGGGAGATCTTAAACTATTACCTGGTTATTTTCCCGGAATCCTATCATTCCAGTATTGAAACAAATATTTTAAAAGAAAGCCATTCCGTAATAAGTTACAGTCCCAATCAGGTACTCAGGGCCCGTGGATGCAAGCCCAATGATCCTGAATTTCACAAGCAGTGGAATATGAGTTATATGGGTTTTGAAGATGCGTGGTGTTATGATCAGAATGGTATAAGTCCGCTGGGAGACACCATAGCCCTCGGTCTTATCGACTTTGGATTTGATTATCGTTGTGAAGATCTTAATGAAAATATTTATAGAAATTATAAGGAAATACCCGCCAATAATCTTGATGATGATCAGAACGGCTATATCGATGACTATCTGGGTTTCAACGCACGTTCAGGTGTAGGCGATGCCCATGATACCACAGAAAATCACGGCACCAACTGCCTCAGTCTGATCGGAGCCAAGGGCAATAACAATTTTCAAATGACCGGGGCCAATGCATCAGTCAAAGTGGTATTGTGTTCAGCGCGTGATGAAGCAGGACTGGTTCGGGCGTATTCCTATTTTATTAAAATGCGCACTGATTACAACAACTCCGGCGGACAAAAAGGAGCCTATATTGTTGCCTCCAGTCTTTCCCTGGGTTTTGATGGAGATATGCCATCCGAACACGTGCCATTATGTGCCATCTACGACAAACTTGGTGAGGTTGGTATTCTGAATGTCAGTGCAGTTACCAATGAGAATGAGAACATCGATACATACGGTGATGTACCATCGCTTTGCCCCAGCGACTTCCTGATTGCTGTTACGAACTCGGACCGAAATGATCATAAAGCTGAAGCTGGTTACAGCCAAAATAATGTTGATATTGCTGCCAGTGGAGAAGAAGTCCTGGTGATAGGGCGACGAGGCGAATTACAGACATCCAGCGGTTGCTCGCTATCCGCACCTCAGGTGGCGGGCGGGATTGCTTATTTGAATCAGTTCTGTGAGCGTTTTAACTTATTAAGCAAATCTGATCCCTCCAAAGCGGCACTCCTGATGAAAAAGTTTCTTTTTGACGGCAGTAAAAGCATATCAGCACTTCGGGAGTATACTGTTACCGGCAAACGCTTTGACATTTATGGAGGCTTTATAGAAGTGAATAACTATGGCGCTCTTTCAATTTACAAAGAGGCCGATCTCGTACTCTGGCCAAACCTTGTGCATGAAGATGAAATCAAGTTGGATGTTCATTTGACCCGTTACGGCAATTTTACTATTAAAATATACGATCTGACCGGTCGATTGGTGCAGACAACGGAACATTCAATCGAACCGGGTTCGGTCAGTTTTTTAAAACTTCCAACAGCTAACTTCCCTTACGGTCTCAACTTCATCCAATTAATATTTGATAAAACATTGATTACCAGGCAGTTTATAAAAATTTAACCCAACCCTATTATCATCAATCAGTAAGAGCGTAAAATATTTTAATTATTGCCTTCTCATTATTAAGCGATTAAGTAAAAAGTAATATCTTTGCGCCCTTGAATTCTATGGCTCCGTAGCTCAACTGAATAGAGCACTTGACTACGGATCAAGAGGTTTAAGGTTTGAATCCTTACGGAGTCACTAGTTTGAAATAAGGTATAAATCAGAAGATATGTCTAAAGTTTGTGATCTAACCGGAACGAGGCCCTTATATGGCAATAAGGTTTCGCATTCCAACCGCAAGACCCGCAGGAGGTTCAACCCGAACCTTCAGAAGAAGACCTTCTTTATTCCGGAGACCAATGAATGGATAGAGATGAAAGTTAGCGCCAAAGCCATTAGAACCATCAATAAACTTGGTTTGTATGATTATATGCGCAAACTGGATAAGAAAGCAGGTTTCTAAATCAATATCATCAATTTTTTAATTTAGAGAAATGGCAAAAAAGAGCAAAGACAACAGGGCCCAGATTATTCTCGAGTGCACAGAGCACAAAGCTTCAGGCATGCCAGGTATGTCCCGCTATATTACTGAGAAAAACAGAAAAAATACGCCGGACAGACTTGAATTGAAGAAGTTCAACCCGATCCTCAAGAAATATACCGTTCACAAAGAAATTAAATAAGACATGGCAAAAGTATCCAAAAACGCAAAGGTCGCACAGCGTGCCGCAAACGTTGGTAGTGGCAGGGATTTTGTTAAAGTCATCAAGTCCATTAAAGACCCTTCAACAGGTAAATATACTTTTAAAGAACAGATCATTCATAAGGATAAAGTGAAGGATTTCTTCGAACAAAACAAGTAATCTTATTCTTTGCGATCTAAAAGAAAATGAGAAGTTTTAATCAAAGCTTCTCATTTTTTATTTAATCAGGCACCATGAGTCTATTCGACAAACTTAAAAAGGCGGGCAGTCACAGCGACCTCAACAAAGGCCTTGAAAATACAAAGCGTGGCTTTTTCGACAAACTCGCGAGGGCAGTCGCCGGTAAATCAAGGATTGATGAAGATATTCTTGATGAGTTGGAACAGGTGCTGATTTCATCTGATGTAGGACTCGATACGACAGTAAAAATCATCGACCGACTGGCAGAACGGGTGGCCAGGGACAAGTATTTAAATACCGATGAACTGGCGATCCTGCTTAAAGACGAAATCAGCAAGATCCTCTTAGAAAACAATACCGTAGATCTCGATGCATTCGTAACCGGATCACAAAAACCTTATGTCATTTTGATTGTAGGTGTCAATGGTGTCGGCAAAACAACTTCAATTGGCAAACTAGCCTATCAATTTACAAGTCAAGGCAAAAAAGTTATGATTGCAGCAGGAGATACATTCCGTGCTGCAGCTGAAGATCAGTTAAAAATCTGGTCAGAACGAGTTGGTTGTACTTTTTTTACCAAGGGAATGGGAACAGACCCATCAGCAGTTGCCTTCGAGGCAACGCAAAAAGCAATCTCAGATGGCGTTGATGTATTACTCATCGACACCGCAGGAAGATTGCATACGAAAATCAATCTGATGAATGAATTGGGAAAAATCGAGCGTTCAATTCAGAAATCAATGTCAGGTGCACCACACGAGGTACTGCAAGTTCTGGATGCTACTACAGGCCAGAATGCAATTGAACAATGTCGCCAGTTCAGTGATGTTACAAAAGTAACGGGACTGATTCTGACCAAGCTTGATGGCTCCGCTAAAGGAGGTGTAGTTTTTGGCATTTCAGACCAGTTTAAAATTCCAATTAAGTATATCGGATTAGGCGAAAGAATAGATCAGCTGCAAACTTTCAATCGCACGGACTTTATCAATGCCTTCTTTAGCAAATAATAAATGTATTTATAAAAAACTTTTTATTTTTGAGGTCAGGCCTAAGTAGTTCTCCTGTATCAATTATGAAAGGAAAGGTATATTATTACTTTATTGCGTTGTGTGGAATTATTTTATTAGCCAATGCAGGCAATCCACCAAATGGTTATACTGGGGCACCGGGTGACGGAATTTGTACAAATTGCCATTCCCCGGGAAGCGGAATTGACGGGAGTGTTTCAATCAGCGGCTTGCCGACCAGCCTAAGCGCCAATACAACCTATACCATTACTGTTACTGTTGAAAATGTCAATGGCGCAAGCAAAGGAGGATTTCAACTCGTTGCCTTGGATCAGAATAACAATAATATTGGAACCTTCTCCAATGCTGGCGCAAGTTCAACACTGCAGACCAGCGGCGGAAGAACCTATTGGGAACATAATCCTGCCAAAAGCTTCTCCGGCCCAGGCACCCTAACATATACGGTAGATTGGAAGTCCCCTACGACCGCAGGAGGACAGACAATAACGATGTATGCTGCATCTATTTTGACAAACGGCAATGGCAATAGCAGTGGTGATGTGACCAAACAAGATCAGGTATCAGGCACAATGCCTGGACCACCTGCTTTGAATGCATCAATTTCTGCTTTCAAGAACATTACCTGCAATGGTGGATCTGATGGTAGCATCACTGTAACAGCTACGAACGGACTTCCACCTTACAATTACTTGTGGAGTGATGGACAAACTACAGCGACTGCTATTGGACTCAGTGCCAAATTGTATTCAGTTACTGTAACGGATAATGCTTCAGGAAATATTATCCTCAGTAAGTTACTAACGGAACCATCCGCGATCAACATTGCAACAACAGGCAAAAAATCACTCAACTGCAACGGGGATAAAGACGGATCCATTACCGTTAATAGCAGCGGAGGTACGGGCATACACCACTATCAATGGAATACTGGCGCAACTACAAAGACAATTGCTACTCTGCAGGCGGGCACCTATACTGTAACCGTAACCGATAATAGCAATTGCACTGTATCTGAGACTTTTGAAATCACCCAACCTGATGCATTGGCGTTGGAGTTCTCCAATGTACACGATCCAACTTGTTCAGGGGAAGCCAGTGGTGGCGCCACAATTATTTCAACCGGCGGAACCCTACCCTACACTTACAAATGGAGCACCGGAGAAACTTCTTCATTGATTGATGACAAGGTTGCCGGAACTTACACCGTTTCTGTAACGGATAAAAATGGCTGCTCTAAATTTGCGAATGTCATCTTAAAGGTATCTGACAAGGAAAAACCTGTATTTAATCATTGGAAAGATACCCTGAGTAATCGATGCAACCTGCAGGCAATCAGTCCAGTGGTCACAGATAATTGCAGAATAAAAGACCTGATTCAACTGGAAGGAATTGCTGCCGGACAAATTTTTCCGGAAGGAATAACGCGCATGCGCTACCGCGCTACAGATAGTAATAATAATATTTCTGAGTATACCTACACAGTAACAATAAAGAACCCGTTGCAGTTACACGTTGACTCAATCGCTTTGGATACCTGCATCAACGAAGTCAGGTATATTCAGATCAAGATGAATAATTCCTCGGATTATTTTTACAAACTATATTTTGACACTGCGCTCATTAATCGTTATGATTCACACTTTACCTATAAAAATTTTGTACATTTAAAAACAGATACGCTGATCAGCATCAAAGATTCATTTGCGTGTTTAGCAGATACTTTGTTAAAATTGCCACAGACTGGACCTGTCATTACACTGGATTCAGTAAAAGTCTTTGATGCCGGCGAATGTAGCAATTCGGATGGCGCAATAGATTTGTATTTAAAAGGCAATACGTATTCCGTCTGGCTAATCAACTCCAAAGGGGATACCCTTCCAGTTAATCAGGTAAAAAATCTACCATCAGAGACATACAATGTTTTGGTGAGTACAGGACCACTGACAGATCTTAATCACTGCGAGTTTGTATTCGGCCCATATACCGTGAAATGCACAACGCACACTGGTTGGCTATATGATCCTGAGACGCCTAACGTTTACCCAAATCCAGCTTCTGATGAGCTAATTGTCAGAACTAAATCGGGCCTGAAACTTGAATTACTAAACCTTTCCGGAACAGTTTGCCTTACCAAAGATATAACACAAGGAACAGCGCACTTTCCAGTCTACGATCTGGAGAACGGCACCTACCTTCTGATCATGAGAGGATCAAATTTTGTTTTCCGTCAAAAAGTTATCATCCAGCGATTATCGATTCTTTTTCTCAAGCTTGCAACGCATTCACTGAAAAACGGATTTTAATACGGCAGACCAACTGCCTTATAAATAAAGTGTAAAAGCCAGGCCGGTCCGATCAGAAGAAACTGAAGGTCGTCAAGAAAAGAAGGGCGCTTACCTTCAATATGATGACCTACAAATTGTCCAATCCATGCGATCACGAATGCAGTTACAAGAATCACAAAATAAGAAATACCCATACTTTCAAAATAATTACGGAAAGCTGAGTTTAGAAAAAGGAAGAAAATAAATACCGGTAGAAATCCAAGCATGATACTGAAAGACACTGAAGCATAATAAATTGAAACAAAAATAATTACCAGACCGCTCCAATTAAGAATCCAGTGCTTGTCGGTTCCTGGAAAAGGAATCATTGTCATTAATCCGGTGATCGTAAAAAGAATTACAGGAATACAAATCCAATGAATTAATTTGTTCGTGTGATTCTGATGACTTTGGGCATATTTATCCAATAAGAAATCAATTTTCCTCATACACCATAGATTGTATTGACAAGGTAAGCACTTTTCAATTAAGCAAGTCAAATATTACTTCAATTCAACTTGCGTCTTGATCAAATATTGTCAGTTTATGAGGTATGAATTCTAAATTGTAATACCGTTATTTTGAAAAAGAATCCTTCAACGTCATGGTTCGGTTAAATACTAGCTTCCCATCATGATTGCCATTATCAAGGCAAAAATATCCTTTACGCATAAACTGGTAACTAAACCCTATTGCAGCATTAGCCATATCTTTTTCCAGTCTGGCATCCGATAGGATAATGAGTGATTCAGGATTAATAATTTCATGAATGGTTTCAAATGATGCCGGATCGGGTTTGGTAAAAAGCTGCTCATACAACCTCACTTCAGTTGTAATAGAATGACTTGCGTCAACCCAATGAATAACAGATTTTACTTTCAGCCCGGAGGTATCCTGTCCACTTCTGCTTTCCGGGACATAGGTGCAATGCAATTCCGTGACTTTGCCATTCTGATCCTTTACAAACTGATCACAACGGATAATATAAGCTGCTTTTAATCGAACCATTTTGCCCGGTGAAAGCCGGTAGTAATTATCGCTTGGAATTTCCATGAAGTCGTCCTGTTCTATATAGATTTCCCGACTGAATGCTATCTTCCTTTTACCAGAAGCAGGATCTTCGGGATTATTCTCGACCTCAAGCCATTCAACTCCCCTGTCGTAATTGGTTACAATGACTTTCAACGGATCAAGAACGGCCATGGTCCGTATAGCTTTTTTATTCAGATGATTTCTGACAATATTTTCAAAGCGACTCAGTTCAATAATATTCTCTCTTTTTGCAATTCCTACTGCAGTGGCAAATTCTCTAAGTGCCTCAGGCGGAATACCACGCCGACGAAATGCAGAAAGGGTTGGCATTCGCGGATCATCCCACCCATCAACTAATTTTTCATTTACGAGTTGCAGCAACTTTCGTTTGCTCATCAGAGTGTACTCAAGGTTCAACCTGGCAAATTCAATTTGTCGGGAAGGAAATATATCGAGATTCTCAATAAACCAGTTATACAACGGCCTGTGATTCTCAAATTCGAGCGTGCAGATTGAATGTGTTATTCCCTCAATAGAATCAGATTGGCCATGTGCATAGTCATATGTCGGATAAATGCACCACTTATTGCCTGTCCGATGATGTGGTGTAAAAAGAATCCTGTACATGATAGGGTCTCTCATGTGCATATTGGGAGAGGCCATATCAATTTTTGCACGCAACACACGCGCACCTTCTTTTACCTTGCCCGCGCGCATTTCTTCAAACAATTCAAGATTTTCCTCTACACTACGGTTTCGGAATGGACTATTTTCACCCGGACTCGTGGGAACTCCCCTGCGTGCAGAGATTTCTTCAGCAGAAGAATCATCAACATAAGCCTTACCTGATTTGATGAGCTGAATTGCAAATTCATAAAGCTGCTGAAAATAATCTGATGCATAATACTCCCGATCCTCCCAATCAAAACCCAGCCAACGAATATCCTGCTTGATGGATTCAACATATTCAACATCTTCCGTCACAGGGTTGGTATCATCGAACCTAAGATTAGTCTTTCCACCGTATGTATTTGCCAAACCAAAATTGAGACAAATGGATTTTGCATGACCAATATGCAGATACCCATTGGGCTCAGGAGGAAATCTCGTATGTATCCGTCCCTGATGTTTATTATTGCGAATATCTTCCTCAATAATTTCTTCAATAAAATTTCTGACTATTTCCTTTGACTCACTCATATTCCTTAAATTACATTCGATCTGGCATTTCAATACCAAGACAGCTCATGCCGTGTAATAAGACGGCCCCCACAAGTTTGCACACGCGAATTCTCCAGATGACCAGCTCCTCGGTTTCTGCATTTAAAATTCGATGGTCATGGTAATACTTGTGAAAGTCTTTGGCCAATTGATAAAGGTGATTGGCAAGGTGTGCAGGATCCAATTGGCGGCCGGCTTCTTGTAAAGTATCAGGATAATCCAGGCACAATTTAATCAGGACTTTCTCTTGACCCTCAATGATATGCGATTGATCAAAATTTGCTGAAGCCCCATTGAATCTTCTCAGGATCGAACGAATCCTGACGTAAGCATTGGCAATGTATGGCCCCGTATGTCCCTGCATATCTACCGATTCGGCAGGATTGAATATCATTCTCTTTTTAGCCTGGACTTTGAGAATGAAATACTTTAATGCAGACATAGCAATCTTGTAAATCACTTCATTGCGATCCTTGTCTGACAATTCGGCAAGTTCACCACGTTCAAGCGCAGACTGTGTCGCTTCACCAAGTACTTCACGGATAAGATCATCTGCATCTACAACAGTGCCTTCCCGAGACTTCATCCTTCCGCTAGGCAACTCAACCATGCCATAATTTAAATGATAAATACCATCAGCGTAAGGCTTTTTCAGTTTTTTCAGGATCTCTTTGAGTACTTTGAAATGATAGTCCTGCTCATCCGCTACAACGTAAATATACTGGTCTGCATGATGCTGTAGATCTCTCTGATCAGCCGTACCGAGATCCTGTGTGATATATACACTCGTTCCATCGCTGCGCAACACAATTTTCCTGTCAAGTCCTGCATCTGTTAAGTCAACCCAAACGGACTGATCAGAATCTTTAACAAATACTGAATTTTGCAAACCCTCTTCAACAATGTCTTTTCCGAGGAGGTATGTATTCGATTCATAATAATTGGAATCAAAACGCACACCCAGTTTGTCAAAGGTTTCCTGGAATCCGCTGTATACCCAATCATTCATTTTTTTCCACAAGGCCAAAGTATCTGGATCTCCAGACTCCCAGTTCTGGAGCATTGCTCGTGCAGCGGCACCCAACTTACTCTCCCTGTTAAAGTATTCGTTCTTATACTTCTGGAAAAAAGCCATTCTATCTTCGCCTACTACGGCTTTGGCTTTGAAAATGTCTTCTGCCTCAGGAGTATTTTGCCATTGAAGGTATTCCTCTTTAAATTTATTTTCAAATAGAACATAATATTCACCTACAAAGTGATCACCTTTTATTCCCTGAGAATCGGGTGTTGCGCCGTTTGCAAATAATTTCCACGCCAACATACTTTTACAGATTGCAATGCCGCGGTCATTGATAACTTGTGTTGTGAAAGCATGATGCCCTAAGGATGAAAGTATTTTGTAGACAGACCAACCTACCAGGATATTTCGGATATGACCTAAATGAAGCGGCTTGTTGGTGTTGGGTGAACAATATTCGATAAGCACTTTCATGGGAGAGCTCACACGCACGCTCTCCTCAATACTTAAACTCTCAAGTTTGGCAACTTCATCAAGCCAAAATTTGTCAGGCAACTGAAAATTAAGAAATCCTTTGACAACGTTAAACTGGGTGATTACGCCATTTCTTTTAAGTTGATCGCCTAAAATCTGACATACGGATTCAGGTGATTTGCCAAGGCGCTTGGACCAATTAAAGCTTACAAAGGTATAATCCCCTTCAAATTCCTTGCGACAAGCTGTGATCTCAACTTCTTCCGGTGTTATGGGAATATCAGCGATATTAGATAATGCAAAAGCAATTTCACTTCGAACCGGAGACAAAAAAACAGATAACATAATACTCCGGCTTAATCTTCAAGTTTCAACACATCCAGGAAGGCTTTTTGCGGAACATCGACTGTACCGATCTGCCGCATTTTTTTCTTTCCTTCCTTTTGTTTTTCCAACAATTTTCTCTTACGTGAAATGTCTCCGCCATAACACTTGGCTGTTACATCTTTCCTTAACGCCGATATCGTCTCACGTGCAACGATCTTCCCTCCGATTGCTGCCTGAATCGCAATAACAAATTGATGTTGCGGTAGAATCTCTTTTAATTTTTTACACATCTTCCTGCCGACTCCTTCTGCTTTGGTCCGATGCACCAAGGCGGTCAGTGCATCAACGCTCTCGCCATTCAACTTGATCTCCAGTTTGATCAAATCTGATTTTCTGTAATCCAGCGGGTGATAATCGAATGAAGCGTATCCGCGGGTGGAGGACTTGAGTCGGTCATAGAAGTCAAACACAATTTCCGCCAAAGGCATACTGAAAGTTAATTCAACCCTGTCTTGGGTCAGGTAGTGCTGCTTATCCAGCACTCCTCTCTTCTCCATGCACAATTTAATTATTGTGCCAATATATTCAGGTTTTGTAATGATTTGTGCGCGGATATAAGGCTCTTCAACATATTCTAAAAAATTGGGCTCAGGCAAATCATTGGGTGTATTAATCTTTAATATCTCCCCTTTGGTATTCTTGGCAACATAAGACACGTTAGGGACTGTAGTTATTACTTCCTGATTGAATTCACGCGACAATCTCTCCTGAATAATTTCGAGATGAAGCATTCCGAGGAATCCACAACGAAAACCAAAGCCCAGTGCAACTGAAGTCTCCGGTTCATAGATTAGGGATGAATCATTGAGTTGTAATTTTTCAAGGCTGTCGCGCAAATCTTCAAAATGTTCGTTCTCGATTGGATAAATTCCCGCAAAGACCATTGGCTTGACTTCTTCGAATCCTTTGATTGATTCAGTTGAAGGATTTGCCGCAGAAGTTAGCGTATCTCCTACCTTAACTTCTTTTGCATCCTTAATACCCGTAATGATGTAACCTACATCACCGCATAAAACTTCAGGCTGCGGTGATAAATTCATTTTAAGAAATCCTACCTCCTCTGCATCATACTCGGCACCCGTATTAATGAACCTTATCCTCTCGCCTTTACGCAATACACCATTCATTATCCGGAAGTAAACGATGATGCCACGGAAAGAATTAAAAACAGAATCAAAAATCAAAGCCTGCAAAGGCGCCCCGGGATCCCCTTTGGGAGCAGGTATCCGGTTTACAATTGCGGTCATAATTTCCTGCACTCCCCTTCCAGTTTTACCACTGGCGAGGATAATTTCTGAACGATCACAACCGATCAAATCGATGATCTGATCCGAAACCTCATCAATCATTGCATTATCCATATCTACCTTATTCAGTACAGGTATGATTTCAAGATCATGCTCAATTGCCAGGTACAAGTTGGAAATGGTCTGCGCCTGAATTCCCTGGGTAGCATCGACCAGTAAAAGCGCCCCTTCGCATGCAGCAATAGAACGACTCACTTCATAGGAGAAATCAACGTGGCCAGGGGTATCAATAAGATTAAACTTATATTTCTTACCGTCGGTATGTTCATAATTTAGCTGAATTGCATGGGCTTTGATTGTAATTCCACGCTCGCGCTCAAGGTCCATATCGTCCAATGCCTGATTCTGCATATCCCTCTCTGCTATTGTCTTGGTAAATTCGAGCAAACGATCTGACAATGTACTTTTACCATGATCAATATGCGCAATAACACAAAAATTTCTAATCAATTCCATCACAGGTCTCCTTTCAGGTGTAAAAATACTCCCGAAGGACCTTATTTAACAGGCTTAACCTCCTGTTTTGCATTAAAATAACGCTGATTAGTCAATCTGCAGCCTGACACCTTCGCCGTGTGCTGAAAATTCAGGCGCGTACATGCTCTGGATGCTGGCAATTCCATCTGAAAACTGGCCCTTAAACGACGCTCTTAGCTCATATTCAAGAACATAAGTCCCTTTGTTGAGTGTTGGAATAAAAAAGTCAGTTGCCTGGTCTCTGGGGCTTTCATAAAAAGCCAATCCCCCTAAATAACGATATCCTGACAGCTGATTGACTGGTTCTAGTCCTGCCGCCCGCATAACTTTTAAATGTACGTACTCCATGGGTCGATCACATTTTATTATAACTCGCGCGATTACAAGGTCACCGGTTAGAATTCTGGTCTGAGCAGTTATCGGTTGCAGTGCTGTTTCCCTTCCCTTTGTAGCTTTTCGGTAAAGCTGCTTCGTTATTACCAGTTCTTTCATTTCCGGCCTGGTGATTTTATCCAGTTTTTCGAAGTATTGGTAGTAGGCAGCACCCCAGGCTATGGATTTGTTAGGATTCCGAATTTTAATTTCCGCAAGTTCAGGCTTTATCATTTCTTTAGTCCAATTCCTTTTAAAGTAGCCTGTACCAGGAGTTGATGTTTGTCCGGTAACAACTTGTCCGCCAACCGAAACTTCAGCGTCCGATATTTCATCGATATAAGATTCGCCATTGGAAAGAAGTGCATAGATCGCTTCGGTGGTCGCTTTGGTAGCACCCCAATGATTTGTTTGCTTATTTTTAATCAGCCAGGTTTTCATTTCCTCTACAACCGGTGATTCCTTTCCAATGGTTCCAAACACTTCAATCATCAGTGACTGGGTCTCAATCGGCATCATATTCCAATAAAAACCCCATCCTGACTTCCAATATCTGCCCATTTCATCTTGATACAAAGATCTCTGCTTCAAGGATTTAAGTATAGTCTGGGCAAGTTCATTTTGCCCGCTTCGGTACAAAATCAGCGCGCATAATCCCTGGTCGTAGATTCCGAATTTATTCCAGAATGACCCAATCTGATTCATGTAATAATTGTCCACGTGCACATTGGTGGCGTCTGAGCGCCAGTCATTAAAATAGGATCTGCAATAGTAGTGATGCAACTGCAAAGAATTAATGTGCATATCTTCCCATTTGGCCTTTTGGTCCTTAACTTCAGAAGCCAACCTATCGTAATCTTGGTGTATTGAAAAATCCAGAAAACCCCTTGCATTAACCGCTATTTGTAATAGGTCTCCGTATTCTGAGTCTTCAATGCCAAGTCTTTTGAGATGTGCTATTTGAGTTAAAATATGCTGCGTAATAAATCGATCTGCAGCGCAACCCGGAAACCATGAGAAGCTACCATCACCATTTTGACGCTGCTTAAGCTGCAATACCGCGGAAGTTAACTGATTCTTCATGTGATTGAGGTCCATGAGCAGTGCTACTCTTTTAAACTGTTCTGTCTCATTCTGAGCGTCAAGAACCCAAGGTGTCTCTTCGAGGAGTGCCGATTTTAATTCAGGGTTATCCAACAATCGTGATTTCGATTCACCTTTTTGTAACATACTGCTTAATGTTGTAGCCACTTTCGGATATTTCATCATAATCAGGGAGCCCAGGGCATTGGCAAATATTCGCGTCATCAGTTGTTCGCTGCACTCATGCGGATACTCCGCCAAGTAAGGAAGACTTTGAATGGCATACCAAACTGGATGCGACGTAAATTCAATTGTATATAACTGAGGCACACCGGTTTCAGATTTTATATTTTTCACCCGTCCGAATGAAAAAGTCTTTGATTCTTTACCCCGAACTGGCAGGGGAAGCGTTTCCGTGACCAATGTCCTGTTGCTTTGGACTGGCACAATGGTTTCCTCACCGTCACTGTGTGTCTCACCGTGACAGAAAAATCTCATCAGAAGCGCCCTGTTTTCGGTATCTGATATTTTTAAATTCCACATGAAAGCTTCACTCTTGGCAGCAGAAATATTCATTTCCTTCGATGTGTCACCGGATATTATTTCCTTTGTGATATCATTCATCGTAGAGCCATCCAATATCTGCATAACCGCACGGCATTTTTGGGCTTGATCGGTAAGATTTGAGACGGTTGCCGAAATCTTCATGTTATCTCCCTGTCTTAAAAATCTTGGGTAATAAGGTTTGATTTGAAGCGGCTTTGAAGTGATCACTTCACGCATACTGTATCCATATTTCAGTGAAGATGAATGCGCCAACATCTGTAGCTTCCAACTTGTCATCGCTTCATTCATAACAAACCTAAGACGTACCTCCCCGTTTTGACCTGACTCAAGTTGCGGGAAGAAAAAAACCGTTTCATTCAAATTTTTTCTGAACGGTTGATTCACCTGATCTGAATGCAGATTTGGTGAAACTGCTGGCGTAATATTGTGCTCATCGTTGGCTTGACCAGCTGCAGGATATTCACTTTTCTCCATTCTGGTGTTGCCTTTGTCATTCATTTCAGTCATCGGAGCTGAACGATTCGCGGACCCTGAACGCATGGGCATGGCATCCATAACCACAATCCCGCCATCGAAATGACCGACACCAAATAAATTCAAATCTCGGCATGCGGAGTTATAGTAAACTCCTGCTCCGTAAATATTTTGCAAATCGTTATGCTCATTCAGATAATAAGTGTATACCGCGTTACAGTTGAAATTATCCAAATTGAAATAACTCGGTCTGATATTCAGATCCCAGGAAAAAGGCATGATCTGATCTAGTGATTGATCATACATGGAAGCTAGCATTTCATATTTTTCACTGACCGACTTTTTGTCCTTTATTCTGAAAATCCATTCTTCTTGCTGTCCTGGCAACAATTTATCGCGAAAACTAATGGACGTAATTTCAAGTTCTTTGTTAGTCCAGGGGACTTCAAACCTTTGATTCTTTCGAAATACCCTATTCTTCCAAATCGAAATTCCTTCAAATTCTATACCGCCTCTTTCATTCTCCGACACCAAATGACTAAGATGTTCAGGACTATTTAGTTTTTTCCAACCACCTGAGATACCAACTTTAGATCTCCACTGATACATTACATACGCTGAAGACAATGCCGGTAATAACATAACCGATGCTTCCTGCCCAGGCTCTAGCACCGCATTGCGCGTCAACCATCCCGGATGTGACAAACGCACATTGCTGCTTGCACTCAAAACTGTTGTAAAAACCTCCACCGTATCAACAGTATTCTGGTCACTGGCTGCATGAATCACTATTTTGTAATCACCAGGAGATAGATTTAAATCTTTAAGTGCTTTTGATGTAGTTTGATGCCCGTTCAGGCTAAATTCAGTAACTTTACGAACCACTTTCCAATATTTGGCCTGGTCTTCGTCGGCATATATATCATCTGGAAAATACTGATGAAATTCTTTTTCACTGAAGTGAGCTATATCAGGTTTTTCCCATAATCTTGACCTCAAGCTTCCTTGCGGCCGCATGATTTCATATACATAGGCCTGATATTTAACAGGTAGCACTACGCCCAAAATATTTTTAGATGTCAGCTCGATGGAATCTGAATCGATAAAGGAATATTCTGGCAGTACAGCAGAGACAAAAATATTTTTATTTGATAAATTAAATGACAAAGTGTTTGATCGTGTCTCCTGATTCATATCAGTGGCATCGACTTCTACAGTAAAATGCTGCACCGCGTTTTTCCAATTCTCTCCTTTAATACTACTTGCAATAAACTGAATAGAAAATCGTCCGTCTTCATTCGCTTTAACGACTCCGCTTTCAATCTGAGTCTGAGGAGAAAAGTGATCCCGTCCATAATCCAACCAGGAGCGATACGGCTGCATTGCTTGCCGATTTATGCGATATTTGACAACCGCTCCTGCAACCGGTATACCATTGAATGTTATAGCCGTACCGGAAATTCTTACATTTTGATCAAGTTGATAAACATCTTTCATAGTGTCAAATTTAACTTCGAAAGAAGGACGCTTATACTCCTCCACCCGGAAATAGGATTGTCCATTGTCACATCCAATACTGAATTGCCCTGTAAGACCATTTGAAGGTAATACAAAGCTACCGGCGGCACTTCCAAATGAATTGGTACGAAGTCTTTGTTTTGAAATCTCCTGATAATTGGTATTTCTCATTACAATTTCAAAGTTTTTACCGGTGACGATCTCAGGGTATACATTATTGCCCGCGTGTTTTATTGCGAGTATTTTATAGTGGACCGTTTGCCCTGGTCTGTATATCGCCCGATCCAAAAACATGTGCAATTGAATATATTCCTTTGAATCCCGTTGATAAATCTGAGGAAGTCCGGATCCATCAAAACAAATCTCCTTCCCACGTTGAAGATAATATTGCAATGGCTCCCGAGCCGAAACGGTTACCATACCGTTCTTGTCGGTTAGGGAAGTATGAACTGCTTCAATTTTTACCGGCTCATTGTAGCGATATCTTCCATATTTAAAAAAATTAACTTTAACCTTGCGTAATGGCGCGCCGGACGTCCTGTCTACAACTACCACTTTTATGTCTTTTTCTGCCTTCTGACTGAATGAAGCAAGGCCACTCACATAAAACAGACCACTCTTCAAAAAAACACTTTTATCCAATGCATAATGGTCTGTTGCTACAATCAGATAACGACCTTCATTGAGCGCATCCAATTTAATCTCAAGGCTGTGCCTTCTGAAATCAGGTGGCAAATCCCATTTTTCAGTCCATTCCCTTTCGAGACTTAACGATTTGATTTTTGACTTGGAAAGGTTGCCTTCGTCGACAATAAGGTCAGTGTTAGAAGTAATCGGCCATCGGTACACTTTAAAATGTAGTTGACTGATATTACTGCACTGAACCAAAAATTTTGAATTCTTTTTTGGCTCAATAATTTTTTCTTGTGTGATTTGAAAATATGGAGCTTGGATTGCACGTTGTATCTCACCAAAATATTTTAATAGCAATGTGTCACTTGTAATTGATAAAGCTTCATTGCAAAGCATATTTGCCAGAATGTAACTCTTGCCTTCATGATCTGTTTCCTTTTGGCCATCCGTGTAAAAATATTCAACCAGACGCTGCAATACCAATTCTTTTCCTTCGCTATTGCCGGTCTTGCGTTTTAATGCTTCCAGTGCATTGCGATAAAGTTGATCAGCGCTTTCATCTTGTCCGCTGATCTGCATGGCATATTGCAAACGAGAAAGATCCACTGAAAGTATAGATCTTTTGTCAGCTTTATCCTGTAATTGCATTAACCATTGCTGATAAAGGGATAGCACGGTATTGCCCTGACAATCAGTCTGTAAAAAATCATGTATTTCGGCAAACCTATTTTTCAAGGGAATACCATCTTCAAAGTCAGTCAGAGCGGATTGCGCCTGTGAAAAATGAATGATTGCCCTGTTAAGCAAAACATCATGCAGTGTTTGGCAATAAGTCAAGCCTTCTTTATTAGTCAATACGGCTTCGTAATCCTCAAGCGAGCTTTGCTTGCTTTCCTCCGATTGCAGAGACTGCAAATAGTAAGCATTGCTTTTTTGGAGGAGTGATTCATGTGACCATGAAGTGATATCTAAAGAATCCTGCTCAACACCGGAGATAGTTGATCTGCCGTTGCGATAATTGGCCTGAGGGCCTGACATTCTGAAGTACAATTCGCCCAAAACTGACCGGGTCATCGCATTTTCAGGCTCAAGGAGGCTTTTCAGTCGGCTCTCCAGTCTATGGATGATGCCGGCTAACTGCAATTCGTCTTTCTGAGAACTCAAATTTTCAAGAAAAAGGAGGCATTTGTATACCTGGGGGTGATTTTTGTCGCTTTGTGCTCTGGCGTAAAGCCTTTCAACCTTGGACATGGCATCTTCAATGAGTCCTTTTTCGATCAGGTGATCTACTTCTGTCCATTCTGCAATATAATCCGGATATTTACCTGTATCACCGGAAAGATTGAGATTTTTGACCATGGATAAAATTGAAAATACTAAAGGGATAGCAATCAGGGAAAGCTTCATTGATTTTTTTAATTTTAACGCAGTTTAGTTCAATTTACAAGGGACGATAAAAGTTTTTAACAAATCTTTTAACGTCTGCTTCAGGAAGAATGTTATGACCTTTCGTCAAGTGATCTGATAGATGTCTGACACAGTAAGGAACCATTGAAGCACCCTTGGTTCCGAAGCCGTTAAGAATATACATTTCGGGATTTGCCGGATGAGATCCAAGAATTGGTCTTCGATCCCTGCTGGCCAATCTGATACCAACGTCATGGTCTAATACATTGATCTCTGTTCTGAACGCCTCTTTAGCAAAATCAAGCTGATTTTTCCGCTCCATATCAGTGATGACAGGCTCTGAATCTTGTTTATCATAATTTGATCCAAGCCAAAAGTAATTTTTCATCGGAACGACAGCATAGGAGGCATTCAGGATTTTGTTTTCACGAGATGTTGCTTCAAATAGCAATCTTTCACCTTTGAGTAATGCATGTGGTATCCAGTTAAAGTAAGGATTGTTTATGACACCAAACCCTTCACAAAAGACAATCCCTTTCGTTGCAACGATTTTTTCATCGTAAATAAACTCTCCATGAGATTTGAAATAAAGTTTCTCATAATAAAATTCTTCTTCATGCAGCACACCCCCTTCCTTCATCTCATGGATAACGCAATCTACAACAGCAGGTATATCAATCTGGGTAATTCCGGGAATCAAACCGTTAATGGCATTTTCGTCCATTCTGTACAAGTCGCTCACAGTTCCTTTGACATTGTGACAATAATTAAAATAAGCTTCATCGTGTTGGCGAAGCAGCCAGCTGTTTTCATCACCAGGGCCATTTAAAATAACCAGCATGTCTCTCGTGTTACTGAAAGTTCGATTGTAATGACTTTCCAGCAGAGAATAGAATTCGGTATAAACCTTTTTTAGCTCTTCAAATCTCCAGCCTTTGACATACCTCCTTCCCGTTATCGGGTTAATTACACCAGAGCTTACCCGGCTTGCAGTACCTGGCCTGTTGATACCGATCATTCTAATGCTGCTCCCCCGGCGCTTCAGTTCCCATGACAAAAGACAACCCGCCAAACCTTGGCCAACTATCAAAAAATCGACTTTGGTCATTGTTCTTTTCTAAGCTTCAGAGGCAGGCTCTCATAGACAAGTTGGTAGGAATGGTCAATCAACTCTTTAAGAAGTTTGACTGGAATTCTCCCGTCGAACCGGACTGTGTTCCAGTGCTTTTTATTCATGTGATACCCGGGAATAATATCTTCATACATAGCTCTGAGTTCTTGTGATTTTTGTGGGTCACACTTTAAATTTACGGTAAAATCAGCGCTAACGAGACCAGTTAGTGCAAATATTTTGCCTTTGACTCTGAACACTAATGTATCTGGCCCAAAAGGAGTATCAAAGCTCACGTGGGGTTTTGATTCGCAATATTTTATAAAATGTTCAATATTCATTCTTGAAATCGACCCAAAGATCACTATTTGTTTAATTTTGTCAGGTGATCAGACCAATTTATTTATTACTTCTATTTGTCTTATTAATTAAGAACTGTTTTGGACAATATCGCAACCAGATATTATTTCCAGGCGAAAACGGCACGCACTTACTAAATTTACTATTTGACAATTACAAGACTGCCAATGTCTTAAACTATACCGATGCCAGGGTAAAGCTGTACAAGGAAATATACAACGTTCACGATACGGTGTACTGCGTGTATAGTCACCATGGCTTGTACCTTGACCCAAATTATAGCAACCCGATCGATTACTTATCCAAGGGAGGCAGTAATAACGGCATCAATTGTGAACATACTTTTCCGCAAAGTAAAGGCGCAGATGCCGGCAATGCAAGATCTGATATGCACCATCTGTTTCCAGCCAGGGCAGCCGTCAATGAAGCGCGATCCAATTACCCATATTCTGAAATTGATGATACAAAGACCAAGACCTGGTATTACCTGGCAGAAGAACTGGCTACGAAACCCAAGACACTTGTCGATCAATACAGTGAAAGCCTGAGCGGTTTTTTTGAACCTCGTGAAGATCACAAAGGCAACGTGGCAAGGGCAATTTTCTATTTCTTTACAATGTATGAAATTCAAAGCGATAGAGCTTTTTTTGAATCCATGCGGCCAACATTGTGTACCTGGCACCTGCAAGACCCGGTAGATTCGCTTGAATGGAAAAGGACTTTTATGATATCGCAGTATCAGGATGGAAAAGCCAATCCCTTTGTTCTAGATTGCACGCTTCCTCAACGATGCTACTGTGAAGGATTAATCAACTGTTTCAGCAGTGCTGAAGATGTAAAATTTGAAGGAGCCGACAACCTGATCAGTCCCAACCCTGCTTCTGAGCTTATTAGAATTTATTTAAACACTTCAGATTTCAGCATATCCCAATTCAGAATTACGAGTATGGATGGAAAGCTCATTCTGGCCAAAGAATTTTCAGAACCTGTGGCCACAGGTCACGTGGATCTTAATATTTCGGATTGGACATCCGGAATCTATATAGTACGATGGGAGGCTTTCGGAGGCAGGATTGCAACTACCCGATTAATTAAATTATAGTCCTACTTCTTCAAAACGTCTAAATCAATTCATTCGGTATGATTAATACCCGATTATTTTGAGCGCTGTCCGCCTGAATCAGCATCAAATCTGTAAAGTTTTAACAATTGCCTCCATTATTCCAGCCTTAATTTGGTCTGCAATAAGTGGATTTACCTGATTGAGTTTAAACTGTACTTTATACTTTATTTCATTGCCACTGACAGAAATCACTTTGATTACTTCGCTCTGCTCATCCAAATAAGTGCTGAAGTTTTCAAAAACATTGAAAACCAATTGACGGATCATTTCGTTGTTGAGATTCTGTGATGAATGAATAGCAAATTCAAGGTTATATTTTCTGATTTCCTTTTTGGTGTAATTGATCATTTCAGAAAAGTAAGCCTTTGAGTTCGGAATGTAAATCACGTCATCATTCTCATTTTGCAGGATAATCTTGCTGATGTTAATATCAACCACGGTACCTTTCTGATCCCCGATTTTTACATAGTCGCCTATGGCAAGGTCTTTAGAAAAACTGATTTGAATACCACAAATAATATCCAGCGCAATATCCTTCGTGATGATAGCGATAGACGCAGCCAGAATTGACAAACCAGTGATCAGTTCCTTTGGCTCAACGCCGAAAAAGGCAAGAATTGTAATGATCAGTGCGACAGAACTGATCATGTAATAAATATTCTGTAATCCGACGATCACGTTGTCGGAATACTTATTGCCATATTTTTTTCTTTTTCGGTATATGAACTGTAAAAAGCGTATTATAATATTGACCGTAAGCCAAAAAATTAAGAACTGAAGAGCCAGCTTAACGGTCGGATGCATGAAAAATGCGTTGCCGGCGATTTCGCTAGGCTTGCCTTCCTTGAGCAGCATAAAAGCACCCAAAAGAATTAATTTCAAGACAAAGGTCAGGATCCTCAATTCAGGTATATTTCTGGCAAAAATCGTTATTTCAATTATTAAATTACATTATTGAAAATTTTTTATTTAAAGGAAGCATAATATTTTCCCCATATTGGCAATCTTTGAAGCTGAATAGCAATATTATGTTTGGAATTGAAATAGGTCTGACAGGAGCTCTGCTGGGAATGTTTTTCCTCTGTATTTTACTTGTGTGCTTTTTTGAATTCGTCAATGGATTCCATGATACGGCCAATGCTGTAGCCACAGTCATTTATACCCGCTCACTCAAGCCTGTGCACGCAGTGATTTGGTCCGGACTGATGAACCTGCTTGGAGTTCTTGCCAGCAGCTATCTTTTCGGAATGGCGGTTGCAACCAAAATCTCCTCTATTCTTCCAATGGACACAGTACTCAATCGAAGCACCCATGAGGCCATTGCGATGGTATTGGCAGTGCTCTTTGGATCCATAATCTGGAACCTGGGGACCTGGTATTTCGGAATACCATGTAGCAGTTCCCATACCATGATTGGAAGCCTTCTGGGTGCCGGTATTGTATACGCTGCGCTGCCGGAAAACTCAGGCAAGGTTGGCGTCAATTGGAATGAAGCCATCAAGATCGGTAATTCGCTCCTGGTATCACCACTATTCGGCTTTTCAATGGCCATCATCCTGATGTTTATTCTCAAACGATTGATTGAAGATAAGTTGGTTTTCAAGGAGCCGGAACCAGATCATACTCCTCCATTTTATATCCGGATTATTCTGATTTGCACCTGTACGCTGGTAAGTTTTTTTCACGGCTCAAATGATGGACAAAAAGGTATCGGTTTAATACTGATTGTCCTGATTGCATTCCTTCCAACCCAGTTTGCTATTTCCCCTAACCTCGATCATCTGGCGCTTTCCAGGCGCCTGCAACTTGTGGAAGAAAAACTGGTTGCTGCTTCTGCTGAAAACTATGAACTGGAAGCCATTATGTGCAATAAAGCCGCCAATGCAGGCACATTTGCAACCTTCCTTGCTGGAATGGACCGAAATAATGTCAAAGATGTTATGAGGGTCCGGCGTCAGATAGGTATCATTGCCAAGGACCTCAGTATTTTGGTCAATGAACCCAATGCATTTAGTAACAAGGAAGATCTAAAACTTGTTAAATCAACTATCGGTGAACTCAAGGAATATACGACTTACATTCCATTCTGGACAATACTTGCCATTTCATTTTCACTTGGAATTGGAACCATGATTGGCTGGAAGAGAATTGTTATAACCATTGGTGAGAAAATAGGTAAAAGACACATGACCTTTGCGGAAGGTGCCACGGCAGAATTAATCGCTTCAAGTACCATTGGACTTGCATCTGGCCTTGGTCTGCCCGTTTCGACCACGCATGTCCTGTCATCAGGAGTAGCTGGTGCCATGGTGGCAACAAAGGGCATCAAAAATTTACAGGCGGGAACTGTTAAGAATATAGTTCTCGCATGGGTACTTACGCTTCCTGCCACTATATTGTTAAGCGGTGGGCTCTATATGTTATTTCGACTGTTTGTATAATACCTTTTCTTCCTGATAGGGTTCAATATGGATGAGCACATGATTTATTTCAGGATGCGCTAAGCGTATTTCATCTTGTAGTCTGTGGGCCAATTCATGACCTTCCTTAACGGTAAGAAACTCATCTACCAGCGCATGTAGATCCACATGATACGACATACCGGACTTCCTGACATAGCATTTCTCTGTACCACGGATACCCTTAACTCTGGACGCTACACTTCTGATTTTGGCAATCAAGTCATCATACAGGTGCTCATCCATAATTTCCCCGAGAGCAACTCTAAAAATCAAATAACTATTGTATACGATGATAATTGCAGCAAATAATGCAGCCCAGTCATCCGCGGCTTCATAGCCCGGACCCATAACTTGTGCAATGGCAATTCCAATAAATGCGGCTATAGAACTTATGGCATCGCTGCGATGATGCCAGGCATCAGCCTTCAATGCAACGCTGCCGGTTTCCGAGCTTTTATTGAGCATATATCGATAAGAATATTCTTTCCAAATGATAAACGGTGCTAGAAAAAATAACGTAAATGCCCTTGGCGTCTGATGCGGCGTCTGAATATGAACAAAAGCTTCATGGATAATGACCGCAGCGGATATGATTAAGAAAAACACAACTATAAAACTAATCAGAGGCTCAAGCTTGCCATGACCGTACGGATGATCTTCGTCAGCCGGCTTTATAACGTAGCGGAGACCAAAATAAACAAGCGTCGATGAGAATATGTCAGCTGTTGATTCAATGGCATCAGCAATAATAGCAAAGGAATGGCCAAAATAGCCTAAGATCCATTTGGCACAAGCCAGAATAATATTCCCTGCAATACTAAAATAAATAGCCCTTAACGCTTTTTCTTTTGTTCTTTCTGCATTGCCATTTGAAGAGATATTTGATCGAACCATGGTAGACTTCAAAGGTATGATTTATGGATAATTGCTAACACCCAAATAATTTTTAATAATTGTAGTCACTACATTTTTGAGCCATTTCTCCAGTTATTGTTTTTGGCAAACCCAATTAACTGCTTTAAATAAAATCATCCAAATAATTTAGCACACTGCGCCTTATCAACTACAAATAAACATGAGCTTAATCCTATATAATTTTTCAATAAAAAACAACTTTAATTCATGCTATTCACTACTATTACCAAATTATAATTTAAGTTACTGTGTTTTAATATTATCTTAACATAAAAATCTAAAAGATGTAGTGACCTTTAAGCTTCCGATGAACTGAAATCAATATGACGATTTTACGCTCTATTGTTCAAAAAGGACTGATTCTGGGAGATAAGATTCGCCTCCTAATGTCCTTTGATATCCAAAAGAGCCAGCACCGCGAACTGGTCAGATTAATCAAGAAAGCGAGAAGGACAGCTTTTGGCACCGTTTACCATTTCGAAGAACTGCTTCAAAATCACAGCGATAATCTGGCGAACCTTTATAAAAATTATGCGGCAACTGTCCCCATTTCTGACTATACCAGAATCTATTCACAGTGGTGGAATAGAGCGGTAAACGGGGAAGATAATGTTTGTTGGCCTGGTAAAGTCCAATACTTTGCCTTGAGTAGCGGGACTTCTGACATGTCAAGCAAGCGCATTCCTGTCACGTCGCAGATGCTAAGGCAAATGACAAGGTCCAGCTTACGTCCTATTTATCCACTTGTATACAGTGATCTCAAAGAGCAATTGCTGAATCATGATGTACTCTTGATTGGTGGATGTACCGCTTTGCAGAATCAGGAACATCATCAGATTGGTGACCTCAGTGGAATTCAGGCAGCAAATCTACCAGTTTGGTTTCTAGATTTTTATAAACCAGGAAAATCTATTTCCTCCCTACCACAATGGAAAGACAGAATTGATAAAATAATTGAAGAGGCCCCAAATTGGGATATCGGGGTGGTCGTGGGTATCCCTTCATGGATCAAACTGTTAATGGAAAGAATTCTGGAACGCTATCAGGTGAAGTCGATTCATGAAATCTGGCCAAACTTCTTTCTTTGCATACACAGTGGCGTTTCGCTGGAACCCTATCGTGCCATCATCAACCGAATGTGCTCGAAGGAAATATTATACATTGAATCATACCTTGCCTCTGAAGGGTTCATTGCGTATCAGGAGGTACCTGAAAAACAAGGTATGATCATCAATACGAACGCAGGCATATTTTACGAATTTGTCGAATTCAATCATGCAAATTTCAATGAAAACGGCGAGATCCGCACTGGTGCCAACACCGTAATGCTTCAAGACATCATACCGGGTGTTCCTTATGCGATAATTATTAGTACCTGCTCTGGCGCCTGGAGATACCTGCTGGGAGATGTTGTCGAATTCAGTAGCCCTACCCATGTCAGAATTATTGGTAGAACAAAGCAATTTCTGAATATTTGCGGAGAACATCTCTCCGTTGACAATACCAATCAAGCGATATGTGATGTTGCAAGTAAGTTAGAGATTGATATTCCAGAATACACCATCGTGGCTAGCCAGACTGATTTGGTGTATTGTCATAATTGGTATATCGCATCAGATGAAAAGGTTTCACATGAATTTCTCAAGGAGTTACTGGATCAGAAGTTAAGATCCGTCAATGATGATTACAACACCGAAAGAGAGTCAGGACAACTGCAGATTGAAGTATACTTACTGCCATCATTGTATTTCTATGAATTTCTAGAGTTTTCAGGCAGACTGGGAGCACAGAACAAAATGCCCAGAATTTCTACAGGAGTTAATTCAAACAAATGGCTTGAATTCTTACAATACAAAGGAATTATGCAACCTTTGGGAAAACCGTTGGCAACTTCAGCCGTTACTGTTTGACCGCTTAAAAAGAATAAACAGTACCCCAGCTGACAGCATAACAATTAGTGCGTGAAAATAAACGCTGCAATAAATATCTATGCAGAAGACTATCAATGACACAAGCAAGATCAGGATCACTGCAGATTTTTTTCCAATGCTACATCCATAAAGTAATATTAAACTTACCAATGGAAATATTATCATGATTCGGGATGCTTCAGAATCAACACAGGAATATGCTTCATTTATAAGCGAGGCATTAATTATACTTTTCAATATGCCTAAAACATTGGCAACGGCAAGTAAGACAAGCCATATTTTCCACTGCATACGCTTATTCAAATGCATGCCTAATTACTTTAAAACATGGCACGATACTCCAGTCCGGCTACGAAGGAACGGGTCAATCCATCCGGCCGACTTTTGCGCACCAGCATTGGAATGCCTGACTGCAATACGATTTGACCCTGATTGCCAATTTGCAAAACTGCTGAAAGATTAATATTGGCTGTCACTCCACTGGATCCATCAATGGACCTCCTGACCCCACTAAGGTCAACATACCGATCATTGGTAAGATGATAAATCGTCAATAGTCCCGGTATCAGTTGGAGCGAGGATCCGATTTCAAAAGAATAGCTGATTCTCCCCAGCCAATCGGGTGATCGTTCAAATCCCGCTGTACTTTGAAATGACGATATTTCGCTGGATGTTGGATACTGCGATGCAAAAAACTGATTTTTATTTTGTGTCAAGGGATATTGCAAGGCAGATGACAGCGTGAGTTTACCTGGCTGATGATGTATTCCAATGAAGCCATCCAGGGTGCCAAGAGATGATTGAAAATCCATTGGAAGACTAACACCGTTCAATTTCCTGTTGCCATTGGATAACGGCAGTTTCATACCAAAATTAATTCCCCCGCCTTTCCACAACTTCCAAATTCCATTGAAATAAAAATCAGAAAGACCCGATGCTGATATACCAATGCCATGCTGCGCAAGCATAGTAAAACGCAGTTCAACTTTAAAATGATTATTTATTTTACGGTTGTATTCTAGAAAAGCATTGTAGACGGCTATTCCGTGATCGGCTTTACCAATGGCCGCACCAATCCTTGCTTCTGACTGGAGTTCGTTTACACGGTAACTGCTTCGTTGCGAAAGTCCTTCCAGTTGACAAATACCAGCATCACTGCAACCCTGTGCTTTCAGGACATCAGATATCCCCAAAATCAAAATAACTGTTGCGAAGTATCTTATCATCATTTACCCTATTTTTTAAATTCAAAAATTGCAAAGAAGCATAACAAAAACTTTAAATTATAATCAGTTTTTATTTCCTCTCGATCAAATCAAATTTAATGACTTGATTTGGCATGGAAGCTACTGCTTGATGGTAAAAACAGCAATAACCAAGATCATAAATTAGTAGCAAAGAAGTAGTCTCAACAGGAATCGAACCTGTATCAAAAGTTTAGGAAACTTCTATTCTATCCATTGAACTATGAGACCCGTTTGATGTGCAATTGAACTGAAATTCATCAGGTGCTCTTTTGTCTGAACATTGAAATAAGAACATCTCTGCACTTCTGGAACCGCGCAAAATTATACTTTTTGAATGAATGGTGCACTAATTGACTTAAAATGTGGTATTCAAAAAGATTTTTTATAACACTTTATATTTATAAATCATTGTTTAACTTCGACTTATAAATAATGATATAATTTAATATATAAAACAAATTAATTTTTGATCTCTTCCTCCATTGGGACAATAAAATATTAATAAATTTCAAATTCCGCAGTATTATATTCTATATAACGTAAAATATTAATATTATATTCCAATAATATAGTATGTTTTACATTATAAAATGGAGTTATATGTTGAAATGGCATAGTTTATGCTGTATTTTAATTATGCAGATCAACATACAGGAAATCAATAGAAAGCACCTCCTCAATTCGGATGTTGTTTATCGCGTCAATTATGGATTGTGCAGCAGGCTGGTCAATTTTAAGAATGGCATAATTTATCTTGAAGTGATGTTTACTGGCAAGTGGACCAAGAATTATGACCAGACCACCGAAGAGCTGGCACGTTGTTGGCGAGACAGTAATAAGGAACTGGCCAGTGCTTTAGGATGCAAAGTATACATTATCGATGCCCGCAAGCACAATTACAAAAAGGATCTCTATCTTCATTCCAAAGTGGCAAGCTACGATGCAAAAAAAGGAATGTTGTTCTATGATCAGATCCTGAATTGACTTAATCAACCCAATCAGCTACAAAAATATTGGTGTCGTGTGTCCCGCCATTAAACCGGTTGGAAGAAAAGGCAATTTTCTTTCCATCAGGCGAAAACATCGGAAATGAAGCAAATACTTTATCAAAAGTTACTTGCTCAAGTCCGGTACCATCAACACCGATCATATAAAGATTAAACTCATAACCCCTATTACTCTTATGATTGGATGAGAAGATGATTTTATCACCTGAAGGCAGAAAATACGGAGCCCAATTGGCCTTGCCCAGGTGTGTGATTTGCTTGAGTCCGGAACCATCAACATTCACAGTGAAAATCTCCATATTGGTTGGCTGCACCAATCCTTTGGCTAGTAATTCTCTATATTCTCTGATCTCTTCTTCTGTTTTAGGTCGTGAAGCTCTAAAAACAAGCTTTTTACCATCTGGCGAAAAAAATGCACCACCGTCATACCCTAGCTCGCGTGTGACTTGAACTTCATTTTTACCGTCAAGGTCACAGACATAGAGCTCCAAATCCCCGGATTTATCCGAAGTGTAGACAATTTTATCCTTTTTTGGTGATACGGTAGCCTCTGCATCATAAAAGTTATTACTTGTAATCTGACGGGTCACTTTACCCTTCAGGTCTGCAATGTATATCTCATACGAATTGTATACAGGCCACACATATTTGCCACCAGGCTTCCTGTCAGGCACCAAAGGACACGATGAACCGCTGTGTACTGTGGAGGCAAAGATAATCGAACGATCCCCCGGCATAAAAAAAGAACAGGTATTACGTCCTTTTTCGACTGAAATCAGATGTGCAGGCTTAAAACGTAAATCATCCTTAAATACATTAAGGTAATAGATCTGGTCACAGGCATTGCCCCATGCCGGATTATCAGACTGAAAGGACAATTTCTTGCCATCAAAACTCCAATAAGCCTCAGCATTATTACCACCAAAAGTAAGCTGACGAATATTCTTCAGGTGTTTCTCCCCTTCCAAACGTAGGGTATCCTGGCCTTCCGAAGTCCATTCATTTTGCCTTATAAAAGATATTCTTGAAGAACATGTCCAAAAGATAAAGGCCAAAAGAAAAATTGGACCAATATTTGCGAAATTTTTCGTGTTAAAACCAATAATATTCATGAAATCAGATATTCAAATTGCCCAGTCCATACAACTCAAGCACATTAGCCAGATTGCTGAAAAGCTTCAGATTCAGGCTTCCGAAATAGACCTATATGGAAAATACAAGGCAAAATTACCATTGAATCTCATTGACAATGATAAAATTTCCCGATGCAAACTGATCCTGGTCTCGGCAATTTCTCCTACACCGGCAGGTGAGGGAAAGACTACTACTTCGATCGGATTATCCGAAGGGCTTAACCGAATTGGCAAGAAGACTACCGTAGTTCTGAGGGAACCTTCCCTAGGACCCGTGTTTGGAATCAAAGGCGGAGCTGCTGGCGGAGGCTGGTCCCAGGTCTTGCCGATGGAAGAGATAAATCTTCACTTCAATGGGGATTTTTCAGCCGTAGAAAAAGCCCATAATCTTCTGGCCGCTCTGATTGACAATAACTTACAAAATAAGAAATATAGCCTTGGACTGGATCCAAGAACCATCGCCTGGAAACGCGTAATGGACATGAATGATCGTGCGCTTCGCCATATTATTGTCGGACTCGGGGGCACTGCCAACGGTGTACCTCGTGAAACGGGTTTTGACATTACAGCCGCGTCTGAAATCATGGCCATTTTATGCCTATCCAGCAGTCTTGAAGACCTGAAAAACAGAATGGGAAATATTTTCGTGGGATTTACTATGGATAAGAAACCCATTTACGCCCGCGACCTGAAAGCTCAGGGCGCGATGGCCACACTACTGAAAGATGCCATTCGACCTAATTTGGTCCAAACCATTGAAGGCAACCCCGCTATTATCCATGGAGGACCTTTTGCCAATATTGCGCAGGGTACCAACACCATTCTGGCTACGAAGATGGGTATGTCACTGAGCGATTATGTGGTAACTGAAGCTGGCTTCGGATTTGATCTTGGAGCAGAAAAATTTCTTAACATTAAGTGTCGTACAGCAGGTCTGTCTCCAAATGCAGTGGTTATCGTCGCAACAGTACGTGCCTTAAAATATCACGGTGGCCAATCTCTGAAAGCTTTAGGTGAACCCAACCCCAAAGCCGTCTCCAAAGGATGCGCTAATCTTGAAAAACACCTCGAAAATGCAAAACAGTTTGGCATTCCAGCCGTCGTCGCGATTAATCGCTTCTCTAATGATACAGAAGAAGAACTGGCAGTTATTCGTGAAAAATGCCAAAAACTAGGCGTGGAAGCGATAGATTCAGAAGTCTGGGCAAAAGGTGGAGAAGGGGCAATTGATTTGGCCCAAACAGTCAGTAAAATTGCTGATGAATGGCAAACACCTTTTATTCCAACATACGATTGGAATGCATCTGTTGAAGAAAAGATTTCTGCTATTGCTACAAAAATTTATGGCGCTGCGAATGTTGAATATTCTTCTGACGCCAAATCAGATATGAAAAGAATCCAAAATCTCGGGCTGGACAAATTACCTATATGTGTAGCCAAGACACAAAAATCATTATCTGACAATCCGGATCTGATCGGCCGTCCAAAGGATTTCACCCTTCATGTCCGTGAAATTGAAGTTGCAGCTGGCGCAGGATTCATAGTACCCATTACGGGAGATATGATGCGAATGCCTGGCCTGCCTGATCTTCCCGCTGCAGAAAACATCGACATCAATTCATCCGGAGTGATCGAGGGTCTTTTCTGATTCTAACTTCTCATTTCTACTGCTATAAATCCTGAAATGATATTTTCAGAATAAAAATTGTATGTGTTTTACAATTTCAGAATATTAATATTAATCAGTGTTAACTGATGTTCAAAACCTAAAATTCAAAAGCTGCGAATTCTTAAATCCGGAGAAAAAAAAATAGGAAACGGTAAATACCATTCCCTATTCGATTAGACAGTTATAAAAATTCCTATTT
>JAIBCI010000004.1 GCA_019694255.1 Saprospiraceae bacterium
TCTTCATCAGGAAATAACTTTTGGAATTCAAAAATGCTCAAACTATCAAACTTTTTTTCCATTTCTTGTTTATAATTTGCTCTAAGTTAAGCATTTATTACGTATTTTACAGGCCTAATTCAGAAAATTTAATTAATTAATTAATACTTGCGGTGTCTCTCAATAGAGATATTACTTGACGACCTGCCTACCTTCTGCACAACCCATTTGATTCATGTTCGCATTCGGAAATGTTCGCATGGTACCCAGTAGCGGTGTCTGAGAAAATCTGGCGGCATTTAAGCCCGCAGTCTCAATGGCCTTATCCACTGGATCCTTAAGGAAGGTGTGGGCTCCAGAGATTGCAACTCCTACAGCTACATTCTTGATGTGCTTGTTCTTGATCATACCAGCTAGGAATAATCCTACACCAATTTGACCTACACCGATGACAGTATTGCTAAGACCTTTGCCTGCGGCAGGCTTAGCGATTTTTTCGTAGAGCGCCGGTACCACTTTTGCAAGTGCAAACCCAGCACCCATTTCGGCTACAGGGATCACCTGCTCGCCTATTGATTTTAAACTGAACTTTTTCATTTTTACTCCTGAAATTTTTGATTTACCAAATAATTGACATTGACACATAAGCGCGCGCGATTAACGTTTACGTCTTACAGCTTTGCGCTTCCTTGTTGTCTTGGATGCGGTTAATACACAATAGCCTCCTCCGGCATTCTTGACCACACGTGCAAGCTTACCAGCCTTGCGCACTGCAGCTGCTTTTTTCTTTGCCGAGGTCTTCAGTTTGGTACATCCTTCACGGGTGTAAACTTTCTTGCCGACTTTGACGCGTTTTGCAGGGGTGCCAGCTGATGCACTTTTCCGACGACGCACTTTTGTTTTTGACATTACAAATTTTTTTTAGTTAATAAAATAGAACCGCTCTGCATCAGCAGGGTCGCGGTGGTTTACTTTTTAACTCTTCCTTCCTTTTTGTTCTTTTTCTGTGGCTCTTCTACCGGAAGATCCTCCGTGCTGATAGGTGCCTGATCATCTACAATGACCTCGCGCTTATTGCGTATGACCTCGCGCTTATTACGTCTGCGAACTCTTCCGCCGGTAGTTTTATTACCACGATATCTCATGCTGATTTTTTGCTTTTATTGGTTAATAGTAAAAATGCTCCTGCGCCTACCAGTAAGATGGGAACTATGTTGCCCAACAATTCCTGTGACTTGATCATATCCTCGATCCTGGCGCTCTGTGATGATCCCTGTATGCCTTGTGCCTGATCCAGTAGTCTTGACTGATTGGTAGCACCCATGGTCTTAATCGCTGCAGTGATCAGACTCACCGCTCCAATGATGATCCCTACCACTTCCTTAGCGGTCAGAGCTGCCGTCACCGGATCTACACCGATCGCATAGCGACGATGGATGCCAAACTCCTTATTGATATCATCCTTATATGGAATGCCTTCAACAAGTGCTGTGATTGATCCGATGGGCTCGATGTCTGAGAGCTTACGCTGTGCACTGGTATAACTGATGCCGTTCTCAATGTATAGTCTGACATTGTCGCGGTCCAGTCCGGACAGGTTGGCAAATGCATCAACCCAGGTCTGATGAAATCCACGCTTGACAATACCTTGCTGATTGAGTAGAGAGAGCGCATCACCGTTCGCGAATTCGTAGAGCATGTGATGAGATCCTTTGCGGAAGTTCTCAGTCTCAAAGATGTTCTGCTTAGCCCACTGGATGAGTAGCTGTGCCTTGACACAATCGTACATCGCCGGATTCATCTTATAGGATGATCCTTCAAAATCTACATATTCAGATGATGAGAAATTACGAAAGAACCAGTCCGCCTTCTCTGGCCGGATGGTTTCAATGCATTTCTTAAGACCTTCGTAATTCAGTCCACCGGTATAGAACTGTTTGCCAATGCCGGACACGGAGACTCCCTGTGCCAGATTAATCACCTGCTGGACGTGTCTGCCTTTGGCGGTGAGAATATTGCGGATGAGATTATCATACACACTATCCACCACTCCGGTAGGATTCGTATAATTCTGCAGTCCTGCGGCCAGTGCATCCTCAATCATGAAGATACCCTTAGCCACCACACCGGTTGGATCACCGTAGTAGTTCTGCCGTAGGATGAGTTTATTCTTCAGTAGATTAAGTCTGAGTTCTCCCTGGCTGAGTGATGCAATGTTCGCCACAGCTGGGAGTACAGCGCGCTTCGGTCCATCGGCATACGCCTCAGCGATCGAAGGGCTTACCCTCCTGCGCACCGTAGGTACTCCGGGAGCACCGTGCATGTGGCTGATCATGGTCATCGAATAATCTTTTTTTCGTTCATACGGTACTTCGTAATCAAACTTATCCAGGGTGGCGTCCAGGATCACCGGATCCTTGCGGCCTTTTATCTTAGCTATTGTATATACGTGTACAAAGTCTCTATCTCCCGGATATGCCGTAAATCTGAAACTAGGCTCTATCCCGGGATAATGTGATAATATGGAGGCAATCATCAGAGAGAAGGATTTGCAGTCTCCCTTACCATAGTAATACAGGACCGCAGGATTCTTAATGATCTCATGGCCTGTCTGATCCTTCTGATACGTGATGTTATCATGCACGAATGACCAGGTATTGCGAAGTGATTCCAGATCTGTCCGGCCCTGTAATGACTCTGCTACATTCTTCATCTCTCTTCGGGCCTGGAAGTTGTTATACCTCACAGCCTGGAATATCACTGAGATGATGTCACCGGTATTGCCATTGACAAAATGATTATCCATCATCCAGTCCGGCTCAGGGATCAACTTACTCCATACTTTCTTTGCCATCCGAGATCTCTTTAGTCTCAGACATTAACTAGTTTATAATTGACCGGAACAGTGATACCTGCACTGGTCACATCACCACTCAGGTATAATCCATCACCGCCAAAACTCTTCGTCTTGATTGCTGTAATAAGATCCAGTGATAATCCGACAAAACTGATACTGGTGTCAACAGATACGGGCGTCACCGCTCCCGGCTGAATGGTCACCGGATGGGTGAGCTGTACATCTGCCAGAGCGATATCACCAAAAGCAATTGATCCACTCAGATTATCAAGTGGCACAGGTAATGCGGTATCGTTGAGATAATTGAGGATCACTGTTACACTGATCCCTGAAGTGGTCAGGCTTCCCCATCGTAAGGCGGCACCCTGGAGTGTTATGCCATTAATGACTTTTTTGGCGAGATGCTTCACCAACAGATATCCGATGGTGACCAGCCCTACGATAGCGAAAACACATTTGTACGATTTAATCAATCTGCGTGATCTTAAATAAACAACTAAAGTGCAATGATCAGTAGATTGTTATCAGCGATTCGCCCAGGCGTCGCGTAGTGCAGGATGATGATGATTAAGGGGTGCTGATCAGTAATTAATGAATACAAAAAAATAAGGGCCACCGCGCCAGCAGCAGCCCTTACGGGAAAGTATCACCAGTATGTTTATTGAGGTGAAGGTACGGAAAATGTTCTGATAATATCACTGATCAGCTTATCCGATGGCTTACTGGCCTGGATTTGCTCAATGAGTTCGTAACAGCAGATCAGGCTCTCCTTGATGTAGTTAATGAATCCGGCCATGGTCTGACTAACCTCACCATCCAGATCCGGATTGTTGCTGATACCCCAGTGCAGATCCAGGAGTCCTTCCATCGCCTCAGTGCGACTATAGACATTGATCTGGCTCCGCAGATCCTGCATCGCTGACATCATCTGCCAGAAGGCCTTGATGTCTTCCGGAGATGCATTAAGCTGCGGAGCTGCTGCTGGAGCGGTCTTGGGTTGAGTAGATTGTGAAGGTTGATTGTTGGCCTGCTTCTTAGCGGCCTGGCTTGCGCCTTTTGCGTTGTTCGACATAATAAAAGATTGATTGGTTAAAAAATAGCGCCTGCTGTCGAACAACGTACCCTTGCGAGTGATTGCGACCGGATTGGAACCGATCAGGCAGGCGCGTTTCTTTGAAAGCTCGCATGATAAAAGACACGTTAATTCGACAGGACAAAGATAGTGCGGGGAGATGGAATGGTGGGGGAAAAGTTATTGATATTAGATACTATCCGACTTTAGAAGCATTATATTTGTGAATTATGGCTTTGAGAAATTGAATTTGACAAGTCTGAGAAATAGATTAAAAGCCAATCTTGGTTGTTGCTAGTAGTTTTTCAAAATAGGACCTTTAATGTAAAGAAGCCACTTTTTGGAATTTATTATTGATCATTTCAGAATCCATGAGCAAAACACTAGCAGGTGTTTATATCTGGAAAATGACACCGTAAATAAAATGACTGAATTAGGCCTGTAAAATACGTAATAAATGCTTAACTTAGAGCAAATTATAAACAAGAAATGGAAAAAAAGTTTGATAGTTTGAGCATTTTTGAATTCCAAAAGTTATTTCCTGATGAAGAATC
>JAIBCI010000113.1 GCA_019694255.1 Saprospiraceae bacterium
AACCCTTCCGAGTGGCTCATTGATGTGTTCAATAGAATAAATGATCATCCAATTAACAGGATCGATGAGCTATTGCCCCAGAATTGGGAAAAAAAACTATACTAGGTACTTCGTGGGACGGATACAAGTATTCTGTAAAAGTGATTATGTTATCAGCCACGAAATGGCGAATTTTGACAAAAAGCCTGCTCTATTCTATTTTGTTTAATTCCTAGAATATAATGAGAAAGTTTAAGAAAATTGACATTTTGAGATATTCAGAATTGATTTCCAACGCAGACCTGATATGTTTATCTTCTAAATATTGAAAATTGGTTTTCTTATTATTTTATATAACGCTGGATGTTACCAATATTTACCTAACATCATACTTATCTTAGATCATGGTAGATTAAATTTGTTTCTAAATCGAGATGATTTTCTGGAAAGCGTTTCAAATTCTGATCAAATTCATCCAATAAATTCGCTACCTTCCTAAATTATTATTACAAGTTAATAAACCTGGAACTGAATTTTACATTTAACACTAATTATATGCTGCTGAGGTAGCGATTTAATATTTTGAAAATAACGGTTTGGCAGTCTTACCAATCATGTCTATTTACCGCTAATGAATGAACTTATCTTGAGTAATTTTCGTTGTCCCTTAATAACTTTGTCCGGTGATTTGGATCAGTTGTTTAATCCTTAAGCTTAGTCTTCTGCTGTCTGTCCCAATGGCACCTGATAGCATAACTTTTGAAGAGAGGACCCCGGTGAGCACTATCGAGTCCATTTACCAGAGAATGGGACTGGAATCCATGTTATCGCTGGAAGCATTTACAAATGGTCTGAAAGGACTTCAACGATTTCATCCTGCCAAAAGGATTATTGCAATTTGTGATTTTTCTAAACCTTCTACAGAGGAGAGATTTTATGTTTTGGATTTGGATAACCAAAGACTTCTGCTAAGTTCATTGGTTGCACATGGTCGCAATTCCGGACTAGAACGCGCTGTTCGGTTTTCAAATCATCCGGAGTCAAACCAGTCAAGTCTTGGCTTTTATCGAATTGGCGGACTTATTCAGAGCCCAAAACACGGACAGGCACTTTTACTAGACGGCCTTGAAAAATCGCTGAATGGCAATGCCCGGTCTAGACAAATTATTATTCATGGTGCCGATTATGTCTGCGAGCAATTTGTTCGTACTTATGGCTATTTGGGAAGAAGTCTTGGTTGCCCGGCACTACCCAACGCGGTCATGAAAAGTATTGCCCCTGTTCTCGCCAATGGCAGCCTGCTTTACATTTATGCCGGACCGGATAAGAACCCATAATTTTCTTTTACTGACCTTCGGTTTCGGGCTTATATTTTTGCTGTCCTGCAGGAAGAGCGTGCCAAAACTGATCTCTCAGGATGAAAGCGTTTATGCAGACAGAGATTTTAACAGAACCGCCTTCGACAGCAATTCCCTGTACCTTTTTCTCAACAGGGTATGCACGAAGGACAGCTACTGCGAGGATCTTTTTAATTTTTATCGCAGACGTCATTTTCAGTTTGCCTGGCTTCAGGAAAATAAACTGAGTCTTGCTGCAAAGACTTTTGTCCGCTCGCTTTATGATTACCGTGAAACTTACCGCGACTGTTCACTGATCGATGATGCCCTTCTTCATCTCATCGACACGATGCAACAAGACAGCTCCTACCTCTATACGCGTTACCTTGAAAAACTCGAACTTGAATTTCAATTGTCCGCTGTTTTTTTTCATTACGCTAACCGCGAATATTATGGTATTGACCGCAATTTGAAGGATCTCGAATGGTACATACCCAGAAAACAGAAAAATCTTCAAAGACTGATAGATACGCTTGTACATGCACCGGAATCGTATAGGATTTACGAACCGTTCAATCATTACTACCGCGACTTGAAGCATGCGCTCATATACTATCGAAGTCTAGAAACAAACCACCTGATCAAATCACCCGACAGCACCGTGTATTCCCTTCACCCTGGTGAACGCAGTTCCACACTGGCTACTTTAAAATCCAACCTTCTTCTTTACGGAGATCTCAAGGACATTGCTGATTCGACCTTGTGGGATGATGCTTTTACGCTGGCGCTTAAAAAATTTCAAAGAAGGCACGGGCTCAAGACCGATGGTCTTTTTAATCGTGCGACACAAGTTCAGCTCAGTATGACACCAACAACACGTATTCGACAGATCATGATCAACCTTGAACGTATGCGTTGGGTCCCGGATACACTTCCGCACAACTATCTTTTAGTCAATATACCTGAATTCAGATTGCATATCATTGAAGCAGATACGTTGGCCGGAAGTATGAATATCGTGGTTGGAAACGAAGCCACTGAGACCAGTATTTTCTCCGGCAAGATTAATGCTGTCATTTTTAGTCCATACTGGAATGTACCCATGAGTATCATTCGCAAAGAAATACTCCCCGGTGTCAAAAGAAATTATGGATATCTCCGGCGTCATCACATGGAAGTGATTCAGAATGGCAAAAAAATAAATGAAAAAGAAATCGACTGGAACCGATACAGTAATGGTGTTCCATTTACAATACGGCAGATTCCCGGGCCCTGGAACGCCTTGGGTGGTGTGAAGTTTATTTTTCCTAATAGTTTTGATATTTACCTGCATGATACCCCATCCAAAGACCTTTTTGAGGAGAATAAAAGGGCCTTCAGCCATGGTTGCATTCGCCTTGGCGAGCCTGTTTTTCTTGCAAAGTATGTACTCCGAGGGGATTCATCCTTGACGAACATTGACATTGATTCACTCATGCGACTTCCGGAAGAAAAAACATTCCGACTAAATCCTCCGCTTCCGGTATATCTAGTTTATTTTACTACCTGGGTGGATCACCTTGGACAGGTCAATTTTCGCAATGATATATATGGTCATGACGAAAAGCTCTTTGAAGAAATTTTTGGAAAGGATAGTTATCTTCAACAATAAACTAGCCTTAGACACCGCTTTGATTACTTGCTGTATATCATAAAGCAAGTCTAGAACTCTACATCAAGCAACATCTCCTGTCCGGCTCTTATGATGACTAGTTTGACACGATCACCTTTCTTATGTTCACCGAGAATCTTCATATAATCATAGATATCTTTCACCTCTTTGTCGGCCAACCGAATAATCACATCGCCGTCCTTCATTCCTGCTTTTTTGCCCGGTCTGTCATCCAGAATGGCGTCAGCACGGAGCCCTTTACCACTGTAAACGTAATCGGGCATGATGCCCAGTGTAACTTTAAAATCCGCCACCTGCTCTTTGTTTTCGTCCTTCGTTTTTTGAAAATCAATCTGTTTCTTATCTGAAAGTCTAATTAACAACTGGTAAATAATTTCAGAGACGCGCTCAATGCCTTCGTAGTTCACGAGATAACTGTCATCAGTAGGTTTGTGATAGTCTTTGTGCTGTCCCGTAAAAAAATGGACAACGGGAATGTTTTTTAGATAAAATGAAGTATGATCCGATGGCCCCACACCACTTTCGGTATAATTAAAAGTAAAATCAGCCGGTCTGATCTCTTCAAGGATTGGTTTCCAAGCTGTGCTGGTTCCCACACCGGAAATGGCCAGAACGTGTTCTGCGTTTAGCCTGCCCACCATATCCATATTGATCATGGCTTCAATTTTCTGTAACGGGACTGTCGGATGCTCAACAAATCCTTTGGATCCGAAAAGACCGTATTCTTCACCGCTAAATGCAATAAAAAGAAAATTTGTCTTTAATTTTTTATTCTTAGACACCTTTTCTGCCAACCACAGCATGGAAGCCACACCACTGGCATTGTCATCTGCACCGTTATGAATGCTGTGATCATTCGGGGCTAATGAGCCTACATTGCCGTGCCCGAGATGATCATAGTGAGCACCAACAACAATGGTAGTCTTGGCATGTCTGTCAAGAAATCCAATTACATTGCGGCCATTCAATTCCTTACTGTCTGGTTGGTGCGGATTGGCCGCTACTTTGAATGACTGAAACCAACCATCGGAGCCCCCGGGATTGAGTCCCATACTGCGCATGCGCGAGACAATATAGTTGGCTGCAAGTCCCTCAGAGGCCGTACCTGTTGCGCGGCCTTCTAAATCATCCGAAGCCAGATATACTACATCAACCTGAAGTTGCTGATTGACTTGCCCGAAAGAAGTCAACGGAAGCAAAAACAGCGGGAAAGCGTAAAAAGTCCAATACTTTGTTTTCATTTTATATTCCAATGACCACAAAGATAGAATCTGATAAGGTCAAAAACATTTTATTGATCAATTTTGCCGATGGTTTTCATTCCGGAGTCACATTTTCAAACGCCGGGGTGTCCTATTGTTATGAATAAACCTTACATAGTATTTTTTTCGATTTGGATGGCAATACTCGCCCTCACCTGCAAACATGAACCAAGGCAGGAAAATACAGTAGTATCTACACCTTCCATTCCAGCCAAAGCCAGCACCATTCCGACTTTCTGGGAAGATCCAAGGGTCTTTGAATATGGCCGGGAGCTTCCAAGGGCTGATTTCAGGGTGTTTGAGACCGAGCCGAAGGCTTTAACCAATCAATACAGCGCCAGTGCGTATTATGCCAGTCTTAATGGTTTTTGGAAATATCGTTTTTTCACTGGTCCTGATGAGGTTCCGGCCGAGATTGAGTCTTCTATTCTGACCAATGGCTGGCTGGAGATCAGCATGCCTGGATTTGCAGAGCTAAAAGGCCTCGGCAAACCCATATTCAAGTATTTCGGATTGCCTTTTCCACTGCATTACCCCAATGTGCCACATGATACCAACAGTGTGCTTGTTCTGAAAAAATCAATTCAGGTACCCGAAAACTGGAAAGAGCGGGATGTTTTTGCCGTATTTGAGGGAATCAGTACATCCTATTTTCTATATGTCAACGGCGCTTTGACCGGATACAACGAAGACACCAAGAACACGTCGGAGTTCAAAATCAATAAATTTCTCAAACCGGGTCTGAATGACATTACCCTGGTGCTTTTCAGGTACTCGGATGGAAGTTATTGGGAAACGCACAACCAGTGGTCTCTCACAGGAATAAACAGAAATGCTTATCTTCTGGCAAGGCCCAGGCTGAGGATCCGCGATTTCTTTGCAAAGCCAGATTTTAAAGGCAATACAGGTTTGCTGCAGATTGAAGCTGAGATTCTCAATGAGGTCAATCACACAGAAGATTTTGTAGTGGAAGCCAAGATTCTTGATGCAAAAACCAGAATGGTTCTTGTTTCAGGACAGAATAAAATGCAAGCTGACGCCTCATCGGTGAAAAAAACCACCATCAGCCTTCAACTGAAAAATGCCACCCCCTGGACGGATGAAATTCCTTACAGCTATGACGTCCTGGTCAATATTAAAACGAGTGAAGGAAAAATCATTGAAAGTGCTTTTTGCAAAACTGCATTCTATAATTTATCTTATCAAAACGGCCTCACACTCAATGGCAAAAAAATATTGCTAAAGGGTGTGGCAGCCCACGAATTTCATCTTGTCAATGGCAACATGCTCGACAAACAATGGATCGACAATGACATGGATGTCATGAAGCTTCATAATATAAATGCCATTCGCAATAATCACTATCCTTTTGATTCATATTGGTATGAAAGTGCACTGAAGTACGGACTCTATATCATGGAAGAAAGCAATTTGGATCCTTCCGCTCTTCAAAACGCCGGCATTGATTTTTCTAAGGATACCGCCGGTACAAATTGTTTTTTGCAGCGGGTCAGAAATACTTTTGAACGCACCAAAAATTACCCAAATATTCTTGTCTGGTCACTGGGGCATGAATGCGGCCTAGGCCCGAATACCGAAAAGGCTTTAGACTATCTCAAATCCCGAGATACCAAACGTCCGGTCGGGGCATTCAGTGGGGGCAAAAGTTTAGGTGACATTGATTTTAATCCAGGTGAAAAGACAGCGAAAAGTTGCGCCGTGCGCTACAACCTGGGTACCAATCAGGGAAATTCGTTGGGTGGATTTACGGACAGGTGGACAGGGCTTTGCCGTTTAAAAGAATTTGCCGGCGGTTTTATTGAAGACTTTACGGATCAGTGCTTCTATATGAAAAATTCTGAGGGTAAATTATTCTTTGGATATGGTGGCGTATTTGGTGAGACGAAGTCGGATTCATTTCTATGTGCTCGCGGAATTTTTACCTCCAATAAGACACCCAATCCTCCGGTAAAAATCGTCGCAGACCTGTTTGCCAATTTTGATGTACAGCCTTTAAATATTGAATCCGGAATCATCGCCATAACAAACCGTTACAAATTCTATCAGGGAGATAATTATAATTTTTTCTGGACGATAGATCAGAATGGTGAAAAAATATCTGAAGGAAAATTTGATCAGCTCGTCATAGGACCCGGTCAAACAAAAAATGTTACCGTCAATCTCAATAGTATACCCCGCCTGCCAGGCAAAGAGTACTGCATCACAATTCTGATCGAAAAAATCGTCAATAATAAAGGCATGTTTCGTTTTCTGAATGAGAAGATTGAAAAATTATGCTTGCCTGTTAGCAATCCTCAACCACCGACATTGTCTGACCTCCGGCCTTGGGCTGTTCAAACATCGGAACAAAAAATCGACCTGAGCAGAGATAAAATTCATGTTGAGATCGATAAATCCAAAGGCTGGATCAATTCATGTAAAGATGGTGAACTAAGCATTTTTACAACGCCTCTAAGACCAATGCTGGATCGGGCACCGACAGATTTCGACCTGATCATGAAAAGGTCATCTGAAATATTACGCTGGCAAAAATGGTCTGCTGAAGCCAGGGCTTCTAATATTAATATTAACGCTGCAGATCAAAATCGAATAGAAATAAGTCTGAATTTATCTGCTTCATGTATTGAAGGAGTGACGGCTAACCTACGATATCTATTTTATGCCACCGGAGATGTCGTCATGCAAATTGATTTTCAAAATTCGTCTTCAGACATTTCGCAGCCTCCGAGAATAGCCTGGACCGCCAACATTCCTTCTCAAATGGGTACGGCGAGCTGGTATGGAAGAGGCCCCTACGAGACTTACCCTGATCGCCGTTTTGGACTTCACGTTGGTCTTTATAAAAGTTCTGTTACGGATTTTAATATTCCCAGGATACGTCCGCAGGAAATGTCCAACAAGACCGATACGCGCTGGGCTGAACTAAGTACTTTTGATGGCCATCACCTGTGTCTCATGGGGCTGCCGACCATGGATTTCAAAGTTCTTCCCTTTGATGAAGAGGAGTTGTATGGAAAGAATCTTTACGGGGTTAACGTTCGTGCGGGCAAAGACAATCATTTCATCGCCGGCAAAGAGATCTGGCCTATGGATGATCGTTCAACTGCGGAACTTGTCTGGCCAGTGGGACAAAAACTTTCTACTTCGGTCCGCTGGCGGATTTATTCAAAAGATCCCGGAGTTCCTTCTGAAGTCTGGTCTTCCGGACTTCCCTGATTTCGGCTCCCTCAGTAACCTCAGGCCCGTTGCGGCCTTCAGCCTTCAGTAGAATAATCGTATCTTTGCGCACTTTGGGGAGAGATTCTCGCCATATTTAATAAAATTTTCATTTTTACAAGTTTATAGTTCAATGAATAATAAAAGAATATACCTCTTCGCTCTCAGTGGCCTGGTATTGCTTTTCTTATTTTACCTTGCAATATGTTACTTCTCCCCCAAGACCATGTCAGTGAGAAAATCTGTTCAGATCAAATGTTCCAAGGGACTGGGATTCATTATGCTCAACGACATCCGCGAATGGAATAAATGGATTACCTGGAAAAATGAAGATCCGGATCTGGCTATCAGCCCGGGTGGAAGATTTACGAGTGTAGGGGCTAATTTTACGTTTGAGGGCCCTGAGTTTGGTAAAGGAATGGTCTACCTTGATGAGGCATACAAAGACTCTGTCCTGGTATCGTACATCCGCAATAATCGTTGGCCGGGTGAAGTGGCCACCTACTGGCAGATGATCCCGGAAAGCAAGACATCACTGATGCTGAACACCAACTCGAGATTACAGAAAAATATACCTTTTCTAAAAAGACCTTTCTATAGAGAATTTGAGGCTGATTTCAACAAAAGAATGGAGGCTGACCTCGAAGCGCTGCGCAATTATATTGAAGGCATGGTCAATGCGCAGTTTGGTGTTAAAACAGGCTCCTTTGAAATGCATCGTTTCGTAGGAATCAAGACGCCGATTCCGAATTTCAAAATGCAGAAATATTATGCCGAGAGCTATCCAAAAATATATAAACTGCTGGACAGCCTTAAAATTGACCCCTCAGGACCACCCGTGGGAATGGTATTTGGCTGGGACGGCATCAACAGCATCGTTGACCTTATGGCGGCGTTGCCTGTGAAGGAAAAAATGCAAGTACCCCCAGGCTTTGATTATGTCGAAATCCCTACATCACCTTGCATTAAACTGGAACACTATGGTTTTTATAATACGCTCAAGCAGGCCCATGCTAAACTTGACTATGTGATGAATTCGTCAACCTTCACACTCCAATCACCCATCATTGAAGAGTATGTTACGAGTCCTTCAAAAGAACCGGATACATCCAAATGGTTGACCAATATCTATTACCTTCTCGAAAATAAAGGAGCCTACGCTGAAGAAGTCAAAAGAAAAAGAACCCTTGAGGAACTTGTTCAGGAACAGGAAAAACAAAGAAAAAAGAAACTTGGTCTTATCAAGAAATAGGAAATCTGTATGGATTACGGCATCAGTCTTGGTTGCCAGCCTTCTCACGTTGGTCGCAGGAAAAGCACATGTCTTTGAATTTAATTCTTATGCCTTGAATACACCGTTTGGATTTGCCTCAATTTTTCACCTGCACGGCAGATTTGAGCCTTCGAACGCGCCGGGTTTTGTAAAAGTTGACACGCCTTATTGTTATAAAGACATGTATCTCCTGGATGAGGTATATGAGGCTTTTAAACAAATGGCTGAGGCTGCAGCCAAAGACAGTATTGATTTGAAAATTATCAGTGCTACCAGAACCTTTGATCATCAGAAATATCTTTGGGAAACCAAATGGACAGGCAAAACCAAAGTTGAAGGATTTCGTCTTACAGAAAGCCATAAGAATAGCTTTCATCGCGCTAAAAAAATAATGGAATACACGGCTCCACCGGGATTTTCAAGACATCATTGGGGAACAGAAATTGATATTAACTCAGTAGAGGATGATTACTTTCAATCCGAAGAAGGGGACCAGGTATTTAAATGGCTTCAAAAAAATGCCGGGCAGTTCGGATTCTGCCAGACCTACACCTCCAGAGAACTTCGTGATAACAAAGGATTTAATGAAGAAAAATGGCACTGGTCCTATACACGTATCTCAGTACCACTATTAGAGGAAATGCTTAGACAATTTGACGTAATGAATATCACAGACTTCAAAGGATATGAAGAGGTACGCCAAATCGATCTGATCAACGAATATATTCTGCCAATAAATACCTGTCATTAAATGGCTTTAACAGATTCAAATATGCTTCCATTGGGGACAACTGCGCCATCGTTTTCCCTGGTCAACATTCTGAATGGCGAAGAAGTCTGTGTTCCGGATTCTGATCAATATGCAGGTACAGTGATCATTTTTATGTGCAATCACTGCCCTTATGTTATTCATCTGATTGATCATATTGCTCAGCTCGCAGCCAAATATACTTCGAAGGGATTTCGTTTTATTGGGATCAATTCCAATGATATCGAACGCTATCCGGAAGATCGACCTGAATTAATGAAGACATTTGCGGAGCAACATCAGATTGAATTTCCATATTGCTTTGACAGCACTCAAAAGGTCGCCAGAGATTATGATGCCGCCTGTACACCTGACTTTTACGTATTTGATAGAAATCTAAAACTTGTGTATCGTGGCCGCTATGATGATTCACGACCGGGCAATCAAATCAGGCCCAGCGGGGATGATTTAGCATTTGCTCTTGACTGTCTTAAAGACAACGAAGAAATTCCGGAATTACAGTACCCAAGCGCTGGTTGCAATATTAAGTGGAAATCATGACAGCCTGCCTGCACCAGCATTTGCAATTTACTTGTAATAGATCAAAACAATCGTCAGTTAAGTAAAAACTGTACCGTCAGTCCGCCAAAAATCCTGACATCCTTCAGTGATGCAGTAGTGACATATGGCAATCGCTTTGAATAATCCATATACAATCTCAGATTCAGATTCTTATTGAGCGTATATTTTATTGATGGCGTCATTGTTATAGTCTTGGCTCCATCAACTGCCCTAGCTGGTGTATTATCATCTAACCGGTGTATCTTGTTGATGTCGTCTTTTATGCTCATGTCCAATGTGATCTGGAGATCATTGCCTTTTGGAAGCTTGGCATTGACTTCTTCTTTGGTCTGGCCTTTTTTAAGTTTTTTCGTTGGCTTTTTTATTTTTTTAACTCCTGGTAGAAACGACAGATACACATTCTTCACCACATATCCTGCCCGGAGGGTATAACCTGTCGAATTCATTTCTCCGAGTTGGCCATTTAGACCACTGGTCATCGTCAGTGTCCTCGACTTATTGACATCAAAAGCGAGGTCTAGTCCATTTTTCGTCTTGATGTTAATTCCGATCAGTGGATTAAAAGCCTCTGCAATTTTTACTTCAGGAATTTCAAATTTTGCATAGTATGAATTAGCGAGTGAATCTGTCTTGCGCGCAAGCGGCACACCATTACTTGTCTCACGATAGTCAAGATTGGTCCGGTAACTGTTGACAGTCAACAGGTTCTTATAACCATGCCGGATTGAGAAATCCTGAAAAATATTTTTTAGGAATGGTAGTTTGCTGAGCCCCGAATAATTCAATTGCCAATTGGGTAACGGAATAGTCTTAAATACATCGAGCAGTGAAGTGTGAGGATTTTTACCGGAATAGGTTGCCATGAACGAATTGATAATGACTTCCTGGTGATCTTTTGAGAACCCATCAATGTAATTCGGACTTGGCGGATATGGGTTTGAAATATTGTACTCCGCACCCATCCTTTGCGAGATGATTGCCCGGTTTTCACTGAAATCTTTGAACAGGGTATCGATATTACGGTTGAATAATGTCTTTATAGATACGAAACTAATGGTGAATTGTCCGTTGTCAAAGCCTGTGAGATGCTGATAGGAGAAGGAGCCAGGATTGGATATGTTTTCTTCATATTTAAATGTCTCCGTGTGGTCTTTTGTAATACTTCGGTCCACATTGACATCGAGGTTAAATCCTTTGAATAATTCAAATCTTCCCTTTGCGCCGAATATTTTAGTGTTGCGTTGAATGACTTCTTTGTTGAGGTACAGATTATTACTGATGAGCCCTTTGGAAGCCAGATCATCGAGATATCCACCTTTGCTAATATCGGGTCGGAGTCCCGCGACAAAAGACCATCCTGGTGCGGAGAAGTTTTTATTCTGTCCAAGTAATGATGGTCGATCCATAAATCCTGGTATTACCGTTGCGGTGTTTTCAGAATAATTCAACTGAATTCTCCTCACAAGCATAATAGGCCGGATCAGAATTTTTTCAACGGGGGTAATTTTTCTGGTATTGTTACTCTTCTTATCCTTCCCGGTGGTCGTTTTTTCCTTCTTTCCTTTAACGCTTTTATTTGGTGTGTTTGGTCTTCTGCTCGATTCAGACTCATCGTTGATTCGTTTGAGATAAGAAGATTTGTTGTATAGTGTCGCAAAATTGAACTCGCCGTTAATTGCCAAATTCTGACCGTTGGACAAGACACTTCCTAGGCTATCAACCTGCAGCAATGCGCCTGAGGCCCAGCCAAAATTTGAGTTGTATTGTATTCTGGACTGTATCCAGTCCAGTCCGGGAAAATATTTGGTAGGAAGGGTATAGTTGACCGATAGTGTGTGCTTATAGTCCTTTATTCTTCCGAAACTCTTCAGATTTTCAACCATAAATGGTTTCTTTTCTGATTCCGCTACCGCCGCGCCGGTCAGTGGGTTAATGTATGATTGCTTAAGCGGGTTGTACGTAATTTCATCGACGATGGCTTCAACCTGTGCATTGTAGTTGATTTTGATGGATTTGGTCAGATCCCAGTTTAAGGTATAATCCCTCAGCCATCCGAATTTGACGGTCTCCCAGGTAGCATACTTTGGCGCTGCAAAACGATAGATCGTCACGGCCCTGCGGCGGTCCAGATTATTGCGTATGGCGAGGTTACTGGGCAACGGATTAAAGTTAAATTCTGAAATAAACTTTAAGTACTTGCTCTTGACAAATTTAAATGGTTGTACATATTTGGAGGGAAGGGAATAATTATAATCAAGTGCGCCTTTGTTGATATTTAAATTATCCTGCAGGATGACTGGATTCCTCTTGAAACTGTTCGAATGCGCATAACTAAGCCCTAGATTTTCTATATTCCATGGTTTTGGCTTTGCATTACCCGTCCTGTTCTTCCGGACATTATTAAATGCGAAACCCCTGACCTCTGAAAAATCAACAGATTTATTTTTTATTGAATCTTTTTCTGTCTTGGAACTGACCTGATTGATTTTATCCTGAAGTTTGACGTCAAGATCATTGGGGTCAAATTCCGGTGTACTGGTATTATTCGAATATTGGGCGGTAAATGGAAGACTGATTGCTGCAGACTTCGGAATAAATTTACCAAGATCCAGAGAAGTGGTGGCATCAATCTGCATGATATTATTCAACGAACGCTGATTGATGCGTTGATCGATACCGCCATATCCAAATGTAGTATATGCTCCGGCCAGGCTGATATTGCCAAGATCTGCAAGTTGGGCTTCACCGCGTGCGAGTGCTGCGAAGCCGCCATGATTGTCAATTCCGGTTAATCTCATTTCATTAACCCAGACTTCAACATTGTTCATGGTATAATTAGAGACATTGCGCATTCCGATCACAACACCCCTGATCATTCCGATATTGGGATTACCTACAATGGAGACAATATTGTTCGGCTTTTCGGGATCCGCTTTGCTATACTTCATATTAAACGGTACTCCGTTCTTGTTGCGTTCATTTTTAAGGTCTATGAATAGCTTCAATGGAAAATCAAAATCATTTTCATCCAGCCAGATAGAATCTGAATTGTTGACCGATGCCGCATTGGGAGTAGAAACCCGAACAGGGATTTCATACTCGTAGTAATTGCTAGTAAAGTCCCTTCCAACCCTGACGAATACCTTGAGGTCTCCCTTCTTAACACCTTGACTTGCGTCTTCAGCATGAACAAACATTTTGAACCTTTCGTAACGCCGAACGTCGAGATCAGTGATCTTGGTAATGGTCTGCGTGCACTGTGAAAGAAAGTTTGATTTTCTCATCAACAATCCCGCTTCATTCTGAAATACATTGGCTGTAGTGGCGCCGAATAATTGCTGGCGCTGAATCCCTTTTGGAAGTACATAGTTGAACGGAAGTTTTCCGCTGTTTTCCTCGATGTCTACTTTATCCAGAATGAGCTCGTTGCCCTGATCTCCAAGACATAATGAACTGTCTCGTCGCCAGTTGTTTCTTCCGAGTTGAAATTTTACAAAGCGCAATGTTACGTTTTCATCAAAACCCGTAACCAGCATTCTCATGGATTGAATGGAACGGAAGTCTGCAATGCTGCCCACCTTTTGTCCTTTGGTAATTGGGATCCTGAAGCGGTACCAGGTCTCTGTAATGTTGGTAGTGGTGTTTACTTTTTGAATGGATTCGGTAATATATGGCGACCTCAATTGATTGTTACTGCCCAGCGTATCAAGACTGATGTCATATGAATAATACGATTCAATTTCGTTGAGCGATTTATCATAATTGAGATCCTCCTGATCTGGAATAGATGTCGCAGCCGTCGAAATGATATTGTTGGGATCAACCTGCGAATTGCCTTCAGGCATAGCATTGCGCTTATATTTTTCAAGCACTGTCGTGTTGGGAGGAAAATCATTGCTCCGATAGGAGACATAATCATCATTGGATGGGTCCTTTGCGACCGCTGAATAGGCCGAAGGATTCAAGTATCCCTGAAGTGCCTGAAGGTAATCATTCGCGAAAAACTGTTGCTCTGAATTGTCAAGTTTGCTGCTTAATCCGTCCAGTCCGAGATCCTGCTGATCCCTGTCTCTGATTTCAAAGGTGCTGATAATTGGTGCTTTTCTGGATACTTTTCCAAAAGTTGAATTGATCGTCGGCAGGTTCAGCGTAGGAGTAGGAAGTCCGTTTTCAAATTGCGCAATACCATCTTTCAAAATGTCTTCAGAAAAAGTGCCGATCTGAAGAATCAGTTTTCCGGGTCTCGAAATGGGTGACTGATCATATTTGGGAAGGTAAGGGTTGAGTAACCAGAAGTCGATGTATTCGACATTCGCAATCTCAAAATCATTGGTATTGAGCTTGGTCATAATACCAGCCCACCGGGTTTCCGGTTTTTTCAATGAATTGTCACGCTCAATTCCCTGGGTTCTTTGATTTTCATCTCCGGCGATTCCGTCAGGAATGTCATAGTTGTATGGGCCTTTTTCACGGGGCCAGTAGGATACATCAAAAGTCAGTTCCTGGCTGAATCCAATCGGTCGTTGACGGTTGGGAAATATTTCTGTTTCATCTACAAGCCGCACATATGAGTATCCTGCATCCGGTGCATTGTTACGGGCGTATGGATCAATGCGATACCAGCTCAGTAAAGCGCGGTTGGAAGAAGTATAACGATTATTGAGGACGTTGTTTCCGCTAAAAACTTGCCCGACGACACCCGTCGTTGGAACCGATGCCAGAATCCACTGTGTAGGATTAAAATACAAACCAATACCTGTAGCGCTACCTTCAAAATCATCGATGTAGACGACACCTCCGGTGCTTCCGGTCTGTTCAATAGCTTTGGAATAACCTGGCTTCAGATAGGCTGCTTCTGCCTGGACTGATACCTTTGAGGCTTCCTTAGTACTGTAGAGCGGCAAAGCATCCAATGCTCTTGTGAGCCAAGGCGCAGGTTTGGTTATGCCAAGATCGACGCCGAATACTTTATTGTTGATCGGATCTTCATTGAGGTTGACTTTCTGTGTGAAGGGACGTTCAAATAAATTCATATAAGTACCCCCAATGTAGAAATCTTTACTCTTGGCATACTCTGCCCTGAAACCAAACATCGATCTTGTCTGCAAGTTAAATAGTGAATTATTCTCATAATCCACACTGATATTGGCATTGCCCGCGAGATAGGATTCATTAAGAATGGTGATCTTGCCGGCATTGCGGTCCACAATGTAATCAACGTTTTCGGTAAGTGTCAGTGACCCAGCGCGCACTATAATTTTTGCATTGGGATCAGAACCAAATGTGTTCAGCGCAATTTCATTGGATTTACTGGCTTTGTAGGTACCTTTCAGCACAAACTGATTGGAACTGAGCTGTTGCCTTGCCTTGGTTATCGAAGAATCGTATAAAGCTTCATACTGATATTTTTTATAGATCAGATCAGCTTTCACAGGATCCGGTTCTACCAGGCCAATAAGTTTTCTCAGTCCGGTTCCAAATGGTTCCAAGACAGGAAACACTACAGATCCGCTTTGCGGTATGACAGTCTGGCCTGCAACCCAGTCAAAAATTCCGTCAGCCTGGGGATCACTGGTCTTGTTGAGATTGTCGAGCCTGAATAAATTAAGCAGTGGATATCCGTCAAGGTCCTGAATGAATCTGCGCTGGATGCCATCCTGAGATTCATAGAATATGTCAAAAGTAAAATTGTCCTGGCCGATATTGAATCCTCCGATAGGATAGACATTCTTCATCATCAGGTCATAGGATGGTCGCGTGGTCACCTGATTGGATGATTTGAGTAATTTCACAAAAATGACCTTGTCATTGGTTGTATCAGATTTAATATCAGAACTAATCTCACCAACTTTGAATTTGGCTGAGGTACGCTGATCTTCCTCTCTGCCATTATAAATATAATGGTATGCAACCGCCAGTACCTGATTGGGTCTGGGCCGAACGCGGAGTGAAATAAAACCAAGTTCTGCGTTATAGCTGTATTCCGTTGTAGCCAGACGCTTTGCTCTTACCTTTTCGAAATCCTTTCCTTGTACGAGTCCAAACTCATTGGTTAGTTTGGACACAACAGTATTCAGATCACGCGTACTCGCATCTTTGGTAATCTTCGCATAGAGACTGTTCGAAGCATTAGCCGCTAATGGAACGCCTGTGATGTCTGTTGGTGCCGTGACCCCACTGGTAAAATTTGAAACAAGCATGGGATCCATGTCAAACGGCATCCCATCCGGAGTACCCAGGTCCGCTAATGCCACAATATCCCTTACGTTGGTCTCCCGCGAATTCAACCCATCCTCAGTGATCCAAACTTCAATATCTTTTATCTTGAAGAGGCTGTTAACTTCAGGTAAGGTGCTCAGAGCCCTTTCATAGGTGTTTCGATTGTAATAACTCAGAAAGAAATGCCTGTTCTCGTCATATTGATCCGGACGTAGACGGTATTCCTGAAATACGCCTCCACCCTTCGTGGTGATGTTTTCGTTCCTGGAGCGCTGTTGCGCAAGCAATCCTGTAAGTTTGAGATGCCCAAACTGCCATTCTGTTTTAAAACCAAAAAGGTTTTGAGAGCCCTTTATCAAAGTAGAACGAAGCGGAAGGGCAACATTACCGGCTTCTATCTTCTTGATAATATCATCTTCGGTAAACTTTTCGCTGTCGTAGGCAAGTTTAAGCTTATTGTCAAAATCAAATGCCGATTGCGTATTATAGTTCGTATTCAGTTTTAATTTATCACCAATACTTGCTTTGACTTCCAGTTGGATGCGCATCTGAAAATCCGGTCCCCACTGGCGCTTACCCAAAGTCTGAAGAAGTGGATTATCACTGAAATTATAAAATCCTCCGACCGTCATGTCCACATTACCCCGGGGCTCAATCTGTATCCCCAATCCGCCAAACAGACGGTCCGAGAGATTTTTTTTCAGGTCGAGCTTTTTGAGCGGATCCAGGGCCGAGGAGAACTTACTCTTGGGAGAAGATATTCCCGATTTATCCTTAAAGTAGCGATTGTCTTGCTGACGTCCTTTAAAGTCTAAAAATTCCTCAAAGGTCATCGATCTGGGAGATTTATAATCTTCCGTACCTATTTTCTCTTTCAGAATGTACTCGCCGGTAACCGGGTCATATTCAATATCTTTTTCAACTGATTTAGGGTCTTTAAGGTCAAAGGGATTTTTTTTATCTCTTTCCGGATTGGAGCCCGGTCTGTTCTTGTAAGGAACAGTATCGATAACCTGATATTGTACATCGCGAACCTCTACCCCTGGCAATTCCCTTCCTCCTGCCAATAGGCTGTTACTAAGCCATACAATAACCAGGCACAATGCAATAACTCTGCTCATAACTACTCTTCCGAAGAAATCTAAGACCTTAATCAAATAATCCATCTTAACGACAAAAAAGGGGGAAAACTTATACGGACAGCCTGATTTTATGAAAGTTTTTTAAGACAATTCTTGATCAGATCCTCTAATGACCAAATACTTAAATCCTGCTCTCCAAAGGATCTTAACACCTGTTCTATCTGGATTCTGGCAAATCCCAGAGCCTGAAGTGCCACCATGGCCTCCTGCCGGTGATCTGTTTTGCCCGTCCCGGATAGGACCTCCTGACCAACTTCCTTCATGACTTTGTCCTTCAGGTCAATAATGATTCTTTGGGCAGTCTTTGGGCCGATACCTTTGACTCTTTTGAATATGGTGTCATCACCCCGGGCGATCGCCGAACGAACTTCAGAGGGCTCAAGGGAGGACAGGATCACTCTCGCCGTGTTGGGTCCAACGCCATTAACAGAAATCAGCTGAATAAATAACTGCCTTTCCTGTTCCTCAGCAAATCCATATAGATAATGGCCATCTTCCTTTACAATCATATGGGTCGCAACCTGCACATCATGCTGATCCCTCAGGCGAGAATATGTAGCCAGACTGATATGCAGCAGGTAGGCGACACCTCCGGTATCCACTACTGCAAATGCTGGCTGACATTGAACCAGCTTTCCCCTGATATAGGCAATCATGCCGCAAAATTACTAAAATATATTACTTATTTTTATAATATATTTTGCGTTTTGTAGCCCGTCTATTCTCTGCCTGTTGTCAGAATATGGTATTAGCTTTGCGCCATTCTTAAGCCAGTATGAGTATAAGTTTTCCGGCGGTCCTCTGGGCACTTAGTCTTCTTGCAATACCGATCATAATTCACCTTTTTTACTTCCGGAGGTATAAGCAGGTACTTTTTACTAATGTTAGATTTCTTAAAGAGCTGGTTGAAGAAACAGCTCATCGTAACAAACTCAAGAACCTGCTCATACTGTTAGCCAGAATCCTTGCATTTGCTGCCCTGATTTTAGCCTTTGCACAACCTTTCGTTAACAATCATAGTCTCAATACAAAACGGTATCGCGCCATTAGTATTTTTATAGATAACAGCTGGTCCATGAACCTCAACGCCAGCGAAGGAAGCCTCTTTAACAAAGCCAAACGCGCAGCGCTGGATATTCTAAATGCTTTCAATGACGATGACAAATTTCAGATCATCAGTCATGAATTGAGCGGCAGACAATCCCGGATGTTGACCAGACAGGAAGCCCAGGCTGCTATCGAAGAAATGCAGCAGTCATCCGCCGTAAATCAACTGTCCAAAATTATACACAGACAGGAACAGACACTTGAAGGTCTGGAAGGATTTGAAAAGGAAATTTTCCTGATTTCTGATTTTCAAAATTCAATCCTGAAAGACAAGATACAATACAAGGACAGCACGATCAATATTAATCTACTGCCATTGAAAGGCGCAGTTGAAGATAACATTGCCATTGACTCAGCATTTATTTTGAATCCGCTGATAGTGACCGGTCAGCCATGTCAGGTAATTTACAAACTTCGCAATTATGGATCGGCAACGGCAGAAGATTTAAAGCTCAGTTACAATATTGACGGACAGGATTATCCAGTAGCCGGAATTCACCTCGCGGCTGGCAGAAGCCTTGAAGACACCGTTTCCTTGAATCTGAAAAAATCCGGATATCACAAAATGATTCTTAAAATAGCAGATTATCCGGTGCAGTTTGATGATCAATATTATCTGAGTTTTAATAGTGTGGAAGAAGTTCGCGTACTGCTCATTTATAACAAAAAGCCACCCTTGTCACTGATTCAGGCGCTTCAGGCCATTCCCTATTTCAGGACTACTCAGCAGGAAGCTGGTAGCCTGGATTATCAGTCTTTTGCCAAATACAAACTTATTGTTTTGGCAGACCTGCCTTCAATCACCAGTGGATTTGCCGGAGAACTTGGCAAAGCAATGTCTCAGGGAACCAATTTATTTATTTTTCCAGCAGAACAACTTAATGATGCTTATACTTCTCTCGAAAGCACCATAAGGCTACCGCAATTAAGCGAATTTACCAAACAGAAAAAGGAAGTCGGTTCGATCAATTATGAATCCGGACTATTTGATGATGTATTTACATCGAGAAAAGGAAATATCATTCTGCCTTTTGTGCTTTCTTCCTATTCCATCAAAAGCCATTCTTTTGCGGAGCCTGTTATGACTTTCCGGGATGGTAGTCCTTATCTTGTCAGGACCCCAGTGGGCAATGCATACCTATATCTATGCGCCGCTTCTGCTGATCCGGATATCAACTCCCTACCAAGAAACGCAGAAATATTTATACCCCTTTTGTTTAAAGCTTCATTGTCCGGTACAAATGCTTCCCACAACGCCTACACGCTGGGTCGTGATCTTTCAATTCAGAATTCTACCGAGGATAACGTGACACTGAAGGACAACACAGTTCGCTTCAAAGGTCCTGAAGAATTTATTACTTCCGTAAGACTAAGTCCCGGATTAATGGATATCGATCTGTACGACCAAATGAAAAAAGCGGGAATATATGATATCTATAATCAGGATGCGCTGATCGGAAGTGCCGCTTTCAATGAAGACAGGATAGAGTCACAGATGGACTTTACGGATAAAAGCGAGTTGGTACAATACTTCGGAGACAAGGCAGTAATAACAGATCCGGAACTGGTGGGCAATCTTAGCGCTTCAATCCAGGACTCAAAAAATCAAAAATCGATCTGGTGGTACCTGATCCTCGCCGGAATTGTATTTTTATTGGTTGAAAGTTTATTAATTCGTTATTGGAAGAACAACTGATATGAAATACCTTCTCAAAAATGTAGTGATCACTGATCCTCAAAGTAAGTGGAATGGTAAGAAACGTGATATTCTGATAGGAAGTGGAAGAATAGAAGTTATTTCTGAACAAATTACTCCGCCTAAAAACTGTCAGGTGCTTGAAATGAAAGGCTCTTCTATATCTCCCGGATGGGTTGATATCGGTTGCTACGGAGGCGAACCTGGAATGGAAGAAAGGGAGAGCTTGCAGTCATTGTCAATGGCTGCACTGGCCGGTGGATATACCCGACTGGCTTGTATGCCCAATACGCAGCCTTCAGTTCATTCACGTTCTGAGGTTCATTTTCTGATCAGCGCATCACAATCTCTGGGCATTCACTTGCATCCGATTGGCGCTGTCAGTAAAAACAATGCTTCCCTGGAAATGGCAGAAATACTTCAAATGCATGAAGCTGGGGCAATTGCTTTTTCGGACGGGACCGCTGGAGTACAGAAATCCGGATTATTGAGAAGAGTGCTTGAATACATCCAACTGATACCCGGAGCAATACTAATTCAACATTCACATGACGATGATCTGTCTCCCAAAAGTCAGGTACACGAATCAAAAGATACTGCTGCATTGGGCCTAAAGGCAGATCCGAGTGTAGCCGAATTTAGTGCCGTTCAACGAGATATTTCCATATTGGAATATACCGGTTCATCAATGCTAATAAACAAAATTTCAGCGGCCGAATCGGTTTCAACCATACGCAAAGCAAAGAAGAATAATCCTAAATTGTTTTGTTCCGTTTCAATCTTTCATCTGGCATTTAAGGACCAGGATCTGACGACATTTGATTCAAGTCTTAAATTAATCCCGCCACTGAGAAGTCATCAGGATCAAAAATCATTATGGCAAGGCTTGTCTGATGGTACCGTTGATTTGGTCGTCAGCGATCACAGTCCGGTAAATCCTGAATTAAAAGACCTTGAATTTCAAAATGCGGCATTTGGTGCAATATCCCTGCAGACTTCGTATTCGCTATTTAATACATTATCTCCAGTAGGAAACCCGACCTCACTTTGGGTCGATAAAGTATCCGTCATGCCGAGAAAGATATTTGGTCTTCCGGTTGCATCAGTGGAAGAGGGACAAGAGGCCGAGTTAACCTGGTTTCACGAATCATTACAATGGCACTATACCCAACACAATAACCAGTCCAGATCAGTCAACAGCCCTCTTATTGGCAAACAGCTCACTGGAGCCGTGCTGGGCGTATTTAACAAAGGCAGGTTTTTTGACAATAAATCTTTGATCCTATGAATAATTATACTACTGCTCGCAATTATGGATTGCTCTGGGGTACGATCAGCATTCTTATTTATCTTACAATTTATCTGGTCACCGGGGCAATGGACACGGGAGCATTTCTGGGGTTCATCATTTTTGCTGGCGGAATTGCGGTAATGTACTTTATAGGTTTGGCAAGAAGAAATGAGCTTGGTGGTTATTTAGAATGGAAAGAAGCAATGGTGCATATTTGGATTGGCGCTTTAATTGCTACTGCGATGACAACATTATTTCTTGTCCTGATGTACAATTATATTGACCCATCATTGCTTGAACATGTCAAAGAAGTTCAGATCAAGACACTTGAGGAATTTAGAGGAAGACTAGGCGATGCTGAAACGGAAAAACAAATCGAAAGAATTCAAGATTCAAATCCTTTTGGTCCTGGCAACAGTGCTTTGATTATGGCCGGAGGTGCCCTGCTACAATTTTTAATAAGCTGCCTTGTTGCACTCGTCGTGCGCAAGGATAATCCGAATTCTTTGGCAAGCGGGCAGCAGAAATTTTCGGATAGGTTCTAATTTATTATTTTGTTTATCAGAGAAAATAAATGGTGGTCTGAGTTGATCTGGTGGTTGGTAACAGCCATTGTGGCGTCACTCATACTCTATCCCGTCTATTATTACAAAATTGAGTATCCGTTTTATGTTCAGAATCTGATCTTTATTTTCGGATTTTTCATTTTCTTCCGGTGGGTCATCCTTTGGCACCTTACTCCCTATGCTCGCTGGCAATGGCTCAAATTGGTTATTATTTTTACATTAATTCCAATGTTGTATTTTCTGAGTTATGAGTTTACGGATTTTAAAAACTACATCGATGATGTGGGATTACAGGAACTTGTGACAAATCTGAATGAAGTTGATCAAACCTCAATGGCAAGTTACATTCGCACGGAGATGGTATTCTTCAGCAGTTGTGCCCTGATTTGCGGGTTTTTGGTTCCATTCAAACTCATCTGGAATATATGGAAGCAACACAATCTTAACCAGGTTTGATAACTTATCCCATTGCTTGAAATATTTTCATGCAATTCTTCAATTCACTGTTGATTCGTTGGTGGCGTGGCTTTAAAAGCGTTATATTGATTCATCGTATTAGGTAGCCCGGCCATACAAAAACTCATACAGGCATCTGCTGATTTTTCCAGAATACCTCCCAATACTAACCTCTCAGCTTCACTCCAATGACCTAATACGAAGTTGATCTGATTGCCTTTTTGAAAGTTATTGCCGATGCCAATGCGCAATCTTGGATAGCGTGTTGTACCCATCTGCGCCGTTATGTCTTTAAGCCCGTTGTGACCACCGTCTGTCCCCTCTCCTTTAATTCTTATTTTTCCAAATTCAAGGTTAAGGTCATCTAAAACGACTAATATATTTTCTAATTGAATTTGCTTTTCAAGTGTCCAATACCGGACAGCCTTTCCACTGAGATTCATATATGTGGTTGGCTTGATCAAAATGATCTGCCTTCCTTTATTTTTGAATTCACAAAAATGGGCATGCCTTCCGCTTTCCCATTCAATTTTATGCCTTTTGGCTATAATATCCACAACTTCAAAACCAACATTGTGCCGAGTATTCATGTAATCCGAATCCATGTTGCCAAGTCCGGCGATCAAGTATTTCATTATTCAAAATCTGTAACAAAGATAAGCGATATGACTAATTAGAATACTTTGCATCTTTACAGTTCCATGTTGTTAAAAGAAGCATTGCTGATTATTCAGAAACTGAGTTTAAGGAGACTAATTAATATTTTAAAATTATTGATGTCCTACTTTCTCTCACGTTGGTCAGGACGTCCATACCATTGGGGCAAACCAATGTCTCTTTCCGTAGAACCAACGACTGCCTGTAATCTTGAATGCCCCCAATGTCCTTCCGGACTCCGTTCCTTCAGTCGACCTGTCGGAAACTTACGTTTCGAAAATTTTGTCAATTATACAACTTCTTCTTTGAAGGATCTTTCCTTCATGACATTCTATTTTCAAGGTGAACCATTCATCAATGGAGACTTGCTTCGGATGATTGAATTTGCCTCTAAAGCCGGGGTATATACCATGAGTTCTACCAATGCGCATTTTTTAACTCCCCAAATCTCGGCTAAAGTTGTTCTTTCGGGCCTGGATCGTCTGGTCATTTCAATTGATGGCGTTACACAGGAAGTTTATCAGCAGTATCGCATCAATGGTGAGTTGGATAAAGTTATTCAGGGAATACGGAATATTCTCAATGTACGTAAGGAACTTAAAAAGTTTACACCACTTGTTGTACTGCAGTTTATCGTCTTCAGACATAATGAACATCAGATAGAACACATGAAAAAATTGTATCAGAATTTGGGTGCAGATCGTCTTGAATTTAAATCTGCACAGGTATATAATTATCAAATGAATGCTGACTTTATACCCGAAGAATCACTGTATTCAAGATATCAACCTGCTTCGGGCGGAGGTTATATAATCAAGAACCGCCTACTGAATCATTGTTGGCGAATGTGGTCTGCTGCAGTTATCACATGGGATGGTCGTGTTGTTCCCTGTTGCTTCGACAAGGATGCCCAACATGTACTTGGCGATGTAAATAAAGAAAAACTATCAGCGATCTGGTCATCGGCTACTTATTATCAATTCCGTTCCAGTCTCCTCAAAGGAAGAAATAAAATAGACATTTGCAAGAATTGTACTGAGGGTCTTTTGGTCTGATATCCAGGTTTAGATGCTGAAAGTAGCGCTTCGCTTTTTCATTCGCGTTTTCTAAATATTGATCCAGGCTAATTACGGATTGATCGCTGGATAAAGGTCCCTGGCTACTGCCTCTAGTTCAAGGTAGAATTCTTCACCAAATCTTCTGACGAGCGCATCCTTTACAAATTTAAACAATGGCATCCGAATTTTTTTGCCGGATTGGCATGCTGCACTGCAGATACTCCACCTGTCATAATTCAATGCTGTAAATCCCAATTCAGGTTTTTCTTTAACTCTAATGGGATAAAGATGACAGGATATCGGTTTTCGAAATTCTGATTCACCGTTCTTCCATGCTCTTTCTATTCCGCATTGTGCAATGCCATCTTCTCCAGTGATCATATAGATACATGATGCATTCTTTCTCAATCTGGTAACATACGTTCCAGTATCTTCATTCCATTCATAACCTGATTCTTTTCTCAAGACCTTTACCGATTCTTCTGGAAGATATTGGATTACACTTCCTGTAATTTTATCGAGCATCGATAGTTCATCATGTTGAAGTGGTGCACCAAAATCTCCTTCCCAGCAGCAGGCGCCTTTACAGGCATTCAACTCACAGGCAAAATAACTTTTGAGCACTTCTTCACTAATTAGTTTATCCTGAATGGCAATCATCTATTTCAATTAATTTGTATCATAGCTCTGTGAGGAATATTGTCTTCCATATAATCTTCTCCGACGGCTTCAAACCCAAAGTCATTATAAAACTTAATAAGATACGATTGCGCTGATATTTTGATTGATTCTCCCGGAAACAATGAATTCATTATTTTAAGACTTTCTTCCATTATTCTTTTACCGGCTCCTGTACCACGATAGGTTGGCAAAGTACAGACTCTACCAATTGATGGATATTCGTCATATGAAATTCCTCTGGCGAGCAGTCTGGTTGTACCAATCAATGTACCATCCTTCAATAACATGCAGTGATAAGCACTCAGATCTTTATTGTCCAGATCCTGATAGACGCAATTTTGCTCAACGACGAATACAGTGATTCTTAACTGGATTATCTTATACAACTCCAGTGAACTCAACTCATCAAACTTCTTACAAATAAAAGTCATAGACCCTAATCTTCATCAACTTTCAGGTCCAGCTTTTTTTTCAGCTCTTCTAACGCCGGATTAATTGCAATCAGGTGATCCCATTTTTCTCTGGCTGAAAGAAGTTTCTTGGGCTTATTTTGCTCTTCCCTTTGGGCAAGTTCAGGATTTATTTCCACTCTCAAAGTGATTCTTTCGCCGGCAAATCGGTTGTTGATTTCTTCTTCCAGACGGAGTTCGTTGCGAATTGATTCATTGGCAAGTACGCCGCTTGTCATGATGAGAATTTCATCAACACCAATTTTCCACTCTACATTCTTCATATATTCCTGCAGCGTCTTGGATTTTTGACGCATCAGGATCTCTTGCCAAAATGAACTAAAGTTTTCCTGATTGAGTGGTATACGACTCGCTGCCTTTTCTTTTTCATCCTCGCTAATTTTTTTTCGAACTGAATCAAGACTTGCAAGTTTAGGAATTGCCGAGGCACTAGAAGATACAATATCCTTCGAAGGAGGCTTGACAGTTACCCTTGGCGTTTCATCGCTGATAATCTGCTCTTCTTCATTTTTTTTCTTTGCCGAGGGTATAGTAATTTGAAAGTTCTTGGTCTCTGCGGATTTTGTGGACTTGATATGTGTTGACATAATGTCCTCTGATTCCTGGGCTATTCGTCTTTGAAACTTTGATAATTTTGCCAGTAAAATTTCAAACTGTAGCCTTTTATTTCTTGTCTTTGAAATATTAACCTCAGCTTCACCCAGCATATCCAGTGCTGACAAAAGGAAAGACTGTGTACTGGCTTGAGCTTGCTGCAGATACCTATCCCTGAGTTGTTCACTTCCTTCAAATAGTTTTGCGCCTTCTCCAATTTTGCTTACCAAAAGGTTGCGTGAATGTTCAGCCAGTCCCTCTAAAATAATCTCTGGGTCAAACCCAAGACGAATTACCTGATCGCAAATGATTAGGGCTTGATTTGTGTCTTCGCTCAGAAAAGCGTTAAAAAATCTGAAATAATAATCATAGTCTAGAATATTTAAATTTTCAAGGACAGCCTGATAGGTAATCTGATGCTCAGAATAACTTCTGATCCTGTCAAAAATTGATAACGCATCCCTCATTGCGCCGTCTGCCTTTTGTGCAATCAGATAAAGAGCTTCTGGTTCGGCCTGAAGCGATTCTTCTTTGCAAATTATTTCAAGCTGGTATACAATATCTTTAATAGCAATTCTTCTGAAATCATAAACTTGGCATCTACTCAGTATGGTGGGAATGATCTTGTGCCTTTCAGTAGTCGCGAGAATAAATTTTGCAAAAGGCGGTGGTTCCTCCAGTGTCTTAAGGAATGCATTGAAAGCAGCCTGTGACAACATGTGAACTTCATCAATGATATAGATCTTGTACCTGCCATATTGTGGCTGGTATCTCACCTGCTCTGCCAGGTTGCGGAAGTCCTCCACACTGTTATTTGAAGCCGCATCGATTTCAAAAATATTAAATGAGTTGTTTTCTTGAAAAGCCTGACAGGTTTTACATTGGTTACATGGTTCCCAATCTGGTGTTGGATTTTCGCAATTGAGTACCCGGGCCATGATCCTTGCACAGGTTGTTTTACCAACGCCTCTGGGTCCGCAAAACAAGAAAGCATGAGCCACCTGGTTACGAGCCAGTGAATTTTTCAAAGTTTGAGTGATGTGGTCTTGGCCGATCACATCAGTCCATCTCAACGGCCTGTACTTCCTCGCTGAAACTAAGAATCCATTCATATTATTGGCCCAAAAGTAACTTCTTGGACGTTTTGTTTTTAATCTTTCTTTGGTTTTTTATACTACTTTTGCTATAAATAACATAACTTGAAAGTAGCAGTTGCGCAGCTAAACTATCATATAGGTAATTTTGAAGGAAATTTGGCCTGCATGAGATCATGCGTAGCAAAAGCCAGATCCCAGGGCGCTGATCTTATTTGCTTTAGTGAATTGTCTACTTGTGGTTATCCCCCTGTTGATTTTCTTGAATTCAGGGATTTCATTCATCGCTCGATGAGTGTGGTTAACGAATTGGCCGGAGATTCCTTTGACATTGGAATTGCTTTAGGATCGCCAACCGTTAATCCTGATCTGGAAGGTAAAGATTTACATAACTCGGTGTTTTTTTTGTTTGAGGGCAAGGTGCATCATCTGTATCACAAAGGACTTCTGCCAAACTATGATATTTTTGATGAGTATCGCTATTTTGAACCGGCATCATCTTTTAATACATTTGAATTTAAAGGCGTAAAGATCGCGATAACAATATGTGAGGATATCTGGAATCTCAATCATGATAACCCGATGTATGATCTCTGTCCAATGGATGAGATGATAAAAGAGAAACCACGGTTGATGCTCAACCTGTCGGCTTCCCCTTTTAGTTTTGAACACACCAATGATCGTTTGAATGTCATTAAAGAAAATGCCAGAAGATACAAAATACCAATCTTCTATGTCAACTGTTTTGGCGCTCAGACAGATATTGTTTTTGACGGAGGCTCTGTCGTTTCAAGTCCAGACGGCAACAACTTTGAAGAGTTGCCATACTTTCAGGAGGTGTTAAAGGTCTATGACCTTGAGGATGTAGAAAAAGGAATTTTTAGCAAGGAGCAACGCAAAGACAAGGCTGAACTTATTTATAATGCACTAATTCTGGGTATTCGGGATTATTTTACAAAAATGAACTTCAAATCAGCAATCCTTGGTTTATCAGGTGGCATAGATTCGGCATTGACGGCTGTTCTAGCCTGCGACGCTTTAGGCCCGGAAAACGTTACTGCTTTGCTGATGCCATCCATGTTTTCTTCAGAAGGTTCGGTAAACGATGCACAAAGCCTTGCGAAAAATCTTGGAATAGAATATAAAATTATACCAATCACCAATGTTTTTGATACCTACATGCAGGAGCTAAAACCCTTTTTCAAGGGTTTGCCCTATAATGTCACGGAAGAAAATATTCAGGCAAGGATCCGTGGAATGCTGCTGATGTCCTTTTCAAATAAATTCAGTCATATACTTTTGAATACAACCAACAAGAGTGAAATGGCAGTGGGTTACGGCACGCTTTATGGAGATCTTTGCGGGGGATTAGCGGTTTTGGCTGATGTATACAAGACTGAGGTTTATTTGCTTTCTGAATATGTGAATAGACATAAATTGCGTATCCCGATAAACAGCATTGCCAAACCACCCTCGGCAGAATTGCGTCCTGGACAAAAGGACAGCGATTCGCTTCCAACTTATGATTTACTTGATCCTGTTTTATATCAGTATATTGAAAAGAGAAAGGGACCTGATGAAATTATCAATCTCGGATATGATCGCGAACTTGTATTGCGCATTTTAAAAATGGTCAATAAAGCCGAGTTCAAAAGGTACCAGTCACCACCGGTCATCAGGGTATCTTATAAATCATTCGGTTCTGGCAGAAGAATGCCGATCGAAGGTCATTATCTTTACTAAAAATGAAATCTGAGATATGATACTAATTTACATCGGAATCCTTGTATTCCTCACCATGTTCCTATCCCTTCGCACGGTAGATCAGGGTATGGTCGCAGTGGTAACTATTTTTGGTAAATATCAACGCGTACTCTTTCCTGGACTTAACTTTATCATTCCTTTTATAGAGAGTATCCACAAAAGAATATCGGTACAAAATAGAAGTGCCGAACTAGGTTTTCAGGCTGTAACAGTTGATCAGGCCAACGTTAATTTTACTGCCATGTTACTTTTTTCCGTCCTTGATCAGGAAGAAGAGACCATCAAAAATGTGGCATTTAAGTTCGTTGATGAGAAAAATCTTATGCAGGCTCTGATTCGTTCAGTAGAAGGTTCTGTTCGCGCATTTGTAGCGACCAAGAAGCAAAGTGAGGTATTGGTGCTGCGCCGTGAAATTGTTGAAAATGTCAAAGAACATCTTGACAACACTCTGGAGGATTGGGGATACCATCTGATAGACCTTCAGATTAATGATATCACTTTTGATGAAGAAGTCATGCGTTCGATGGCAAAGGTCGTTGCTTCCAATAACCTAAAGGCTGCTGCTGAAAATGAAGGTCAGGCTTTGCTGATTACAAAGACCAAAGCAGCTGAAGCTGAAGGAAATGCCATAAGAATTTCGGCTGAAGCAGAAAAACTTGCGGCCCAGTTGCGTGGCCAGGGTATTGCTGCCTTTCGGGAAGAGGTCGCCAAGGGAATGAGCAAAGCCGCCAAATTGATGGAAGACAGCAACCTCGACGCTTCATTTATCATGTTTAATATCTGGACTGAAGCGATTAAAAATTTTGCAGAACAGGGCAAGGGGAATGTTATTTTCCTCGATGGCAACATTGATACAATGGAGCGCTCACTGAGACAGCTAATGGCCATGAATAATCTGGATAAATTGCCGAAATAATTTGGCAACTTTACGATTTTATCTTTCGGTATCGAATACCCGCTGAAACACTGATGTACTCTGCGTTGCCGTAATGTGCTTTGAGCGCGATTCCTACATTTCCTGAAACTCCTTGAAGATAAGGTATTCGGTAATGATACTGGAATATTAATTTAACATAAAGCGGGATGCCTGCAAGTATTGTGTTTTGAAGAAACTGATATCCCAGACGTGTTTCGAGAGTGGTTGGACCAAAAATCCATTCATGAGCACCAAAAACATGCAATCGGTAACTGACTGATCTGGCAGATTGAATGTCTGGTTTGGTCTCTGATCTTTCTGCAAAATAGGCGCTCAGACTGTGATATTCAGCTTCCAGTCCTGCTTTCATGATCCTTATTGGACAATAAAATCTTCCAGCCTGCAAATCCAAAATGTCTATTTTGAACTTCGGCCCCCCCGGCACCTTATGCTCTGTCCATGCAAGACCATATTGGCATGCAAACATCCACATCTTCCTGTTGGTGATTTGTGGTCGAACTGGTCTCGATCTTGGAATATATCCTGATTGCACACCCAGTAAAATATTAATGTAATTTAATCCAAGATTGGGAGACTTAAAAGCACCGTTCGAAATATGACAAAGGGCAATTCCGGAATAAATATTAAACGATTGTTTAACTGGAATGGATACTCTCCATTCAAATGTAGTCATATTATTTAAATGTGTGCTAATTGCATTTTGCTGAGGATTATTTTGAAAATGATAGATGCGCTGATTGTAGGATAAACCACTTCCAATCAAAAACCATCCAGTTGCCAGTGGACCTAGGCGATACCTGAAATCATAAAATAGCACCAGCCCGTATGCATCGCCCAGTACATTGGACGGTTGTCCAAGATCAAAATACTTGATTAATGCCCCGGCATAAATCTGGTCTGAATTGTAAGGATATTTTTTCGGGTTGACGCTTTTGGAGATAGCAAGGTCTAAGATTGATCCTATGCCGTGGGGTTTAATTCCAAACTTGGGTGTGTGCACAAGTAACTTACTGCATTGAATTCCTGACCTGAAATGCCATGATGTGTCCTGGCAATTGACATTATTATAGATCAGTAATGTGGCACAGAAGATACTTACGATTCTAATCACTTGGCGAATTCACATGTATTAAAAATTCAAGTGTCTTTTCAAATTCCTCGGAAGGAATATGATCCTTTTCGCGGTATGGAATCAGCTCTCTGTATTGCTGAAACATGAATTGTAATTTATCACCTGTTTTCCATTCAACTCCTCGCAGTTGCCACGCTCGACATGTAGTCATCCATTCCATGGCCAACACCAATCCTGTTCGTTCGGTCACAGCCATTGCTTTTAAAGCTGCATTGGCCCCCATACTGACATGATCCTCCTGTCCTTTACTGGTCACAATTGAGTCCACAGAGGCCGGAGTGCACAGCTGTTTGTTCTGACTGACAAGCGAAGCTGCTGAATACTGAACAATCATATATCCGGAATTTAATCCCGGATCTGTTGTAAGAAAATCAGGCAGACCACGGGAACCGTTGATCAGCTGATAAATTCGACGTTCAGAAATACTTGCCAGTTCAGCGACCGAAATACATAAAAAATCTGCAGCAAGTGCCAGCGGCTGTGCATGAAAATTACCCCCGGAGAGCACCTGCTGTTGGGACAGCATCAAAGGATTGTCCGTAACGGCATTTATCTCACGTGTCACAATATCTTCAATATAATGCAAACAATCCAAGGTAGCGCCATGAACCTGAGGGATACACCTGAAACTATATGGATCCTGCACCGAAATTTTGGACCTGAATTGAATATTGCTTCCCGATAAAAGTTGCCGTAAGGTATCCGCTACCTCAATTTGTCCTTTTTGCTTTCTAAGCAGATGGATTTCTTCGTTGAGAAAATCCATCGTACAATTGAATGCATCGATCGAAAGGGCACTGGTAATGTTAGCAATTTTAAAAAGACTGTATGATCTGTACAGTGCATTGAGGAGTGTGGCCAAAGTATATTGGGTTCCGTTAAGAAGCGCAAGCCCTTCTTTCATACGCAACATGGGAGGGTGAATACCTCTTGACTTGAGCAGATCTGCGACATTTCCATCTGTATTGATAATTTTGCCTTCCCCAATACACAGTAAGCTCATGTGCGCCAGTGGTGCCAGATCCCCGGAAGCACCAAGCGACCCTCTTTCTGGAATTTCAGGAAAAATCTTTTCATTATAAATTTGAATGAGAAACTGCAAAAGTTCAGGCCGGATACATGAATTGCCTTTAGAAAGACTGATAATCTTTAACAAGAGCATAAGTTTGCAGGTCTCCACATCAATGGAAGGACCTGTTCCGCATGCATGTGAACGAACCAGGTTGATCTGCAATTGACTCAATTCTTCACTTGCAATCACCTGGTTACACAAAGCTCCAAAACCTGTATTAATTCCATATACCGGGGTAGAGGATTTTGCAATTTTTTCTTCTAAAGAACTTCGATAATCAGCAACAGTATTCCATGTTTGTTCTGATAAACCAATGGGTTGATCACTTTTCCAAATGGTAATGATATCCCGAAATGTCCATTCCGAAAAATCTAAAATATGAACCGCTTTCATTCGGTAAAAATAAAGTTAGGTCGTTTAAAATTGCTAAAAATATATGACAATATTTCAGAATATAATCCTACATTCTGCTAATTTTGCAAGCTATTAAAAAATTACTATGTCTAAAGAAAAAGATGAAAAATTAAAAGCACTACAACTGACCATAGACAGACTTGAGAAGACCTATGGAAAGGGATCGATCATGAAATTAGGAGATAAAGCAGTTCTTAACGAGGTTGATATTATTCACAGCGGATCTATTAGCCTAGATGCTTGTCTTGGTATTGGAGGATTTCCAAAAGGCCGTGTTATTGAGATTTATGGACCTGAATCCTCCGGTAAAACAACCCTGGCAATTCACGCAATTGCCGAATGTCAGAAAAACGGCGGAATTGCAGCTTTTATTGACGCAGAACATGCATTTGACAGGACTTATGCTGAAGGACTGGGTGTTAATACAGAAGAATTGCTGATTAGCCAGCCTGATAATGGTGAACAAGCACTCGAAATTGCCGAAAACCTAATCAGGTCAGGAGCTATCGAAATCATCGTCATTGACTCTGTCGCAGCGCTGGTACCCAGAAGTGAGATTGAAGGTGAGATGGGTGATGCCAAAGTAGGCCTACAGGCCAGATTGATGTCACAGGCTCTGAGAAAGTTGACTGGAACGCTGAGCAAAACCGGATGTTGTTGCATTTTTATTAACCAGCTCAGAGAGAAAATTGGCGTTATGTTCGGAAATCCGGAAACTACTACTGGAGGTAATGCACTTAAGTTTTATGCATCCATGAGATTGGATATCCGCAAATCAGGTAATGCGATCAAGGATAAGGACGGAAACGTAACTGGAAATCGCGTAAAAGTTAAAGTGGTCAAAAATAAACTGGCACCGCCCTTCAAAATAGCTGAATTTGACATTGAATATGGAATAGGAATTAGCCGCAGCGGAGAAATCGTAGATCTTGGCTCTGACCTTAATGTCCTTGGAAAAAGTGGAAGTTGGTACTCTTATGAAGGTACAAAGATTGCCCAGGGAAGGGATGCTGCCAAACAATTTATGTTAGACAACCCGGAAGTTTCCAGGGAAATTGAAGAGAAAATCAGACAGAAATTAGCCACTGGTAAATTAGTAAAAGCAGAGATGGCCTCAACGGAAGAACAGGGATAAAAAAATTTTAGCATTATTCTTCCTGAATTCTTCAAATCAAATTATTTTTGGCATGCCTTAAGACACACGACATCAGGCAAAATATCAGGTTGGTAATCAGTCTTTTTAAGAAGATTATCGGCCACTTTTCTTATCCTATTTATATATCTGATAGCGGAACTTGTTTCCGCTATTTTTATTTCCAATTAAAACTGTTCACCATCTCTATAATGTCCTCCTTCACAAAATCGTAATATGGCTTCAGACTATCCTGGTCTATATGCGAATTAAAATACAACGCCCCCCTTAAGAAATGATGCAAGGAGTCGGTAAGATAAAATTGAAAAGGAGTTGCCGTGGGACCCTCAATTTCATATATTATTCCGTTTACCCCGTTTGATTTCTTTACTGGGAATTCGTCAATGTAGTCTGCCTTCAACAGATGATCCTTGACAAACTTATAACTGTCTTCAACACTTTTGCCTAATTCCTTTTGGTTCTCCAGATGCTTGTATGTACAATAAACCTTCGCGTTCAGTGATTCAAATTTAATATTGAACCAGCAAGGTTCAGCGAGCGTATCAAAAAAAGTTGAATCCTTCTCATAAGTGGCGTAGACTGGTATCTTGAATTCGAAAGGACAATTTTCAGGCGATGAAAGTCCATATTTCTTAGCCGGTAAATCTACCCTTGGATATGTCCGCGGTTTTGGATTAAATACTCTTTCCTTGCACCCTTCGGATACCAGCAAAAAAAGTAATAAAATTATTTTTCCACTGAAAGGTCTGAAATAATAAAAAAGGCCCAAACTATTTTGTCGTGATTTTAATTTTTTCAATTCTTCGCTTATCAACTTGCACAATCTTGAATTTGATACCTTGTATTTGTATTTCCTGATCTCTCTTTGGCATTTCACTGGTATGCTCAAGTACAAGTCCTGCTATAGAATCCGCAGAACCTCTGACATTATTAAAAGAATTGGTATCCATTCCCAAGACCCTGCACATATCATTGATCAATGTCTTACCTTCAAATATGTAATTATTCTGATCGAGCATTGTATAATTGAGGTCGTGTAGATCGTCAAATTCATCTTGTATTTCCCCTACAATTTGTTCCATGATGTCTTCGAGTGTGACAAGCCCGCTTGTCCCTCCATATTCATCCACCACAATGGCCATATGAACTTTTTTGCTTTGAAAATCATGAAGCAGATCATTGATTTTACGGTTTTCCGGAACGTAAAATAAATTATTTCTAATAAGAGACTGCCACTCATAATGATCTGATTCATCAAGATATGGTACAAGATCCTTTGCATAAAGAATTCCAGTCAAGTGGTCAAGATCACCCCGGTAAACAGGCATTCTGGAATAACCGTACTGTTGAACGTTTTTAATCGTCTCGTTAAAATTTTCATCAAAGTCAAGCGCACAAATGTCTGTGCGCGGTTTCATGATCTGTTTGATGGTTACATCATTGAATTTGATAATACCCTTGAGCATGCCAACCTGTTCCTCCGATCCATGCTCTTCGCTCACTGCCAGTTCGATAGCCTTGTCCAGATCCTGCTTGGCGGAGGCGCTGCCTACAATTTTTCTTTCGAGAAGTTTTTTTTCAACCCGATGACTCATACCAACAAGAAAATATGTCAATGGAGAAAAAAGAATGTCCGCTATGCGCAATGGCATGGCCATCGAAATAGCAAATTTCTTATTGTTTAGTTGCCCATAGATTTTAGGTGTGACTTCTCCAAACAACAGAATCACCAGGGTTGAACCGACAACTGCAATAAGAAAATTAAGAAATGAAGTTATACTTTCAATACTGTATTCTGTAAGCCCAAAAGTGTCATGCAACCAAGTGGCAGCGCCGTTATAAGATTCCTCCGGTAATACCTGATCCAGAAAATGTTCAAATACCAGTGCTATTCCAATATTGATCAGCGTTACCAGTATAAGCAACAAGGCTAGCAATCGCTTGGAGTGGTTTCTTAAATAAATTAAGGTTTTGGCCGCTTCATTTTCATCATCGTTTCGCAAATCCTCAATGTCAGTGGGTGTCATTGAAAATATCGCAATCTCAGTTGCAGAAATTAACCCTATAAAAATTATTAATACGACAAGCCCTATTATACTGTAGGTTAAGGCCCAACCGCCTGCCATCTGCAGCAAACCAATAAAAATAAAATGAGCCGAATAAGGATCTGAATTATCCATAAAAGACAACAAACGGAAGCTTAAAATGGTAGGTCATCATCCTCAACATTGGGACTAAAATCCTGACCGCGGGTTGGTTCACGATTTTCTGGCGCACTGACATTTGAAGACGTTGGATTCGAATGGCCTCCTTCTCTGCGCTCAAGAATTTTAAGGAGGTCAACCGTTACTTCTGCTGCATAATGGTCCTTACCATCGCGATCCTGCCATTTGCGATGGGTGAGTTTTCCTTCGACATATACAAGCATTCCTTTTCTCAATACCTTGGCTCGTTCTGCAAGCCCGCGCCACATGACGATGTCATGCCACTCAGTTGATTTAACCCAATTACCATTTCGGTCTTTGTAGTTCTCGTTGGTGGCCAAGGTAAAATTAGCCTTGGGAACTCCGCTTTCTGTTGTTCTTAGTTCGGGATCCTTTCCAAGATTTCCGATCAGCATTACCCTGTTTAACATATGCGCTTATTAAATGATTTCGTGACTCAAATATACCCTGGTGATTCTTGGAAATGCAAAATTCAACAAGTTTTTGACACTTTCGGCCTGATATCCGCAATAATTTTTTTCTTTTAACCGGCCTTTCAGCTTCACGTGATAAAATTTTACCAGTACCCTTTGGTGAGTCAATATATGTTTATACTCTCTTACAGAAAGGACTTTCAGAGGATACATTACTCCTGTTTTTGTCAGAATAGATCTGATTTTTTGTGAACTGAGTGGGGCTTCTTCCTTTGTCTCTTCCAAAACAAATTCAAACAATCCGCACCAGATATCTTTCCCCTCCCTGCGCCTGATCAGCGTATTGCCGAATTCATCTGCTATAACAACATATTGTAATACCCGTTCTTTTATCGTATTTCTTTTGCGCGGTGGCGGCAAATTCGAGGTAATTTTCATGCGGCGGGCATAACAACCTTCACTGATCGGGCATTGGTCACAAAGAGGCAGCCTGGGAATACAGATCGTGGCCCCTAAATCCATCATACCCTGATTAAAGAGGGCAGGGTCGGAATCACCCAGACAATTTTGGGCATATTCCAAATATTTTTTTTTCAACAATGCCGTATCCGGATAGTCCAGAATGCCGAAATAGCGTGACAGAATACGAATGGCATTGCCATCCACAGCAGCCATTGAAGCACCAAATGCAAATGCACTGATCGCTGCAGCGGTATAATCACCGATGCCTGGTAAAGCTCTTATTTTATCATAATCTGAAGGAAATACGCCATTATAGTTCCTGATTATTTGAATAGCTGCTTTGTGGAGGTTTCTGGCGCGAGAATAATATCCCAGTCCCTCCCACATTCTCAGTACATCCGTTTCATTAGCACTTGCCAATGCGCTAATTGTCGGAAATCGGGCCAAAAACCGTTTATAATAGCCCGTGACCTGCTCTGCCCGGGTCTGCTGCAACATAATTTCTGAAACCCAAATCTTGTATGGGTCTCTTTCAGACTTCCAGGGCAATTGTCTCTCGTTATCCTGAACCCAGGTCACAAGTTGCGCGCCAGCCTGTCGAAAACGTGTTTTTTTCAAGGGGTCTGGTCAAGTAAATAGACAAGACTAGCCATTGCAGCTGAACCCAGAGCCAGCTCGCGTGGATGCACGGCACTGATTCGGTCAACTTCAGTATGATGAAAGTCAAAATATCGCTGAGAATCTGGTGTAAGTCCGAATAGTATACCCTTCTGCCCCTTCAGGGGACCGATGTCTGCACCTGATCCTCCTTTGTTAATCTTGATATCATAGGGCTCGAGGAGCTCATTCCATCCTGCAAAAAATGGGGTATACTTGCGGACTATGCCGGTGTCAGCATCATAACTAAATCCTTTCGGTACAAAACCACCGGCATCGCTTTCGATGGCTGCATAATGGTGCTCACCTGCTTTCTCGGATATATCAGCATAGGTCTTTCCACCGGCTAACCCGTTTTCTTCGTTCATAAACAGGACACAGCGCAATGTCCTTCTGGGTTTGTAATTGATTTTCTTCAGTAGATAAAACACTTCCATGGAGTGAACACAACCCGCTCCGTCATCATGCGCACCGCCGCCGACATCCCAGGAATCGAGGTGCCCTCCAACTAATATTATTTCATCTGGCTTCTCACTTCCACGGATTTCGCCAATAACACTGTAAGATTGTTTTTTACCCCGGTCTTCACAGGTAGTTTTAACAAAGACTTCCACCTTTGATCGTTTTAGCAATGAAGACAATAGTTCGGCATCATTGGTACTCACACCGAGAGCAGGTATTGGAAGAAACATCGACTCAAAAATGGTAACACCAGTGTGTGGATTATCATCAAGCCGACCAGTCATCGAACGGACAAGGCATGCCCTCGCACCCATTTTTGCAGCAAGGTTAGGCCCAAAAACGCGTTGATCAACACTTTCTCCGTAGGCGTTGAAGGTCCTCAAATGTCCATTGTTGAAGGCCCTGTTATAAAAAATAATTTTATCCTTTGCTTTTGCACCAAGTAATTTGACCTCTTCCAAACTCTTTACCTCGATAACCTCACCGGAAATGCCGTCTTTTCCACTGGCTCCTGAACCTCCTAGCGCCAGCACTTTAAGATCTTTTGTGCCAATGATCGAATTATTGATGATCCGAACTTCCTCTTTGTCCCCGCGATACCAGTAATTTACTTCACAAGGCTGATTCCAGACTTTGGTCGTGTTGAGGGTGTCCAGAATCTGATGAGTAAATTCAACTGCAGCGATACTCTCCGGGCTTCCAGCAAGCCTGCCACCAATTTTTTCTGAAAGGTAGTACAACCATTTGTAGGCCATCTGGTTCGTCAAAGCTTCTTCATGGATCTTCTTTATTGTAAATGCTTTTTCCTCCTGTTCGGCTGCCTGCCCAAAGTCAGCTGTGCCCCAATACGTCACGAGTAGAATTGTGATAATGATTTGTCGCATATGCATATCCAACAATTGATAAAATTATGACTCAAAATTAGTTACTTTAGTCTTTCTTTTCGACTTTAAAGTTTGTAAGTGGTGAGAATAATTTATTTGTTAAGTTTCTTATCTGCCTTATTTAGTTAGTTTTTCCAAATGGTGAAAATAATAGTTAAATTAGATCTTAAGTCTGCATGTCAAATTTTACAACACTTCACGTGAAATTATTTCGCAATAAAACTTAAATTGACGGGAATATAACATTGGTCTACCCAATCACTGTATGGATGCGGGAATTTTATGCTATAAATATAAAAACCCTCATTCTCTCCGATAATTAATGTTTTTAAATACGACTTAACACAAATAACTTTTTTTATATCCGTCAAACCATTTATTCCCTGATTCATCAGACCCGATATATTGACACTTTGTCAAAGTCAATGGACTATAAAAGCGTTTACAATACTTTGTTAACCCGGCAACGAAATCTGACCATCATACCTGCACATAATACCAGGTTGTAATATGTCAGACTTTGCCATTTGTCGCTTATTATTCCATTCTACTGATTTTATTTCATTAATTCAACTGATATTATAATCGCAAAATTAATTTTCATTTTTTGAACATCAATATTTTGGCATAAAGTATAATGTTGAAATTTGCAATAATTATTTTTGATTTTTTCATAAAACAAAGGAGTAATAAAAATCGGCTCTTACTCCAGCATTAATCTGGTCTATATTTTTGTAAACCGGATCGGATTCGGATTGTCATTTCCCGTTCTATAGGTACATCATTGCCTCATGTTCATATAAAAGGAAGTTCAAAATCATCAGAACAAAAATGCTTCAGATGCTGGCCACCATTGTACTGGCATTAATTGCAATTTTTTGTAAGAAAACAAAGATTAAGGTAATCATTTTTCAATTCACCATTAGAATTTGAGTAAGACAAAATGTGAAATTGAATGTTTGAAACATCGCTATCATTGTGATTCCAAACCCGAATGTGCACAAAAAACGAATGAGAGGACAATTATTTTGGCTTTAGATGCGCTGACTTATGAGAAAATTGAGATTTTTACACTTTATTAAATAAATACCTATTTATGAAAAAAGTACTTTATTTTCTGTTGATTTCAGGTGGTTTTTCCACCCTGTTTGCACAGGCAGATAACGCAGCCGCACAGGAAGCCGAAAGAAAAAAATTGATGGATGCTTCCATGAAAATGGAAGAAAAAGATGGCTGGATACGTAAAGGTGCACTCGGTTTGGACCTTGGACAACTGGCAAACATTAACCCATACGTTGGAGGAGGATCCAACAGACTTGGCGTTGGGGGAGCCATCGCCTATAAAGCAATTTTGAAAAAGGGCCTCTTTCGATGGAATAATGATTTTAATATTAACTATTCAGCTCAAAGAATTGGAAGCGGCACCTTAAGCATTAATTCTAATGAAAAAGTTCCCTTCGAAAAAGCACTCGATATCCTTACACTGAGCTCTAACTTGGCTTATAAAGTCAATAAAGAATCTCATTGGTCTTACTCTACCGATTTGTTCTTCCTCTCCCAATTTACCGGTTCATACAAAGATTCAGCCAACAACAAAATTTACTTAAAAGATCTACATACTGCCCCGTTTAACACCACGCTGGTTTCAAAATTCTTTTCTCCGGCCAATATAACTTTCGCGATTGGCATGAAATATCAGAAAAAGGAAAATTGGTACCTGTTCCTTTCTCCTGTGGCACTCAAATCAATTGTTGTGTCAGATCAGGCGATCGCCAATCTTGGTGTCCACGGAACCAAGAAAAAAGAAAACAGTTCCGACTATAATAAATCATTAACTGGCATAGGCGCTCTGGCTCGCGGTGGCTACACCGCCAAAATATTTAATCGCATCAGTTTGGGTTCTGAATTGCTCCTTTTTTCAGATTATCTTGATAACCCACAGAATATCGATGTTACCTGGCTCAATAATATCAGTCTGGAAATTTTCAAGGGCTTTAACCTCAATTTCAGGCTCGATGCATACTATGATGATAACAAGACCAACAGCATTTCTGATAGAAACGCAGTGGGTGGAGTAAACGGAACAGGCAAACGTGTTAACCTGATTCAACAATTGCTACTTACTTATAACAGGAATTTTTAGTTCAGCATAAATATTTTTCATAGGGCACTTCGTATTAAAGTGCCCTTTCTATTTAAGATCCCATCATTTTGATTTGAATTGTCATCCAATCTGAATAAGGAAGTTTATTGTGCACGCGTTGTTAGAAACCTTTATCACATTTCAATCCGAAAGCTTCAATCCACATTGGTTACATTCGATATCTGTTTGGAATTTTCGTATGCGTATTCATACACCATGATATTAAGATTGTTTTCATGCTGATGAAAACAGGTGGATTTGATTGGGAAAGTTAACTATTACAATCCCTTCAGCAACTGCTTTGCTTTTTCGTAATCTGGATAAAGTGCAATTGCAGCTTGAAGGTCTTTTTTAGCGAGATCTTTATTTCCCTTCTCAAGGAAAATCTTGGCACGGTAATAATAACTTGAAGGCTCTTTGCTATTTAGTAATATCGCCTGATTAATATTCTCTAAAGCCTTGTCAGGCTGCTTTGATTCATAAAGCAGGATTCCAAGATTATAATAAGACAATTCAAAATCAGGTCGTTTACCAATATTGGTCTGATAGGCTTCTATTGCTTCTTTGACTCTTCCCTCTTTTTGTAAAGCATATGCCCTGTTGTGCAATGTTTCGATGTTGAGGGAGTCCATCCTCAGTGCATTATCATAAAATTTGATGGCAAGTGGATTATTAAGTTGTGACATGATGTCTCCCAGCTGATTCCATGCTTCAGTAAACTCAGGATTGATATCCACCGCTTTCTGATAACTTTTGACGGCGCGTCCGGTATCACCCTGCTCATAGAAAACATGCCCAGCAAGATAGTAAGCCTGTGAATTTTCTCTGTCATGCTCAAGAATTCTATCAATAACGGCAAGAGAGGCATTATAATCTTGAATGATTAAATGCAGTCTTGCCTTTTTTTGTAATGTTGGAATATCATCTGGCTTGCGAAGCAATAGACTGTCAATGACGTCTATTGACTTCCTCGATTCAATATTCAGCAAATAAGCATCACTCAGACTAAATACATATTCCGGTTTATCGGGTCTTAGTTGTACTGCCTTTTTTAGATCTTCTATGCCTTTATTTAATTGATTCTTTCTGATGAGCCAAATACCCCTGCTATAATAAATTGAATCCTGTAGGCTATCAGCCTTTAGCATTTCGTCATAATACACAAGCGAATCTGCAACGCCTTGACTATTTGCAGTTTGAATTGAATTGTGTTCTCTGCAAGCTTGCAACATACTTATTAAAACAATGCCAAATCCGATTCCAATTCTGATTTCCATAAAAAAAAATAGCCCGTGCAAGATACACAGGCTATTGTATAACGAAAATATTACTTTATTTGAATTAAGGCTTTTTGAGTTTGTTGGCAAAATCTCCACCTTTGAACATACTGATTTTATCAAGACTGATATGCTTTCTTACCGCAGCATTAAGATCATCTGGTGTCAGTGCTTCTATTCTTTTTTCAAGATCCTGAGTAAAGGTCATATTACGCCCTAAATACGACATCATGTTAAGTTGACTTGCAAGGCTATTATCCTGTGAACGATTAACCCGTCTGGATTGCAGCAAGCCGGATTTAGCATCTTTAATCTCTTGTTCAGTAAATCCATCTTTAAGCATCTTGCTGATCTCCTCATTAAAAGCTGAGATCAGCTTATCCCTGTTTTCAGGTGCGTAAATTGCATATGCCATAAATCCTCCTGATTTGTCCTGTGCATCAGCGTTAAATTGAGATCCTACGCCATAACTGATTCCTTCCTTTTGCCTGATGCGAGTAGCCAATCGACTGTTCAAGAATCCTCCGCCAAGTATATAATTCGCTAGAACCATGGCAGCATATTGTGGATCATCATCGCGCATCTCAAGATTGCATCCTGCTAGAAACATGGCATTTGCCTTATCTGGCGTTTCTATGTTAACATCCGCTTTGGGTACGTCAATATATTTATCTATGATGCGGCTGAATTTCATTTTGGAATTCCAGGTTCCGAATTCCTTATCGAGTTGGGTTTTGATCTGATCTTCATTAAAATCACCGACAATGCTGATTGTTGCATTATTTGCTCCATAAAAGTCTTTATGAAACTTTTTGATCTCTTCAAGATTTACTGACTTGACTGCTTCGATTTCCTCTGCGGGTGTATTTACATATCGTACATCTCCTTTTGGATATGGATTCAGATGCCTTGATATCGCATTGCTCACCAGCGCTTGCGGGTCGGATTTTTGTTCCTCAATTCCTGCGAGTTCTTCATTGCGGGCTTCCTCAAGTTCTTTGGCAGGATATATTGGATTCTTAAGAATATCCGCTACCAGTGAAATCACTGCGGGAAGATTCTCTTTTGTGGTTTGCATACTGACGTTTACAGTGGCCCCACTTCCAAAAATATTAACCCGGGCCTTAAGATGGTCCAGCGTATCCTTTATTTGTTGACGGGTCATCTTGGTCGTTCCCTTATTGAGAAGACTGGCGGCAAATTGGCTGATTGTTCCTTTTCCAGACAATGTTTTCTCATCTCCTATGCGTAATGTCAGATTTGCGTTGACGACATTGGCTTTGGTCAGTTTAGGCAACATGGCATACTTCATCCCATTTTTAAATTGCCCACGATGTGTTCTTGATTCAATATTCATTGGTGAAGGGTCAAATTCCTCACCCTGCGCCTTTGGTGGGTCACCTTTGTATCCTTTGGTTAAGGCAACGATATCTGGTGTAAAAGGGACCGTGGTGCGATCAGGTTTTTCTTCCGGAATAAATCGGCCAACTGTTCTGTTAGAAGGCTTAAAGTATTCTACTGCAACCCGGTTCACATCGTCTGCCGTTACTTTGCGTATGTTGTCGCGGTAAATAAACATCAGACGCCAGTCCCCCATTCCGATATATTCACTGATGCTTCTTCCGATTGATTCGGTATTACTGAAAAACAAATCAAAGTCTTTAAGCCATTTGGTTTTGGCGCGATCTACATCTTCTTTAGACACTGGATTCTGTCGTATGTTGTCCAACGTTGATAACAAGACGTTTTTTGCATCTTCGAGACTGTTTTCTTTCCTGACCTGAGCGGCAAAGTATACAAAGCCGGGTTCATTCAAGGTGGCGCACCATCCATACTGGCTGGAAGCCTTTTTGGTCTCAATAAGCGCTTTATAGATTCTTCCTGATGGCTCATCGGTCAAAATGTCCGTAAGAAGATCTATGGCTGCGCAATCAGGATTTGATCCTGGTGGAATGTGATACAAACAGGAAGCAACCTGAACATCTCCAACTCTTTTGAGTGTTACTTCGCGCTCTCCGTCCTGTACTGGTTCTTCTGTATAGGTTTTAATTAATTCTCTTTCTGGTTTTGGTATTTTTCCAAAATATGATGTTACGAGCTCGACGATCTTTTTTTCATCCACTTTACCGGATACCATTAATATGGAATTGTCCGGCTGATAGTATTTGCGGTAAAAAGCCTGAAGTCGCTCAATCGGAACTTTTTCTATATCCGAACGGGCACCGATGGTGGTCTTTCCATAGTTATGCCAGAGATAAGCCGTGGCCATTACCCGTTCCATAAGAATGCCCTGTGGGTCATTTTCACCACTTTCAAACTCATTGCGTACGACCGTCATTTCCTTATCAAGGTGCTCCTTCTTTATCCATGAATTAACCATTCGGTCTGATTCAAGATCCAGGGCCCACCGCAGGTTTTCCTCCGTAGCCGCAAAGGTTTCAAAGTAATTGGTACGGTCATACCATGTAGTTCCATTCGGCCTTGCACCATGCTTGGAAAGCTCATTCGGAATATCTGGGTGATTGGGCGTGCCTTTAAATACCATATGTTCTAGCAAATGCGCCATTCCGGTTTCTCCGTAACCTTCGTGTCTGGATCCGACAAGATAGGTGATGTTTACAGTAATGGTTTGCTTGGAATTATCGGGATAAACGAGAAATTTGAACCCATTGGGAAGGCTATACTCTGTAATTCCTTCTACACTGGATAATTTGGTGGCTGTAACATCGGCCGTCTTGGTCATTTTGTCTGTGTTTGCTGCATTGGACATTGGTGGGGTTGTTGCGCTTTCAGCTTTCATAGCCTGTTGGGGCTCTGCCAATACCTTGACCTTGGTCTTTTGAGCACAAATACTCCCGGCGACCATGGTGAGGCAAATAAGGAATTTGCTATTGATCATTTTTTGATTTTTTTATTATTTTGATGCAAACTTACGAATTGTTTCGTAGATGCTAAGCTTTTCTTTTCAATACTTAGCCCAAATAATGCGTAATCATATAAAACCGGGTCTTCCGGATTCAATTTCATACAAGCTCTTGAAAGTTCTTCAACCGCCTTCCAGTCCATAGTTTTACGTTCCAAAAGCCCCAATACACGAGCTGAACGCTCAACATGAACATCGAGCGGTAAAAAAAGTTGCTCCGGACTGATACACTTCCAGATTCCAAAATCAACCCCTTGATGATCCGAACGAACCATCCAGCGCAAAAACATCAGAAGTCGCTTACATCTGGAGCCTGAAGAAGGCTTGGGTAAATGCTTCCTTGTTCTGTGGGGCACATCAGATAAGCTGAAAAATCTTTTATGAAAATTTTCAATAATACCTTCGATACTTCCTTGAACCACGGGGTTCTGGATCAAAAAGGCCTCTTCTAGGCTTTCATGAACCTGATAGATATCACGTAATGCATGAAGAAAGTAAAGGCAGTCCGTATAGTTAAATGTCCTGTGACAATACTTTTCAAAACGTCTCAGATCATGCGCTTGGTGTTCCGTAACAAATTGATGCGGAGCATTATCCATAAGAGCCATTAACCTGCTGGCACTTTTGATGATGGATTTTCGCTGTCCCCAAGACAGTACAGAGGTCCAAAAGCCCGCAATTTCAATATCCTGTTTTTTGCTGTACTGGTGAGGAATACTGATGGGATCATCAGTTATAAAGTCAGGCTGGTTATATTTGACCGCATAATAGTCAAGTATATGTTTGACCCTTAGCTCATCAATACTTAAGTTCTGTTGAACTGGCATTAGATTAATACTATTTGTAAATGAAACACTTACAATCAACATCAGTTTTGTGCGTTACTCTCCAAACAATAGTATTTCATTTTTTAAAAGGACGTAATTTTACCGTATGAAAAATAAGGGTTATATTTTTTCTTTCCTTTTACTCGGTTTCGCTGTAGGGGTGTTGTTTGTTACACTGCTTTCAAACAAGAAAGTCAGTGGTTTTTCATTTGATCCGGTACAACAATCTATCCGGGGTATCCGGATTAATCAGGCCATAACCTTCGCAGGTGAACCTATCCCCATTAACTCAGATGACATCTCCGAAAGACTGGAACGTGAACTTCTGATCAATACTTACCAACATAGTTCGACTTTAATTTGCCTCAAGCTGGCCAATCGTTATCTCTCACAGGTTGCAGCAATCTTTAAAGAAGAGGGTTTGCCAGAAGATCTGAAATATATCGCGGTCGCAGAAAGTGCCTTGAGGAATGCTGTATCTTCTGCAGGAGCCAAAGGGATATGGCAGTTTAAAGAAGCTACTGCAATGGAAATGGGTTTGACTGTGAATGATTATATTGATGAGAGAAATAATTTCGAAAAATGCACCCATGCGGCTGCAAAATACTTAAGAAATTTACATGAAAGGTTCGGTACATGGGCTTTAGCTTGTGCAGCTTATAATATGGGACCTTCAGCACTTTCAGTTGCCATGGCCGAACAAAAAGAAAAATCTTTTTTTGATCTGAATCTTTCTGAGGAGACAAACCGATACTTATTCAGAATTCTGGCATATAAAGAAATTATGTCAAATCCAGATAAATTTGGCTACATTCTGGATAAATCAGATTTATACCCTGAATACAAATCGTATTCTGTAGTTAAGGTTGACTCTTCAATCAACAGCCTTGCAGATTTTGCACATCGTAATGGTATTACTTACCGTGATTTAAAATTGTACAATCCCTGGTTGCTGAAAAGTAGCCTTATCAATAAAAATAAAGCGGTTTACGAAATTCGCATTCCATCTGAATTATAGTTTAATTCAAATGAATTCGCTTTTTGAAAATGTAGTATGGTAGTATGGGCTTAATTAATTTCCTCTGGTCTAAGTATTTATCGATCCCTTGCGCTGAGATCAATGAATTTATTAACAATCCAGAGAAGGCACAGGAAGATCAGTTACTTCAAATTATCAAAACTGCGGCGGATACTGAATGGGGTTTAAAATACGATTATCGGAATATTTCATCGGTAAGTGATTTCTTGAATGTTGTGCCATTGAATGAATACGATGAAATCAAAAGCTATATATTCCGTATGATGAAAGGAGAGGAAGATGTCCTTTGGCCTGGTAGGGTAAGTCATTTTGCCAAATCCTCAGGAACAACTTCCGATAAAAGTAAATTTATTCCAATACCTTCAGAAAATCACCGGAATTGCCACTCCAAAGCAGGGCTTCACCTGATCGCTTCAATTTATAATCAGTTGCCGGATTGCTCATTATTGGATGGCAAAAGTATCATACTCGCTGGATCTTGCAGAAACGATTACCCGGAATATCCGGGTGCCATAATCGGAGATGTATCCGCGGTGATTTACAAAAATTTATCTGCAATTTTAAAGAGCTTTTTGGTTCCGTCAGAAGAATTTAACCTACTTGAAGATTCTGAAAAAAAATTAGATATTATTGCCGAAAAATGCATTGATGAAGATGTAAGGCTTCTGGTTGGTTCTCCAACATGGATGTTGATTCTTTTTCGGAAAATTCTGGCTATAACTGGAAAAAGTAATATGCTGGAAGTTTGGCCTCATTTCGAGATACTAATACATGGGGCCGTAAGCTTCGTTCCATATAGAAATACATTTAAGGAATTATTTCCATCTGATAATGTTCATTTCTTTGAAGCGTACAACGCATCAGAAGGATACTTTGCATTTCAGGATAAAGACAAGACGGATGACTTGCTTTTACTACTTGATGTTGGTGTTTTTTATGAATTCATTACCCCTGAACAGCTTAATCGCCCTTCACCTAAGACACTCCTTCTCGGTGAAGTTCAGACGGCCATCAACTATGCTGTCATCATCACGACCAATTCCGGTTTATATAGATATATCTTAGGCGACACGATAACATTTACCTGTCTGAAACCTTTTCGGATTAGAATCACAGGAAGAATTAAGCAGTTCATCAACGTATTTGGGGAAGAATTAATGGTAGCCACTACGGATGAAGCGGTCAGGCGTTGTTGCGAACAATTTAATGTCCGTGTCAGGGACTATACGGTTGCTCCGGTTTTTCAGGAGGGAGACCAGGCGAAGGGAGGACACGAATGGATCATTGAATTCGAATCTGAAGTTCCTGATATTCATGCTTTCGCCGAATCGCTTGATCAGGCCATTCAATCCTTGAATTCGGATTATGAAGCCAAGCGATATAAAGGACTGGCTCTGAACAGATTAATATTGCACCTTGCACGTCCGGGATGCTTTTCTGACTGGATGCAGGCTACCAACAGAATTGGTGCTCAAAAAAAAGTCCCCCGATTGTCTAATGAGCGAATTTTTCTCGAGGAAATTCTTCAATTTATCAAATAATTACAATTTCCGGATAAAAAAATTTTTACCAGACCCCGCGAAGCGTATTTTTATAAATACCTGATTATCAGTATTTTAAACATAATCATAAGTTATATATAATAATATCTAGTTTTGTCATAAACAACTGATATAAA